>NZ_NPEX01000204.1 GCF_003258865.1 Rhodoplanes roseus | reverse complement strand
AGCTCGGAGGCGTCCGGCTCGGGATCGTAGGTCGCGAACTCAGCGGCCTCGTTGACGATCTTGCGGACGTCGGCGTCCATCTTCTTCAGCGCGTCCTCGTCGGCCCAGCCGTTGGCCAGGATGCGGGCGCGCGACTGCTCGATCGGATCGCTCTCGATGCGGACCTTCTCGACCTCCTCGCGGGTCCGGTACTTGGCCGGATCCGACATGGAATGACCGCGGTAGCGGTAGGTCTTCATCTCGAGGATGTAGGGACCCTCGCCGCTGCGGCAGTAGCTCAGCACGCGGTCGCCGGCGGCCTTGACGGCGCGTACGTCCATGCCGTCGACCAGCTCACCCGGGATGTTGAAGGACGCGCCGCGCTTGGAGAGATCCACCTGGGCGGAGGCGCGCTGCACCGAGGTGCCCATGGCATAGCGGTTGTTCTCGATGACGTAGACGACCGGCAGCTTCCACAGCGCCGCCATGTTGAAGCTCTCGTAGACCTGTCCCTGGTTGGCGGCGCCGTCGCCGAAATAGGTCAGGCAGACATTGTCGTTCTCGCGATAGCGGTTGGCGAAGGCGATCCCGGTGCCGAGCGAGACCTGGGCGCCGACGATGCCGTGGCCGCCGTAGAAGTGCTTCTCGCGGCTGAACATGTGCATCGAGCCGCCCTTGCCCTTGGAGTATCCTCCGCGCCGGCCGGTCAGCTCCGCCATCACGCCGCGCGGATCCATGCCGCAAGCGAGCATGTGGCCATGATCGCGATACCCGGTGATGACCTGGTCGCCCTCCTTCATGGCGAGCTGCATGCCCACCACCACGGCCTCCTGCCCGATGTAGAGGTGACAGAAGCCGCCGATCAGCCCCATGCCGTAGAGCTGGCCCGCCTTCTCCTCGAAGCGGCGGATCAACAGCATGTCGTAGAACGCCTTGAGGTCCGCCTCCCGACCGAGCTCCTGCACCGGACTCGCATCGATCGGCAAGATGGACGACCGCGCTGACGACGCAGGCGTTTCGGCGACTTTCTTCTGGGAAGCCATCGTGACCTCGGGGTGTGGCGACGAACGATCAACCCCATAGCCGAATTCGAGGCGCTACGAAAGGATCGTCCGGACGCCGGAACCTGTGAGAATTATTCATATGTAGCTTAGGCTTGCAGGCGGCAAGACGGAGCACGCGAAGACCTGCGCCGGATCACCGCGGCTTGACGATCATGACCAGATCGCGGCGGTCCACATAGTTGAGAAGCGCCCTCGCCCGCTCGTCGAGCAGGTCGGGATCGAGCTTTTCGGACTTCAGAAGCGAAACGCGGCGCTGCCACACCTCGCGCTCGGCCTTGGCCTCGGCGAGCTCGGCAGTGAGCTCGGCGATCTGGGCGTCCAGATCCTTGCGCGCGTTTATACCACGGTTGCCCGTGTAAGCATTGACGCCGAAATAGCCGATCATCAGCGACGCCAGCACATACACGCAGAGCGCCGTGACGACGGATCGGAGACGGGGACGCGACACCATGATGAGGTCATAGGGCGCGTCTTCCGTTAAAATGCGGTTTAACCCGCTCCGACAGACGCAGAAGCCGGCGCGATGCGCCGGCTTCGTGTCGTTCCGGTCGCGGTTTTCAGCCGCCGATCGGAGGCGTCAGGCGAGTGCCTTGAGCGCGGCGCGGCCGGCGTATTGCGCCTGGCTGCCCAGCTCCTCCTCGATCCGCAGGAGCTGGTTGTACTTGGCGATCCGGTCGGAACGGGCGAGCGATCCGGTCTTGATCTGCCCGCAGTTCGTCGCCACCGCGAGATCCGCGATGGTCGAATCCTCGGTCTCGCCGGAGCGATGCGACATCACGGCCGTGTAGCCGGCCTTGTGGGCCATCTCGACGGCGGCGAGCGTCTCGGTCAACGAGCCGATCTGGTTGACCTTCACCAGGATCGAGTTACCGATGCCCTTCTTGATGCCCTGCGACAGGCGGGTGACGTTGGTGACGAACAGGTCGTCGCCCACGAGCTGGCACTTCGTCCCGATCGCGTCGGTGAGCGCCTTCCAGCCCTCCCAGTCGTCCTCAGCCATGCCGTCCTCGATGGTCACGATCGGATAGCGCCCGACCAGGTCGGCGAGGTACGTCACCTGCTCGTCGCGGGAGCGCTTTTTGCCTTCGCCCTCATAGTGATAAGCGCCGTCCTTGAAGAACTCGGTGGAGGCGCAGTCGAGCCCGATATAGACGTCCTGACCGGCCTTGTAGCCGGCTTTCTCGATCGCGTTGACGACGAAGTCGAGCGCCGCGTCGGCGGACGGCAGGTTCGGCGCGAAGCCGCCCTCGTCGCCCACATTGGTGTTGTGGCCGGCGGCCTTGAGGCCCGCCTTGAGAACGTGGAAGATCTCGGCGCCGGTGCGCAGCGCCTCGGCGAAGCTCTCCGCGCCGACCGGCAGGATCATGAACTCCTGGAAGTCGATCGGATTGTCGGCGTGCACGCCGCCATTGACGATGTTCATCATCGGCACCGGCAGCAGCCGGGCCGAGGTTCCACCGACATAGCGGTAGAGCGGCAGGCCCTTGGCGGTCGCCGCGGCCTTGGCGACGGCGAGCGACACGCCGAGGATCGCGTTGGCACCCAGGCGCGCCTTGTTGGGCGTGCCGTCCAGCTTGATCATCGTGTCGTCGATGAGCGCCTGCTCCTCGGCGTCGAAACCCGAGATGGCGTCGTAGATCTCGCCATTGACGGCCTCGACCGCCTTGGTGACGCCCTTGCCGGAGTAGCGCGACTTGTCGCCGTCGCGCAGCTCCACGGCCTCGTGGGCGCCGGTCGACGCGCCGGACGGAACCGCGGCACGGCCCTTGGAGCCGTCGTCCAGCACGACGTCGACCTCGACGGTCGGGTTGCCACGGCTGTCGAGAATCTCGCGGCCGATTATGTCCACGATGGCGGTCATCAAGCGCTCCCGCATTGCAAATCTGGGGGGTGTTGGTGTCTTAACAGGCCGAAACGTACCGGCCAAGCGTCGTCGGTGCATTCCGTGCAATCATCGCCCGCGCTCGCGACCGGAGAAAGACATGCCGCGCACCCCCCGTCCTCTTCAGCTCGGACGGCCGACGTCCCTGCCCGCGTCGCCGGACGACGCGCCGCTCGACCGGGTGCCGAATCCGCATCCCGACACGCCTTATGTAGCGCGCTTCACGTTCCCCGAGTTCACCTCGCTGTGCCCGGTGACGGGCCAGCCCGATTTCGCGACCTTGGTGATCGACTACGTGCCGGCCCGCCATCTCGTCGAATCGAAGTCGCTGAAGCTGTATCTCAACAGCTTCCGCAACCACGGCAGCTTTCACGAGGATTGTACGGTCGCGATCGGCAAGCGCCTCGTGTCGGTCCTGAAGCCGCGCTGGATCCGGATCGGCGGCTATTTCTATCCGCGCGGCGGCATGCCGATCGACGTGTTCTTCCAGGCCGGGCGGCTGCCGAAAGGCGTTTGGGTGCCGGACCAAGGCGTTCCGACCTATCGGGGACGCGGCTGAGCCGCGGCGTCCCAGGCCGACAGGAGGCCGCGAATCTCCGCGCCGGGATCGGCTGCCCGCATGACGCCACCCATCACGGCGATCCCCGCGACCCCGGCTGCGGCCACGGCCGGAATGGTTTTGGCCGAAATCCCACCGATCGCCAGGACCGGGACTCGGGAGGCCGCGACGATCGCGGCAAGCCCCGCCGGGCCCAGTGCCGGCCCGTAGCCCGGTTTGCTGGCAGTCTCGAAGGCTGGACCCGCCACCGCATAGTCGACGAGCCCCGAATCGAGCCGGGCCGCCTCGGCCGGCCCGTGCACCGAGATGCCGATCAACGCCCCTTCCCTCAGGATGCTGCGCGCGATCGCCGGGTCGCTCCCGGCCGGAAGATGGACGCCGGCGAGCCCGGCCGCGTCCGCGATCTCCGGATCGCCGTGCAGCAGAAGGCTCACCCCGAATCGTCTGGCGAGTGGAAATATTTCTTTTGCAAGAGCCACTTGCTCCGGATTGCTCAGATCCTTCTCGCGGATGCTGGCAAAGCGGCAACCGGCCGCGAAGGCCAATTTTAGGATCGTGGGGAGCGGTGCGACGGCTTGTCGGCGGTCCGTCACCAGGAGCAGCGGCGGCCCGGGCAGCGCGGTCACGTGCCGACGAGGCCGAGCTGCGGGCTCGACGGCTCCGCGTAGCGCTTGCGCGGAATGCGGCCCGCCCGGGACGCCAGCCGCCCCGCCTCCACGCCGGCCCGCATGGCCGCCGCCATCCGCACCGGATCGTTCGATTTCGAAACGGCCGTGTTGAGCAGCACCGCGGCGCAGCCGAGCTCCATCGCCAGCGCCGCCTCGGAGGCCGTGCCGATGCCGGCATCCAGCACAACCGGCACCGGCGAACGGGCGCAGATCGTCTCGATCATCACCGGATTGCAGATGCCGAGCCCGGAGCCGATCGGGGCGCCCAGCGGCATCACGGCCGCGGCCCCGGCGTCGGCGAGCTTGCGGCAGGTGACCGGATCGTCGTTGCAATACGGCAGCACCGTGAAGCCGGCGGCGACGAGCGTCTCGGTCGCCCGCAGCAGCTCCTCGACGTCCGGATAGAGAAGCTCGCGGTCGCCGATCACCTCGAGCTTGACCCAGTCGGTGCCGAGCGCCTCACGGGCGAGCTCGGCGGTGAGCACGGCATCGCGGGCCGTCTGGCAGCCCGCCGTGTTGGGGAGGAAATGCGCGCGCTCGCCGATCAGGTCGACGAGGCTCTCCTCCTCGCCGGCGAGGCTGATGCGGCGGATGGCGGCCGTCACCATCTCGGTGCCGCTCGCCGCCACGGCGTCGAGCATCACCCGGCGATTGGGGTAGCCGGCCGTGCCGAGGAAGAGCCGCGACGAAAAGGTGCGGCCGGCGATCACCAGCGGGTCGTCGGTGGGAATGTCCATGCTCATGTCAGCCTCCGGGCCGCGCCCGTACGATCTCGACGGCGTCCCCGGGGGCGACCGCCTGTTGGCTCCAGGCGGTGCGTGGCACCACGCGGCCGTTGAGGGCGACCGCGATGCCGCGGGCGTCCGAATCGATGTCCTTGGCGGCGAGCAGCGCCGCGACGGTCGCAGCCTCGAAGGGCTCGGCGAGGCCGTTGACCGTGATGCCGGCCAGGGCCTCCATACGCGCGTCGCGCCCGTTGTTCATCCGCGAGATCCTGGTCGTTGAGATCCTGGTCGTTGCGCTCATGCGGCGACCGCCCTCGCGGCGAAACGCTCCATCCCGAACGCCGCGATGGCCGGATCGATCCCCTCCCCGGCGACCAGCCGGGCGATCGCGTCGGCCGTCACGGGCGCCAGCAGGATGCCGTTGCGGTGATGCCCGGTGGCGTAAACCAGCCCCGGCACCGCGGACGGCCCGAGAATGGGTGCGTCGTCGCGGCTGCCCGGCCGGTGCCCGACCGTGGTCTCGACGATCGGCAGATCTTCGATACCGGGCAGCACCCGCCACGCCGCGTCGAGCAGCGACAGGACGCCGCCGGCCGTGATGGCCGTGTCGAAGCCTTTTTCCTCCACGGTCGCGCCGACCACGAGGCGTCCGTCGGCGCGCGGCACGAGATAGCAGCCGGGCGCCCACAGGACATGGGTCAGGAGGGGGGCGGAGGGGTCCATCCGCAGCGTCACCACCTGCCCCTTGATGGGACGCACCGGCGGGCGGGCGGCGGGGGGGAGGCCCTCGATGCCGCGCGACCAAGCCCCGGCGGCCAGCACCACGGCCCCGGCCGGCAGGACGGTGCCGTCGGCGAGCCGCACCCCGGCGGCGCGGCCGTTCTCCACCTCGACGGCGGCGACCTCGGTGTGGGGGCGCAGGGTCACGCCGGCCTGCACGGTGGCGGCCGCGAGGGCGGCGACGAGGGCGCGGGGCTCGACCTGGTGGTCCTCCGGGCTGAACACGGCCCCGGCCAGACCGGCGGCGAGATGCGGCTCGCGGCGGCGCACCTCGGCGGCCGGCAACCAGTCGAGCGGCAGTCCCAGGCCCTGCTGGAAGGCGAGGTGATGGACCAGGCGGGCGCGGTCGTCGGCCGTCAGGGCGACGACGAGGGTGCCCTCGGAGCGCACGCCGATCGGCAGCCCGGTGGCGGCCTCCAGCTCGGCCGCGAAGCCCGGCCACAGGGCCTGCGCGTGCCGGCCGAGGCGGACGAGGTCTTCCTCGCCGGGCTCGGCCTCGGCGCAGGCGGCCAGCATGCCGCCGGCGACATGGCTCGCGCCTGCCCCGACCGCGCCGCGGTCCAGCACCGCGACGGCGAGGCCGCGCTGCGCCAGCCGCCAGGCGATGCCGAGGCCGCAGACCCCGGCCCCGATCACGACGACGTCGGGGACGCGGTCAGGCGCTGACGGGGACGCGGAATATGGACGTGGTTGTGCTGCCATCGGCGGCTCCCTTCGCTGGCATGACCCAGACAGGTTCGTGGGTGTGATCTCAGCCGCGCAGCCGCGCGGCACCCCAGGCCGTGACGCGATCATGGACGATATCGCGGAGGGCCGCAAGCCCCGGGCTAGCCCGTTCCGACGGGATCGCGCTCCAGCGACTCAGGTCTTCGCCGGGCGGCGGAGCTTGGCGGCGCACATCACGCCGACGCCGAGCAGCACGGCGGCGCCGACCCAGGTCGCCGCAGTGACGCCGAGATGCTCGAAGCCGTAGCGGTACAGCACCGGGCCGACCGCCTGCCCGAAGAAGAACGCCGAGCCGTGCAGCGCCATCGCGAGGCCGCGCGCCGACGGGGCCAGCTCGGTCACGTAGACCTGGATGACGCCATGCAGCGAGTAGAAGCCGAGCCCCAGCACCACGAACGTCGCGACCTCGACCTGCCAGGCGAAGCCGGCCGAGACGACGACGACTCCGCACGCCATCAGCAGGCCGCCGAGGATCATCATGCCGCGCTCGCCGATGCGTCCGAGCAGAAGAGACACCGAGCCGGAATACAGGAACCCGCCGACCGCGAAGCCGGCCAGCACGACGCCGGCGATCACGGCGCGGTCCTCGCCGCGGGCCGCGAGCAGGAGCGCGACGAACGGGAACAGGCCGAGCAGGAAGGCCCCCTCCAGGAACACGGCCGAGAAGCAGAACTTGGCGAGCGGGTTGCGCAGGACCGCGCGAAAGCCGCCGACCACCGTGGCCATCTCGAAGCGCGTCCGCCGGTCGAGCGCGAGGCCGCGCAGCCCGATCTCCACCGCCACATAGGCGACCACCGCGAGGCTGGCGACCACGGCGAAGACCCCGCGCCAGCCGACCGTGTCGGCGATCACGCCGGCGAGCGGCGAGCCGAGGACGTTGCCCAGCATCGCGGCGGCGAGCAGCCGGCCGAACGCGATCTGCCGGCGATGCACCGGAACGAGGTCGCCGGCGAGCGCCATGGCGATCGGAAACAGGCCCCCCGACACCACGCCGACGATCGCGCGGGAGGCGAACAGCACCGAGTAGTCGGGCGCGAAGGCCCCGAGAAAGGCGGCGATGGCGCTGGTGACCAGCGAGACCTTCAGCACGATCACCTTGCCGACCGTGTCGCCGAGGCTGCCGAGCAGCGGCTGGGCCAGCGCGTAAGGCAGCGCATAGGCCGTAGAGAGCAGCGCGACGGTGCGCACATCCATCTGAAACGCCGCGGCGATCTGCGGAATCACCGGATCGACCGAGCGCATGAACAGGCTGGTCACGAACAGCGACAGCGCCGCGACGACGAGCACCCGGGTGGCCTCCGGGGGCATGGCACCGGACGGCGGGGGCGACGATGTCTCAGCCATGTCGGGACGATGCGGCGGGAGGCGGCAGGACGACCATGGCCGGATTAGTACAGCACGCTGGCGCCGCGGCAAGCACCGCAGCCACGCCCCTGCCCCGCGTCACGGCAGAATGACGTGCGGCAGGAATCGCGAGGTGTTCTTGGTGATCGGCGACGCGTCCTCGCGAATCGACAGGCCACAAGCGTGGCCGTCGACGATCCAGGAGCCGAGCACCGGGTAGCCGCCGTCGAATCGCGGCAGCGCCGCGACGGCCTGGCGGATGAATCCCTCGGCGCCGTAAGGGCCGGTGTCCGAATCCAGCACCTCGCCGCCGACCACCAGCGCCACGTTCGCCCCCTCGCGCGAATAGAGCGGTTTTCGCGCATAGGACTCGCCGAGCTTTCCGGCCTCCGGGTCGTCCTCGAAATACGCCGGCAGCAGGTTGGGGTGGCGCGGGAACATCGACCACAGCAGCGGCAGGATT
The DNA here is from genome assembly GCF_003258865.1 of Rhodoplanes roseus. GTDB lineage: Bacteria > Pseudomonadota > Alphaproteobacteria > Rhizobiales > Xanthobacteraceae > Rhodoplanes > Rhodoplanes roseus. The sequence goes on along the minus strand of NZ_NPEX01000204.1, from coordinate 2,651 downwards.
CCCTTGCTGGACAGCACCGCCTTCCAGGGCGGCTCGATCCAGCGGGTCGAGGCGCCCGGCAGGTACCGCCCGAACTGCTCGCGGAACATCCACTCCCACGGGTAGAGCTTGAAGGCGAGCCCGATCGGCCGGTCGGCCTCGTCGACGAAGGCGCCATTGGGCGCCCGGCCGATGCGGTCCATGGCGATCATCGTGGTGGCGAGCCCGGCCTGGCGGGCCGTGTCCTCCAGATAGGCGAGCGTGCCCTGGTCCTCGGGGATGTCGAGCGCGCCGGCGAGATGCACGACACCGCGCTCCTTGCCATGCGCCCGCGCCACCGTGGCCCAGCCGGCGATCAGCGTCTCGTGGACCGCGTTGAACTGGTCGCTGCCGGCCGGCACGATCTGGCGTGCGATCGCGTCCTCCAGCCACAGCCACTGGAACACGCCGGTCTCGTACAGGGCGGTCGGCGTGTCGGCATTGTACTCGAGGAGCTTCGCCGGTCCGGTGCCGTGATAGGAGAAGTCGAGCCGGCCGTAGAGCGAAGGGTCGCCGCGCTTCCAGCTCGCCGCGATGAAGGTCCAGCAGGCTTCCGGGATCTTCAGCAGCCGCAGGATGCGGTCGTCGTCGACGGCGCGCGCCACCAGCTCGCGGCACATGCGGTCGATCTCGAGCGTCGGCGCCTCGATGTCGCGCTCGATCTGCTCGAGCGAGAAGCCGTAATAGGCGCGCTCGTCCCAATAGGGCTCGCCCGCGACGGTGTGGAAGGCGAAGCCGGCCTTTTCGGCGGCGTCGCGCCAGTCGTCGCGCTCCGGGCAGACGATGCGCTGCATCTCAGCCCCCGGACGAGAAGCCGCGCGCCATCGAGCCGAAACCGTTGCGCAACGTCGCGCCGAGGCCGGAGGACGACGTGCCGGCGGCACGCACTGCGCTCTGGGTCGAGCCGGTCGACGACGCGCCCTGCCCGGCCGAACCGCCGTGCCACCAGGACGATCGGTATCCGCCCGAGCTCGATCCGGACGAGCCGCGCGGGGCGCAGTTTTGGGCGGCCGGCTGGGCCGCGGCGCCGGGGGCGAGCGGCGCATGCAGGCCGGGCTGCTGCTCCGGCGGCCGGCAGTCCTGTCCCGGCATCAGCATGTAGGCGGTGCCGCCGACACCGAGCGCCGACATCAGCACCAGCCCCACCTGGGTCGATCGCTTCATGGCGCGGCCCTAGTAGGACATCGAGGCGGCGTTGAGCGCGCCGGCGGCCAGCGAGGCGAGGCCGAGCCAGAGGGCCGCCGCGAGCTCGCCGTCGGCGATCCGCTTGGAGAGATCCGGCACCGGAATACGGACCAGGAAATAGACGCCGATCTGCACGGCGAGCGCGATGAGGCTCCACACCGCGCAGTCGAGCAGCGAGGAGGCGTGGGCGATGGCGCTCGCCACCGGCAGCGCGAAGCCGAGCAGCGCCAGCCCGAGCGACACGGCGGCGCCCGGCACGTTCCTGGCGATCAGGGCGAACTCGTCGTGCGAGGTGATGCGCGTGTAGATCAGCAGATACAGGACGGCGGCGACCAGGGCCGTGCACAGATAGGCCAGGAAGGCCGGCAGCCCGGCGAGCGATTGCAGCAGCATGGCGTCTCCCCCGTCTTGTTCTGACTAGGTTGCGACGCGGCCCGCCCGGGTTCAACCGATCGGTTCGACGGGTCCGATTCAGTCGATCCCCTTGGCGAGCCGGTCGAAGGCGACGAGCATGCGCAGCAGCGCCTCGAGTTCGGCGATCGGCACCATGTTGGGGCCGTCCGAGGGGGCGCGGTCCGGATCCGGATGGGTCTCGATGAACACCCCGGCCACCCCGACCGCCACGGCGGCGCGCGACAGCACCGGCACGAAGGCGCGGTCGCCGCCCGACGACGTCCCCTGCCCGCCGGGCTGCTGCACCGAATGGGTGGCGTCGAAGATCACGGGCGCGCCGGTCCTCGCCAGGATCGGCAGCGCCCGCATGTCGGAGACCAGCGTGTTGTAGCCGAACGAGGCGCCGCGCTCGGTGACCAGCACGTCCGGATTGCCGGCGCCCGTCAGCTTGCCGACCACATTGGCCATGTCCCATGGCGCCAAGAACTGACCCTTCTTGACGTTGACGACGCGCCCGGTCTTGGCGGCGGCGATCAGCAGATCGGTCTGGCGGCAAAGGAAGGCTGGGATCTGCAGGATGTCGACGACCTCGGCCACCGGCCCGCACTGCGCCGCGTCGTGCACGTCGGTGAGCACCGGCAGGCCGAGGGTTTCTCGGATTTCGGCGAACACCGGCAGCGCCGCCTCCAGCCCGACGCCGCGCGCACTGGAAAAGCTGGTGCGGTTCGCCTTGTCGAACGAGGTCTTGTAGACGAGCCCGATGCCGACCCGTTGCGCGATCTCCTTGCAGGCGGCCGCGGTCTCCAGCGCGTGGGCGCGGCTCTCCATCTGGCAGGGCCCGGCGATCAGCGTGAGCGGCAGCGCATTGCCGAAGCGCACGCGGCCAGCGCCGCTGCCGACCGCGACGACGGAATTCGGAGGCGGCGTCACGGTGGAAGGGGCGGTGTCGGTGGCGGTCATCGGCTTGGTGCTTCTGCGTGGGGGGCGGCGGCTCGGGCCGGGACCATGGCGGGGCGGGCCGGCGTGGTCAACGGCGGCGCGGCGGCGGAGCCGGC
>NZ_NPEX01000203.1 GCF_003258865.1 Rhodoplanes roseus | reverse complement strand
GCACCGCCGATGCCTTGCAGCCGTCGCCTCCGCACGCGATCTATGCTGCGGGGGCGGCCAGGAGGCGACCATGGGACTTCTCGACGTCATCAATGGAATGATGAACGGCCCGCGCGGCGAGCGCGCGCCCGAGCCGGCGGGCGGCGCCGGCGACAAGAGCGGCATGTCGCCCATCACCATGGCGGTGCTCGGCCTGCTCGCCTACAAGGCCTACAAGCATTTCGGCTCGGGCAGCGCCCCGGTGCCGCAGGCCGAGACCAATGCGCCCCCGTGGGGTCCCGGCAAGGTCGGCCATCAGGAAGGGTCGAGCGGCGGTCTCGGCGGCCTGTTGGGCGGGCTCGGCGGCCTCCTGGGCGGCGGCGCCGCGGGCGGCGCGCTCAGCGGCGGCCTAAAGGATCTGGTCGACCAGTTCCACCAGAAGGGCAAGGGCGACGTCGCCGACTCGTGGATCGGCAAGGGCCCCAACAAGTCGATCTCGGCCCGCGACCTCGAGGAGACGCTCGGCCGCGACCGCATCGACGAGCTCGCCCGCCGCACCGGCCTGTCACGCGACGAGCTTTTGGCCGAGCTCAGCCAGCGCCTGCCCGAAGCCGTGGACGAGGTGACGCCGCAGGGTCGCCTGCCCAGCGAGACCGAGGTCCGCCGCTGGCTGTGACGGGCGATGGTGCCGACATCTCGCGGCGCTAGACGGCCGAAGTCTGTCGGTGCTCGTGCTCCGCGAAGGCGGAGCACCCAATACGCCGCAGCGCGTCGGGCCAGTCGCGGACCTCGGTGGATACTGGGTCGTCCGCCTGCGCGAGGGCTTTGCACAACCCGTCATTCCGGGGCGCGCGGACCGCGCGAACCCGGAATCCAGCGGAGAACTCGGCATCGTCGGCTGGATTCCGGGTCCGGCGCTACGCGCCGTCCCGGAATGACTAATGTTGTAAAGCCCTCGCCTGCGCGGACGACGACGACCGAGCGGTCGTGCACGATGGTCGGCGACGACGCACCCGCCTCGTGATCACACCAGCGCGGGCGTCTTACGACGGAAGGGGATCACGAACAGGGCGGCGATCGGGACGTGGAGCAGCACGCCGGCGACCAGCAGGCCGGCGATCTCGCCACCCGACAGGGTGCCGCGGAGATACTCGGCGGCGAAGACCCAGATCGTGAAGGGCAGGAACATCACGATCGAGGTGACGAGGCCCGGATTGTAGCCGCGGAACCGCACCGTCGTGCCGATATGCGACAGCCCGTTGACGAAGGTGAGCCCGACCCAGCCGAGGCCGACCCAGCGCAGCGCATCGGGAAACAGCGCGGCGAGGCCGATCGGCACCCACACCCAGGCGATGTTGACGAGCGCGACACCGCCCTCGTCCACCGGCCAGTCGTCGCGGCCGGTCTTGAACACGTGCGCATTGGCGTATTGGCGGAAACCGCCCGGCCACAGATGCTCCTCGATCTGGTGCACCATGTAGATCACCAGCAGGGCCGCGAACATCGCCTGCTCGCTGGCCGGATTCTTGATGAACAGCGCGAGCCACAGGGCGGCGCCGAGAACGGCGAGGAACGGCAGGGTCTTCTGCCAGCCTTCGGCGATGCGGTGCAGAGCGTCGGCCATGAGGTCTCCGGGGGTGTGCGATCTCGCGAGGCGATCGCACCACTCTACCGCGAGATCCCGAACTCTCCGTTAACGTGTGAGGACACGACGTGACGCGGACCCCGGCGACGCGAAGGGCCGGCAGAAGCCGGCCCTCGGTCTGATCAGAACGGTGCTGCTCCGCAGCCCGGCGCGAAAGCTCACGCCGCCTTCAGGCTCGCCATGTCGATCACGAAGCGATACTTCACGTCGCTCTTCAGCATGCGGGCATAGGCCTCCTCGATCCTCTGGATCGGAATGATCTCGATGTCGGACGTGATCCCGTGCGTGCCGCAGAAGTCCAGCATCTCCTGGGTCTCGGCGATGCCGCCGATCAGCGAGCCGGCGAAGCTGCGGCGTTTCCAGATCACGCTGAAGGCACCGACCGAGAGCGGCTTCTCGGGCGCACCGACCTGCACCAGCGTGCCGTCGCGCTTCACCAGGCCCAGATAGGCGTCGATGTCGTGATCGGCCGCGACCGCGTCGACGATCAGGTCGAAGCTCTCGGCATGCGCCTTCATGGCCTCCGGGTCGGTGGACAGCACCACCTCGTCGGCGCCGAGCCGCTTGCCGTCGGCGACCTTGCTCTTCGACGTCGTGAACAGCACCACGTGGGCGCCGAGCGCATGGGCGAGCTTGACGCCCATGTGGCCGAGGCCGCCGAGCCCGACGATGCCGACCTTCTTGCCCGGCCCCGCCTTCCAGTGCCGCAGCGGCGACCAGGTGGTGATGCCGGCGCACAGCAGCGGCGCCGCCGCGGCGAGGTCGAGCGTCTCCGGCACCTTCAGGACGAAGTCGTGGTCGACCACGATGGCGTCCGCGTAACCGCCGAAGGTGTGGCCGCCGCTCTTGCGGTCCGGGCCGTTGTAGGTGCCGACGAAGCCGTTGTCGCAATACTGCTCGAGCCCCTCGCGGCAGCTCGGGCAGGTGCGGCAGGAATCGACCATGCAGCCGACCGCGGCGACGTCGCCGACCCGGAAGCGCGTCACCGCGCTGCCGACCGCCGTGACACGGCCGACGATCTCGTGGCCCGGGACGCTGGGGTAGAGCGTGTTCCCCCATTCGCCGCGCACCGTGTGGAGATCCGAGTGGCAGACACCGCAATAGAGGATGTCGATCGCGACGTCGGTCGGACCCGGATCGCGGCGCTGGAACGTGAAGGGAGCGAGCGCCGTGTCGGCGCCCGCGGCGGCATAGCCCGTGCAGGTGAACATGAATGCTCCGAGAGACAGCGACCCGCCCCGGGGAGGTCGGGGCGGCGAAATGGGCGGTCGGCAGACGGCACCGCCGGTCTCCCTCATCAAGTCACGCGCAGAACGATTGCAAGGCGCGGCTCCCGCATTGCCGCCCTGCGCCGGCCTGCCGACGGCGGCGACCCGCCGGCGCGGCGCACATCGGGCCGCGTTGGCGTGGAGCTCCGGCGACCCCACTCGCGTCGCGCGCAGAGGACTGGTATCATCGCCCGGGACGTGCGGTGACGCCTGCGGCCGGCCGCTCCGCGCACGCGCCCCGGTCCCGCTAAGTCCCACTCGACAGGGGGTCATCATGGCGAACGTACCGATGAACCCGCCGCCGTCCGGCGGCGTCGCACTGGCGGATTTCCCGGCGCTGCGAACCTTCCTGTACCAGCCCTGGACCAACTGGCAGGGACTGTTCCAGGGCTGGTTCAGCCCGCAGATCACGTTCGGCGCCAACCTCCAGGACCGTGGCGTCGAGGCCCACGTGCTCGACACGGTCGGCAGCTACGGCAAGCAGCTCAACACCATCCTGGACGCGATCTCGGTGATGATGGCGGCGTCGAAGATCGACCGCCCTGCGCTGAGCGCCGAGGAGCAGCTCGCGCTCGGCCGCTTCGACGAGCTGGCCCGGCTCGCCGACGAGGCGGCGACGCAGTATCAGGGCAAGCCGCACCGCGGCCCGCTGTCGGAGGTCAACGAGCTGCTCGACGACCTCGCCGCGCTCAAGCGGGTCGACGCCGCGGCCTTCAACCGCATCTGGAACCAGATCCGCGACGCCCTGCCGCCCGCGCCGCGCGGCTGAGGCCGCGACCTCACGAGGCCGGGCCGGGCACGCGGTCGCGCGAAAAGACGATCAGGCGCGCTTGGCGGTCGCTTGGTCGATCTTCCTGGCGATGAGGATCGCGGCCGGAACGGCGAGCACGAAGCCGACCGCCGCGACGATCGGAATCAGGCTCATGCCCTGGTTGTAGAGCGACGGGATGCTCACCACGACCACCACCAGCGCCCCGGCGAGCGTGATGCCCAGCATCATCCAGATCAGCACGGCGAGCTTCATCATCTGTCGGATCTCCACCTGACGCGGGATCCTCTACTCCCCTGCCTCGCCGCACGGGTTGAGTTAAATCAAACATGCGAATGCGTGCAATCGGGCGCAAGGAGCGCAAAGAGTTGCGCTGCCCGGATGGGGCCTCGCTGATCGCGTCGTTCGGTCCGGTGCAATTCGCTGTTCGCTCGTTGCGCCCTGCGGCGCCGTCGCTGGGGCCCCCGCCCCTGCTCCGCAGCCGTCCTTGCGCAGGCGGCGATCAGATCCTGCACGGCCGAGAGCTCGGCCGACAGGATGATGCGGGCGCGCGGCAGACCGATCTCCTCAGCGCGGGCGGCTCGGGAGCATACCGTCGGGCACCGGGATCGTGAGCGATCCCGGTGCCCGCGACGGCGTCAGGGCCTCGGCCCGAAAGCGTTCGCGTAGACGAGGTTCTTGAACAGGTTTCGGGCGTGGATTCGGTTGAACGGCGCCTGGACCATGATCACGCCGACGATCCGTTCCTGCGGGTCCACCGTGAAGGCGGTCCCGCCGACGCCGGACCAGTTTGCGTCACCCACGCTCCCCGGTGTCACGGCCATGCCGGGCTGCGTCCGCACCGCGAAACCCAGACCGAAGCGATATCCCGGGCCGGCGATCGCCGCAGGCGACCCGGCCATGCCGACGATGTGGTCGCTCAGCATGAAATCCACCGTCTTGGGCGAGAGGAGCCGCACACCGTTGAGCTCTCCCCGGTTCAAGATCATCTGAGCGAACTTGAAGTAGTCTTCGGCCGTCGACACCATTCCGGCGGACGCCAGCCGCATCCGGGCGCCCGGGTCCGCATCGACCCGCACCCATCCCCAAAGCGCCGCCTTCAGCGGATCGCTGTCGAACGCATCGGCGAGACGGTTCGCCTTGCTCGGCTCCACGTTGAATCCGGTGTCCGCCATCCCCAGCGGCGACAGAACGAGCTCACGGACAAGCACATCCAGTCGCTTGTTGGTGATGCGCTCCAGGATGATGCCGAGCACGTCCGTCGACATCCCGTACTCGAACGTCGTACCGGGCTGGAACGCCAGCGGGATCGCGGCCAGCCGTGTCAGAACCTCGTCCGGACCGAGATCCTGCTTGAACGTCTCGACATCCTTCTCGGCATAGGCGTCGGCGACCTCCTTGGGGCGCATGCCCAGGAACTTCTGGGTGAAGCCCGAGGTGTGGCGCATCAGATCCTGAACCGTGACCGGACGCGCCAGCGCGACCGGCTCCTGACCCGGCGCGCTGAAAGCCTTCAACGGCTTCAGCTCGGGGACGTAGTCCGTGATCGGATCATCGAGCCTCAATTGTCCACGCTCGACCAGCATCATCGCGGCGACGCTGATGATCGGCTTGGTCATCGAGAAGATGCGAAAGATCGCGTCCTTCGGCATCGGCCGGGTCGAATCCTTGTCGAGCGACCCTTGCGCGCTGAAGTGAATGATCTTTCCGTCCCGCGCGATCAACGTGACCGCACCGGGCCACATCTTGCGGGAGATCTGCGTCTGGATGGCGGTGTCGACCGCCTGGAGCCGGGGTGAAGCGCTCTCGGCCGGCGCACCGGCGCTCGATTGAGCATTCGCGTTCGAAAGTGACGCACATACGAGCAACGCGGCAACGGCAGAACACGTCTTGACCGCACACCCCTGCATGGCTCTGTTCCTGCATTTGTCTCGATATCAAGATACTCCGGTCCGCGCACCGGCCTGTCAAGATCGGCGCCCCACTTGTTATGATTGGTGTGATAAGCGCGGCCGACTGCGCCCCGGAACGCCACGGGAGATACCCTGGCCGTCCGGACGTTCACTGCAGGCCGGGGAGGTCCTTGGTCGACCGACGGTCGTGGTTTTCAACCCGCCGTTCGGCCTTGCCGCGGAGGACAGGCTGCTAGTCTGCTCTGCGCACCGGGCGTGTCGCACGCGGCGGCAGGGCGGCGGCGGACCGCCCGCGCGCCTCGGCGACCGTGTGCTCCAGCGCCCGGCCATCGGCCGGCTCGTCCAGCGCGCCGGAGAGGCGCCGCACCAGCTCGATATGCTTCGTCAGCACGGCCCGCTGCTCGTCCGAGCGGGAGACTTCGAGGAGGTCGCCGAGCCGTGCGGCGAGTTGCATCAGCACCGCCGGGTCGTGCGCGGCCGATTGCCGGATCTGGAGGAAGGCGGCATCCACCACGCCCTCGTAGGTGCTCACGTCGGCGATCACCCGGACGGTGCCGTTCTGGTCCGTGTATTCGGGCCGCGGCAACGGGCGCCGTCCGATCGCTTCGACGGCCGCCGCAAGCCGGTCGATCACGGCCATCGCCGTGAACGCGTCGTTCATGCCCGGTGAAAGGGCCCGCAATGCGATCTCGACGAGCTGACGGATCGAGTATTCCAGATCCTGGTCCGCGGTCCGATCCGGGCCGATGACGAACGCGGCGCGGACGTCGTCATCGACGGGCTCCGGCAGCGGGTCCTGCGACAGGACGTCGATGCGGCCGCCGCCCCGGATCGCGAAATGCCCGGGCCTGATCCGCACCGTGAGCAGGGCGTTCCGGCGGGTGGCGATTCGGCACAGCGCGGCGTAGTCGACGAACTGGACGTATCCGCTGGTCTCGAGCGCGATCGTGCGCCGGTGCGATCCGCTCGGCAGCGGCCCGCCGACCGTGGCGACGCGGGCCTGCGGCTGCGCCGCGATCGCGCCGGCGAGGTTCTGCGCGACCCGGTCGATCATGGTGTCGGAGATGATCGAGCGGGCCAGCTTGTTGAGATAGAAGAGCAACGCGAACAGGCAGGTGACGACGAGCAGGCTGGCCACCGTGATGGCGACGTGCGGGACATAGGAGGCCCCGAGCTCCTCGTTGACGCTGCGCAGGATCACGAGCGTGTACAGGATGGTGGCGACGAAGAGGCCGATCACGGTCTGGATCTGCCGGTCGCCCATGAAGTTCCAGATCAGCCGCGGGCCGAGCTGCCCGGCCGAGAGCGACAGCACCACCATGGTGATGGACACGACGAGCGACGTCATGGTGATCATGCCGGACAGGAGCGTCGACAGCAGATCGCGGGCCGTGCCGGCATCGCCGCTGAACACCCAGCCCTGTCCGCCTTGCGGCGAGATGCGCAGGTCGAGACCGGAGTACAGCACCGCGAAGGCGAGGGCCGTCGCGGCGGCCGCCATCACGGCCGGGATCAGCCAGAGGCTCGTCCGCAGGCGATTGTAGGCGATCCGGACCCAAGCCACTGCCGCTTCTCCGATCTGCGGTCCGCCGGACCCGTGTCGGACGGGCGCGCCTGCACGCCGCGTCGGTGGTCCAATGCGGCCGGCCGGCGGGCGTTCCTGTCGGGCCGGTCGTCCGGGAGGTTTCGCGCTCCGGAAAGACCGGGGAACTCACCCGCCGTGCCATGGCGCCGCCTTTCCGGCCCCTTGACTATATTCCTATCTCGCTGTACACCCCTCTGGTCCTGCCCGTCGAGGGGCGTCGACCGGTGACGTCGGGCGATGGGGCAGGCCGGCGACGTGCGGCTTTTTTTGCGCGAGCCTCCGGCGACGGAGGGGAGCGTCGAGAACGCCGCACCAAGGGCGGGTCGGAGCCGCCGGAAAAGCCGGGCGCCGGAGCGACGGAGCACAATCCGCCGGCGCATGTGGCGCCCGCGCGCCTCGGCCTCGTCAGCCGGCGCCCGGGCGGCTCGGGAGTGCGCCGCCGGGCACAAGGGTCGGAAGGCCCCATGGACCTGGGAGCGGCCGCAGAGCGCGACGCCGGACCGCCGCCGTCGTGGTTGCGGACGCATGTGATCCGAGCCCGAGACCGCAAAGACGCCACCCGCGGAGCGCCGCGAGGCGTGCGCATCGAGCCTTCGATGCGCGCCGCGCCTTCTCGCGAAGGCGCACCGACAACGGACGCGCCTCACGGCGCTCCGCTCCCCTCGGCCATGTCCGAGGGACAGGGTCATGGGCACAGCCCGGGCGCAGAACAGCGCCGCGGGACCGGTGGAGGCTGGGTGGACGTTCCCGCGAGCGAAGAGGACCGAGGAGACCCCGCCCTACTCCGCCGCGGTCCTGGCTCCCGTGCCGTAGCGGCGCTCGATGTAGTCGATCACCATGGTCTTGAAGTCGGCGGCGAGCGTCGGGCCGCGCAGGGTCGCGACCTTCTTGCCGTCGACGAAGACCGGGGCCGTGGGGGTCTCGCCGGTGCCGGGGAGCGAGATGCCGATGTCGGCGTGCTTGCTCTCGCCGGGCCCGTTCACGATGCAGCCCATCACGGCGACGTTGAGCCGCTCGACGCCCGGATAGCGGGTCTTCCACTCCGGCATCGAGGTGTGGATGAAGCCCTGGATCTCCTTGGCGAGCTCCTGGAACGTCGTCGACGTCGTGCGCCCGCAGCCCGGACAGGCGGCGACCAGCGGCACGAACACCCGGAACCCCATGGTCTGCAGGATCTCCTGGGCGACCTTCACCTCGAGGGTGCGGTCGCCGTTCGGCTCCGGCGTCAGCGACACCCGGATGGTGTCGCCGATGCCCTGCTGCAGCAGGATGCCGAGCGCCGCCGAGGAGGCGACGATGCCCTTCGAGCCCATGCCGGCCTCGGTGAGGCCGAGATGGATGGCGTAGTTCGAGCGCTGCGCCAGCACCTGGTAGACGGCGATCAGATCCTGCACGGCCGAGACCTTGGCCGACAGGATGATGCGGTCGCGCGCCAGGCCGATGTCCTCGGCGCGGGCGGCCGAGAGCAGCGCCGACTGCACCATCGCCTCGCGCGTCACGGCGCGCACGTCGGCGGGGTTCGGCAGCTTGGCGTTCTCGTCCATCAGGTGGGTGAGCAGCTCCTGGTCGAGCGAGCCCCAGTTGGCGCCGATGCGCACCGGCTTGCCGTGCTTGATCGCCATCTCGACGATGGCCGAGAACTGCTTGTCCTTCTTGTCCTTGAAGCCGACGTTTCCGGGATTGATGCGGTACTTGTCGAGCGCCTCGGCGCAGCCCGGATGGTCGGCCAGCAGCTTGTGGCCGATATAGTGGAAGTCGCCGACGATCGGCACGTCGACGCCGATCTTGAGGAGGCGCTCCTTGATGCGCGGCACGGCGGCCGCGGCCTCGTCGCGGTCGACCGTGATGCGCACCATCTCGGAGCCCTGGCGGGCCAGCGCCGCCACCTGGGCGACGGTGCCGGCCACGTCGGCCGTATCGGTGTTGGTCATCGACTGCACGACGATCGGGGCGCCGCCGCCGACCGTGACGTTGCCGACCTTCACGGCCACCGTCTCGCGGCGCGTCGCCGGACCTGCCTGATCGCTCATCGCAAAACTCCTGAAATGCTCGACGGCGGAGTGCCAGACGGGCACGCCGACGTCAACGGACCGCGGTCATCGGGGCCGGTTCACCAACACCAGGCCCGTGACCACCAGGGCGGCCGCCACCGCGAACGGCCAGTCTATAGCATCCCCGAGCACGACATGCCCGGCCAGAACCCCGAACAATGGGGTGAGAAACGTGAACGCCGAAAGACGGCTGGCAGAATAGTGCTTCACCAGGGCGAACCACAGCCCATAGGTGATTCCGACCACCCAGATGGTTTGATAGGCCAGCCATCCGGCCGCCGCGGCCCGCGGTATTCCGGGAAGGACCTCCCCGAACCACAGGGCCGCGACCCCCAAGATGGGGATGGAGGCGGCCAGCTGGTAGAACAGCGTCTGCTCCGGCGCGGCGTGGACCAGCCGGGTTCCCTTGATCACCAGGGTGGTGGAGGCCCAGAACACCGCCGAGGCCAGCAGCAGGGCGTCGCCCAGCAGCGTGATCTCGGTCGGCGCGGCCGCGGCCGTGCCGGCCGGGGCGAGACCGGAGGGGGCGAGGAGATGCGGGGCGCCGATCGCCACCACGACCCCGAGGAACGCCGTCACCAGCCCGAACCACTGCAGCCGCCCGAGCCGCTCCCCGGGCAGCAGGAACGAGCCGCCGAGCGCCACGAACAGCGGCGCCGTGTAGAGGAAGATGGTGCCGCGGCTCGCCGAGGTGAGCAGCAGGCCGCGATAGATCATCACGAACTCGCAGCCGAACAGGATACCGGCGAGGAGGCCGGGCCCGAGGCTGCCGTCGCGCACGAAAAGCCGCACGCCACGCGCCCGCGACCAGGCGAACAGCATCAGCAGCGCGCCGGCCGAGCGGATCACGCCCTGGACCAGCGGCGGGATGTCCGGCACCGCGGCCTTGATGGCGACCTGGTTCAGCCCCCAGCTCAGGCTGAGGAAGATGATCGTCACGGTCGCGAGCGCATCGAGCGGGCGGGCGGGCACAGCGGGGGTCCCTGCGAGGAGGAAGGACGGGCCGCGCGGCCCGGACGACCGGGAGGCGGGGCGGCGACGGCGGGCCGGCGGGGGTCAGGCCCCGGCGCAATGGGCGCACACGCCCGTCACCTCGATCACCGAGATTTTGGGGGTGAACCCCATCGTCTCGGCCGCCGCCGCGATGGCGTCGGCGATGCCGGCGGCCGGCGCCTCGCCGACCGCGCCGCAGCGCTCGCAGATCAGGAAGGCGACCCGCGCCCCGGTCGCGTGCGAATGCGAACAGGCCAGGAACGCGTTGCGGCTCTCGATCCGGTGCACCAGCCCCTGGGCGATCAGGAAATCGAGGGCGCGATACACCGTGATCGGCGCCGGGCGCGGCCCCTCGGGCACCACCATCTCGAGAATCTCGTAGGCGCCCAGAGGCTTGTGGCTGCCCGCCAGGACCGAGAGCACCTGCCGGCGCATCGGCGTGAGGCGCTCCTGGCGCTCCTTGCACAGCGTCTCGGCATGGGCCAGCACCGAAGCGCTGCAGCGGGCGTGATCGTGATCGGGCGACGGGAAGACCTCGGGCATGCCTCCTATTTATCGCTCGGCCGCCGGGTCGCCGTCGATCTGCTGGTCGGGCCGAATGTCGACATGCACGCCTTCCAGCCGTCGCCGTCGGATTCCCGCAAGT
>NZ_NPEX01000202.1 GCF_003258865.1 Rhodoplanes roseus | reverse complement strand
ATGTATCGATCTTCGTCGCCGGAGTCCGGGTTCACCGCTGCGCGGCGCCCCGGAAAGACCCATGCCGACGCCGCGTTCGCGTCACCCCGCCGGCGGCGAAAAGTCCGGCGGCGCCAGCTCGAAGCGGTCGAACAGGAAGCCCGGCGCCACCGTGCAGCCGACCAGCGTCCAGTCGCCGAGCGTCTCGGCCGCCTGCCAGGCGCCGGCCGGCACCACGGCCTGGGGCCGCTCGCCGGCGGCGAGATCGTGGCCGAGCCGGATCGTGCGTGCGGGCTCGCCGTCCGCCGCGATCTCCAGCCGCAGCGGACTGCCGGCATACCAGTGCCACACCTCGACGGCGTCGACCCGGTGCCAGCGCGAGCGCTCGCCGCGCGCCAGCAGGAAGTAGATCGCGGTCGACGCCGACCGCCCTGCCGGCTCCGCCGCGTCCCGGAACGTCTCGCGGAAATGCCCGCCCTCCGGATGCGGGGCGAGCCCGAGCAGGTCGACGATGTCGGCGGCGGTCATCCCGACACTCATGACAGCGCGTCTCCGCACCCTGATTCCACCCTCATGGTGAGGAGCGCTCCCCAGGAGCGCGTCTCGAACCATGCGGCCCCGGTTCGCGAGAGCCGAATCCCAATCGGCGCGGCCGCCCTCGCCCTTCGAGACGGCTGCTGCGCAGCCTCCTCAGGGTGAGGGCGGACTGGCGCATACGGGCGCCCCTCAGAACCGGTTCTTGCGCTCGCGCACCTCGGCGAAGACCTGGGCGGCGGGCTTGCCGCTCATCTTCACCGCGGTGGCGACCACGGGCACGTCGGCGCGCAGGAACGGGTTGGCCCGCTTCTCCTCGCCGAGCGTCACCGGGATGGTCGGCTTGCCGGCGGCGATCTGCCGGTCGGCCTCCGCGGCGCGCGCCTTCAGGGCCGGGTTGTCGGGCTCGATCGTCAGCGCGAACTTGATGTTCGCCTTGGTGTATTCGTGGCCGCAATAGATCTTCGTGTCGTCCGGCAGCTCGCGCAGCTTCACCAGCGACGCCCACATCACGTCGGGCGTGCACTCGATGACGCGGCCGCAGCCGATCGAGAACAGCGTGTCGCCCACGAAGGCGATCTTGTCGGCCGGGAAGACGTAGGCGATGTGCCCGGCCGTGTGCCCGGGGGTGTCGATCACCTGCGCGGTCAGGCCGCCGACCTTGACGGTGTCGCCGCCCGCGACCGTCGCATCGACGGCCGGGATGGGCTGCTTCTCGTCGCGCGGCGCCGTCACCTTGCAGCCGTGCCGCTCCTTCAGCTCGGCGATGCCGCCGGTGTGGTCGCCATGGTGATGGGTGACCAGAATGTCGGTGAGCGTCCAGCCGGTCTCCTTCAGGGCCGCGTCGACCGCCCAGGCCTCGGGTGCATCGATCGCGGCCGTGGCCCCGGTCGCCGGATCATGGACCAGCACGCCGTAATTGTCGGACAGGCACTTGAAGAGATGCGTTTGCGCGGACATGGGGCCCCATCGTGCGGTTGGCTCGTCCCTGCACCTAGGATGAACCGGACGATTGCGCAACCGCAACAGGGTCGCGGAGCCCCGGTTCTCCGGCGCCGGGCCGTCGATCGGGGCGGGGCCGCCGTGGCCGCGGTCGACTGTCTCCGCGACACGGCGTCTTGTTCGGCGGCGGGTGCGACGTCGGGTCACGAGGAGCCCCGGCCGTCGATCCGTCGCACCGCCGGGCTCAGCCGCCCGTGTATTCGAGAATGTGCAGGCCGAGGCCCCAGCGGTCGGCCATGTAGATCAGCCCGGTCTCCGGATCCACCTGCACGTCGTTGCTTTGCGGGCAGCACCGCTCCTTGGTGCCGGCCGGGATGTAGTAGCCGGCCTCCTTGGGCCGGAACGGATTCGACCAGTCGATGATCCGCAGCCCCGCGTTGAACCAGCAGATATAGACGAGATCGTCCTTCTTCATGTCGAGCCAGATGTTGTGCGCGCCGTGCCGCGCGCCGGTATGGCTCCACTTCGGATCGAGCGGCCGCATGCTGTAGGGGTCGATCTCGTAGGGCATGAAGGTGCTGATCGGCAACGGGTGCTGGATGTTGCGCAGGTCGTAGAAGGTGACGAAGGCCGGCGGCTCGTCGCAGTTCACCGTGGTGGTTTCCTGCGTCGCGATGCCGAACTCGGATCCTTCCGGCACCAGGAAGCTGTGATAGCAGCCCGGCCAGCCGTGGGTCTCGTGCGGATTCTGCCGCCACATGAACTTCGGTGACGTCGGGTCCGTCAGGTCGAACATCGCGATGCCGCCGTCCCAATAGGCCGCCGTCACGTAGTTGCCGAACGGATTGCCTTCGTGGATCCAGACGCGCTTGTCGGACACCAGCGTGCTGTCCCAGGTGGGCGCCTCGTGCTCGGCCTGGCCCGGGATGACGCCGAAGCCGATCAGCTCGGGATTCCACGGGTCATTCATGTCGTGGACGAGCAGGACCTTGCCGCGATAGCCGTCCTTGAAGCCGGAGCTGTAGAGCAGGTTGCGCTTGCGGTCGAAGATCGGACGATGGACGCCGAACCCCTCGGTGCGGATGTGCCGCACGTATTTGGGATGGAACGGATCGGTGTTGTCGAGGATCCGCAGGCCCGGGATCGCGTCCGGATACTCCTTGCGCAGCGCCGGCCGGAGCTCGCTGTTGGTCAACAGGACGTCGTCGGTGATCCGCAGCACCTTGTGCGTGCGGGCCGCCGGCGAATCCACGATCTGATCGACGATCTTGGGTTTCGACGGGTTCGAGACGTCGAGCACCGTCATCCCGTTGTGGCCGTTCACGCCGGAGGCGGCGACGTAGCAGACTCCCTTGCCGACCTGGATCTGGAACGCGTCGCCCCATCCGTTCAGGTCGGAATGCGCGACCAGGCGCACGTTGCGGGACTCTTCCGGCCACGGCTCGGTGAGTTGATGGGGCACACCGACATATTGCTGCGCGCCCTCTCCGCGAACCGGATCAGGATGGTAGTACGGTCTCGACACGGACGGCTCCCAGTTTCTTTATGGTCCAAGTACCATAAATGACGTTCGATGTGAACAGAGGGGCGGCGACGGGCCGGCCTCGTGTGTCGCGACGATCTCGGCGAGGTGCGCCGTGTCGATTTCCCGTTGCGGAACCGTCCGCCGCCGTGCATCTCTCCGGCCGAACGGAGATCCGCGATGAGCCGTAGACCCTCGACCAGCACGGCCGCGCCTCGCGCCACGATCTCGTTGCTCGGCTATTCCCTGCTGAGCCTTCTGGCGCGCAAGGAGAGGACCGGCTACGAGCTGTCCCGCTTCACGTCCGGGGTCCGCAGCGTGATCTTCGCCTCGTCCGGGCACAGCAACATCTACAAGGAGCTCGCCAAGCTGAAGCGGGACAAGCAGGTCACGTTCCGCGTGGTGAAGGAGGCCCGGCCGTTCGACAAGAAGGTCTATACGCTCACGCCGCTCGGACGAGAGACCCTGCTCGACTGGCTGAGAAGCGAGCCGGAGCCGTTCTCCAGCCGGCGGGAGCTGAGCATCCGGGCGCATGCGCTGTGGCTCCTGAGCAGGAAGGAAGCCGTCGCGTTCCTCGACCGGCAGATCGCGCTGGCCGCCCAGGAGATCGAGAACCTGAAGGCGCACAGCACGTATCTGCAGACCGAGAACGACGTCGGCTTTCCACCGGCCTTCCAGCATCCGCTGTTCGGCACCTGCGCGAACATCATGCTGGAGATCGACAGCCGGCGGCTGGTGATCGACTGGTGCGAGTGGATCAAGACGCAGCTCGGGGCGGGACGGTCGGCCCGGGCGCCCGGTGCGTGAACCGAGCGCCCGCATCTGCTCCTACTTGACGGTCTGACGGCCCGAGACCTTGGCCAGCTCGGCCTGGTACTCGGTCTCCTTCACCAGGAACGTCGCGAAGTCCTGGGGCGTGTTCGCGCCCTGCGGCGGCACCATGCCGAGCGGCTCGATCCGGGCCCGGAACGACGGCGAATGAACCGTCTCGTTGAGCACCTTGTTCAGCTTGGCGACGACGGCCGGCGGCAGGTTCGGCGGCCCGGACAGGCCGACGAAGGCGTTGTGCTCGAAGCCCGGAAAGCCGAGCTCCGCCATCGTCGGCACGTCCTTCAACTGGGTAACCCGCTCGCGGCTCGCGACGGCCAGGATGCGGACCTTGCCGTCGTCGGCCATCGGCTTGGCGCTGGGATAGAACACGAAGGCGCCCTGGACCTCGCCGCTCATCACCGCCGTGGCCGCCAGCGCCGTTCCGCGATAGGGGACGTCGACGATCTTGGTGCCCGCCATCGCGTTGAGCTGCGACACGGCGATCGCCGGCGACGTGGCCGGCCCCGAGGTGGCGAACGTGACCTTGTCGGGCGTCGCCTTCGCGACCCGGATCAGATCGTCGAGGGTCTTGTAGGGCGAGTCGCCTTTGACGATCAGGACCAGGGTCGGGCCGTCGGCGATCTTGCCGATCGGGGTGAAGTCGCTGGTGAACTTGTAGGGGACCGAGAGGTAGTGCAGATTCTGGACTTCGGACAGGGCGCTGACCAGCAGCGTGTAGCCGTCCGGATTGGAGCGCAGCACCGAGCTCGCGCCGTTGATGCCGGACGCGCCGGGCCGGTTCTCGACCACGATCGTCTCGCCGATGCGCTGCTGCATCTCGGCGCCCAGAAACCGCGCCGGCACGTCGGACAGCCCGCCGGGCGCGAACGACACGACGAACGTGATGGGGCGCGTCGGATAGTCCTGCGCGGACGCGCCGGACGTGCCCGTCGCGCCGATCAGCAGCGCACAGGCGGCGGCGCGTAGGGTCGCGAATCCTCGATCTGGATGCATGGTCTCCTCCCTGTCGTGTCTTTTTCAGCGGCCCGCGTCGACGGCGGGCCGATTGCAGAGGTCGAGCGCGGTCGCGAGATAGATGCGCGAGGCCGTGACCACGTCGTCGAGCAGGACATGGTCGCCGATCTCGTGCATCGAGCGTCCCTTCGCGTCCGGATGCAGGCGTCCGCCGGGGCCGAACTGAACGCACGGCACGTCGTAGCGCGACAGATGGATCGCGTCGGATCCCGGCCGGCGCAGGAACGGACGGCTCGCCTCGCCCATGAGGCCCGCCTGCGCGGCGGACAAGGCCTCGACGATCGGCAGATCCTGCTCGAGCGTGAGGGCGGGGTCGGTCACCAGGAAGTCGAGGGCCGGCTCCTGGACGCCGTGCGTCTCGGCGTGTTGCCGCAACAGGCGCCGCAGTTGCCGCTTGACCTGGTCGGCCGTCTGGCCCGGGACCGTCCGGATATCGAGATAGAGGCTGCACTCCTGGGGATTGCGCGACAGCCGCCACGGCGCGCCCCCGCGGATGCAGGCGAGCGTCACGTTCGCCTGCTCGCCCATGAAGGCGTTCTCGGCGCGAAACCGGGCGGCCCACTGCTCGACCGCCTCGACCAGCGGCATCATCGCCGAGATCGCGTTGACGGTGCCGGGCTTGTTGGTGAGCGCGGAGTGGGCCATCGCGCCGCCCCGCAGCGTGATCCGGGCCCACAGGCATCCCATGTTGGCGGTGCAGATCCGCATCGCCGTGGGCTCCGCCAGCAGGGCGTAGTCGGCCGTGACGCCGTGCGACACCAGATGCTTGCTGCCGATGCCGTAGCCCGAATAGTCGCGGCCCTGGAACTCCTCGACGGGCGCCTTCTCGATCTCCCCGACGACGGCGCCGAGAGAGACGTCGCCGCGCAGCTCGATCCCGGCCTGGGCGATCGCCTCGATCGCGACGATCAGGCCGGCGAGCCCGCTCTTCATGTTGTTGGCGCCGAGCCCCCAGACCCAGCCGTCGCGTTCGATTCCTTTCGGCCGGAAGCCCTCGCCGTCGAGATGCGGCTCGTCGCCCGAATACGAGGTGTCCATGTGACCGGTGAACAGAAGATTGAGCCCGTCCCCGGTCCCGCGCCAATGGGCGACGGCGTTGGGCCGCCCGTCCTCGACCGGCTGCGGCGCCGCATCGAGACCGGCGCGCCGAAGGCGCTGCACGATGTAGCCGGCCATGTCCGCCTCGTGCCCGGTCGGGCTGCGGATGTCGATGAGATCGAGCAGCGTCCGCAGCACGGCATCCCGCGTGACGCGAGCCATCGCCCGACTCGCATCTCCGCTCTGCATGACAAGTGCTCCCGCGATTATGGTACTGCGACCATAGTCGATGGACCATAACTGTTCAAGCCGCGAGTCCGGGTCCGGCGCGACCACTGCGGCCGCCCGGTCGAGGCGGCCGGCGAGCCGGCGAGCCGGCGTCGGGTGTGAGGATGACATGCGCGGGAGTCGAGGTCGGCGGTGACGTGGCGCACGGCGCCGGTGCCCGCCGCCATCGCGGCTGGGCCCGGACTCGTTCATCTGCGATCACCGAGGACGCGACGGCGCGAGATCGTCGACGGTCACGACCTTATGGGGCGAGCGCCCGCGGACGGCGCCGCCGTGGCGCCGACCGGACTGCGGCCCGGGACGGGCCCTCAGCCGAACGCGCGGCCTTCCTCGCGGAGGATGCGGGCGACCTCGGCGAGGCGGTGGTCGGTGGAGAAGTCCTCCAGCCGCACCGGCAGCTTCTGGCGCCAGTTGGGATGCTCGTTGATGGTGCCGGGCACGTTCGGCTGGTCGACCACCTGGAAGGCGTCCTCGGCCGCGACCACCAGCAGGCGGCTCGGCGTGCGGGCCAGGAAGCGGGCGATCCCGTCGAACGAGACGTGGTCGGCATTGACGTCGCGACGCAAGGCCTCTGCGGCCATCTTGCGCGCATATTGTCGATCGTCGACTGATTCACCGGGGTCGATGCCGAGCCCGTGCTTCACGTCGAGGTCGTGACCGGACAGCCAGCCCGAGAAGGTCGGCAGGTCGTGGGTCGAGAACGACACCAGCGCCTGCTCCGGATACTCGCCCGGCTGGCTGAACGCGCTGTCCGTATTCCATTCGCGCTCGAACAGCATGATCCGATAGGACCACACGTTCCAGCCGGCCAGCGTCTCGCGGAACCCGTCCGGAACGGTGCCCAGATCCTCGCCGATGACGAGGCAGTGCTGGGCCTGACTCTCCTGCGCCACCACGGCCATCATGGCCTCGAGCGGGAAGCGCACATACGTGCCCTGGTCGGGCTTGAAGCCGTGCGGCACCATGTAGAGCCGGTTGAAGCCCAGCACGTGGTCGAGCCGGATCGCGCCGGCGTGCCGCATCACGGCGCGCAGCGTCTCGCGCAGCAGGGCGAAGTCGGTGTCCATCAGGACACGCGGATTGAACGAGGCGAGGCCCCAGTCCTGGCCGGCCGTGTTGAGGAGGTCGGGCGGCGCGCCGGCCGACAGCTCGCGCACATAGGCGCCCTGGCTCGACCAGACGTCGGCGGAGTCGGCCGCGACGCCGACGGCGACGTCGAGATAGAGGCCGATCGGCATGCCGATCTCGGCCGCGACGGCGGCGCAGGCGGCGAGCTGGCGGTCGGCGGTCCATTGCACGAAGGCGTGGAAGTCCAGCTCGGCGCCGTCGCTGCGGGCGAGCGCGGCCAGCGCCTCGCGGGTCGGCGCGCGCCACTCCTCGGGCCACATCCACCACGGCCCGCCGTGGCGGGCGCGCAGCACCGCGAAGGCGCAGAACCCTTCGAGCCAGTGCCCGCGCTCCGCCTTGAAGGCGGCGAAGTCCGCGCGCCGCTCCTCGCTGGCGTTGTCGCGGAACGCGTCGAAGGCGGCGCGCAGCCCTTTCAGCTTGGCCTGGATCACGCCGGCGTAATCGACCTGCTCGGAGTCGCGGAGCCGCGCGACGTCGCCGGCGACGCTGGTCCCGTCGACTCCCGGAAACTCCGGAATGGCCGTCACGTCAATATACAGCGGATTGAGAAAGAGCCGGCTGGTCGGCGAATAGGGACTGATCGCGCTCGGGTCGTCGAGCGTGATGGCGTGCAGCGGATTGAGCGCGACGCCGGCGGCGCCCAGCGATCCCGCGACCCGCACCAGCTCGCGCAGATCCGAGAAGTCGCCGATGCCCCAGTTGCGGGCCGAGCGCACGCCGTAGAGCTGGACCGCGAAGGCCCAGACGCGGCCGCCATGGTCGAAGGTCTTCGGCTGCCACGCCGCGGCGGGGGCGACCAGCACGGCCTGCGGCCGCGCGCCGTCGGCGCCGTCGACGGCCAGCCGATACGAGCCGACCTTGGTCTTCTCCGGCAGCGCGACGCCGCCGTGCTCGCAATGGCCGGAGGCGACCGTGCGGTTGCCGCGCATCAGGCGCCAGGCGGCGCCGTCGTTGCAGATTCCGTAGACTGGCTCGATGTGGCCCTTGCGGCGGACATGCACGTGCGGCTCGGCGCCGGGCGGCGGCCCGCTGCGCGCCAGCACGTCGAGGATCGCCCGCACCGCGTCCTCGCTCGCCTCGCGGAACGTGCCGCGTGCGTCGTAATAGCTCGTCTCGACGCCGAATTCCTCGGCCCGACGGCTCAGCTCGCCTTCAGTCATGACGATCGGTTCGTCCCGTGCTCGGCCCGCGGCGGTCGGATCACCCGTGGCGGTCGGATCAGTGGCGCTCGAACCGCACCACCGGCGCCTCGGAGCCGCGCGAGCCGGTCGCGGGCACCGTCGGGACCTTGGTGACGACCGGCAGCGCCATGTAGGCCGAGTCGTCGAGGGCGCGAACGAAGTTCGCGAACCATAGCTGGACGGACGACGCACGCAAGACCTTCATCATCGTCTGCCAGCGTTCGGAGCGTTCCTCCGCCGACATCGTCAGCGCCCGACCGAGCGCCCCCGCGATGGCCGAGGAGTCGTGCGGATTGACGATCAGGGCGGCGTCGAGCTCGCGCGCGGCGCCGGCGAATTCCGACAGGACCAGCACGCCGGGATCGAACGGATTCTGCGCCGCGACGTATTCCTTGGCGACCAGATTCATGCCGTCGTTGAGCGGTGTCACGAGTCCAACATTGGCGGTCCGGTAGAACCCGGCCAGGGTCGTCTGAGAGAAGCCCTTGTTGAGATAGCGGATCGGCGTCCAGTCGGGCTCGCCGTAGCGGCCGTTGACGTCGCTCACCAGCGTGGCGATCTCGGACTTCAGCGCCTTGTAGGCTGGAATGTCGCCGCGCGACGGCACCGCCACCTGCATCATCGTGACGCCGCGCCGGACCGACGGCTCGTTGTCCAGAAGCTCGGCGAAGCCGCGCACGCGGTTGCCCAGGCCCTTCGAGTAGTCGACCCGGTCGACGCCGATGATCAGCTTGGCGCCCTGCAGGCTGGAGCGCAGCCGCGACACTTCGGGCCGGGCCGCCGCCTTGGTGGCGCGGTTGGCGAACAGCTCGGTGTCGATGCTGATCGGGAAGACGCCGAGGCGCGTCTCGCCGTGCCGCGACCGCACGCTCGATCCGACGACGGGAAGACCCAGCTCCCGGCGGACATAGTCCTCGAAGTTGCGCTTACCGTCGATCGTCTGAAAGCCGATCAGATCGTAGGCCAGCATCGTTTCGATCAGCTCGCGATGATGCGGGATCGTCACCAGCATGTCGCGGCCCGGCAGCGGCGTGTGCAGGAAGAAGCCGATCGGCTGGGTGACGCCGAGCTTGCGCAGATCCGCGCCGAGCGGCAAGAAATGATAATCCTGCACCCACACCATGCCCTTGGTGCGGCAGAAGCGCAGCAGCGCCCGCGCCATGTAGCAGTTCACCTCACGATACGAGGCGTAGTCCTGCGGGCTGGTGTTGATCAGGTCGGCGCGCGAATGCAGCGCGGGCCACAGCGCCGAGTTGGCGAAGCCCTCGTAATAGCCGCGATAGTGCGCGGACGGCAGGTCGAGCGTCGCGAGCGCGCCTTTGCCGAGCGCCTCCACCTCGACGAACGGCTCCTTGCCGCAGACGTCCCGCGTGCGGCCGCTGGCGCCGACCCAGATGGCGCCGGATTCCGTCACGGCAGGAAGCAGAGCTGCGGCCAGGCCGCCCGTCACGGGCTCGTCGGCCTTCACGCGTGCCACCCGGTTGGAAACCACGACGATGTCCACTTGTGCCCTCCTGGGAGCGACTGCAGAAGTCTCGTTCCTGCCTCGAAACAACAACTTAGTTGTTCACTGGTTCCCTGCCGCCGCGGCACTGCCGAAAATGCGGCGAGAACGCGGGTGAAAATCGGGATCACGATTCGAAACAATGGTGCATCGGGGTGTCGCCGGTGGCCCGAACGGCGGCGTCACGCCACCGTCGGAGGCGCCGGCAGGGCTGCCCTGCGCCGGGCCGCGAATGGAACCGGACCCGTGGTAATTCGTTTTCCTTCGGCGGTGGGTAGCAGCTCCAGAACACGCGAAAAGTACCGATCATGACGCACGATCCGCGCCTCTCGACGGCCCTGGACGCGACGCCGCTCGACTCGGACGTCTACGGCCGGCGCTACGTCATCGAGGACGTCTACCCGACCATCGATGCCGGCCGGTTCCCGGTGAAGCGGATCGTCGGCGAGCCGGTCGACGTCTGGGCGGATATTTTTCGCGACGGCCACGAGGTCACGGCGGCGGCGCTCCGCTGGCGCCGCGACGGCGAGCGCGGCTGGTGGACGGCGCCGCTGGTGCATGCCGGGAACGACCGCTGGCACGGGACCTTCGTGCCCATCGAGCTCGGCCGTCATGCTTTCGCGATCGAGGCGTGGACCAGCGTGTTCGCGACGTGGCGTCGCGACACACTGGCGAAGCAGAAGGCCGGCGTCGACATCGCGCTCGAACTGAGAGAAGGCCGCGATCTGATCGCGGCGGCGCTGCCGCGCGCCGGCGACACGGCGGGGCGGCTGCAGGCGGCGCTGAACCTGTTCGACGCCACCAAGGACGCCCGCCCGCTGCTCGCCGAGGATCTGGGGGCCGCGATGGCGGCCGTCGAGCCGCGGCCGGATCTGACCTGGAGCCCGGCGTTTCCGATGATGATCGAGCG
>NZ_NPEX01000201.1 GCF_003258865.1 Rhodoplanes roseus | reverse complement strand
GGACGATCCGGTCAGAAGCCGATGCCGTGCATCACGGCACCGCCGCCGCCGCTGCGCGCCGGCGCGGCCGGACGCGCCGCCGTCGCCTGGGCCCGCGGCGGCTCGCGCTTGACCGGGGCCGGACGGGCTTCGCGCTTCGGCTCGGGCTTGGCTTCGTGCTTGGGCTCGGGCTTCTCGCGACGGGTCGCGACCTCGGGCTTCTTCTTCTCGGGCGCCGGCCGCTCCGCCGTGGCGGGCTTCGGCTTGGCGACGTCCTTGGGCGGCTCCAGGGCGGCGAGGCAGTTGCCGATCGGGCGCTGCTGCTGCAGGTCCTTCAGCTCGGCGCCGCTGACGCCGCTCTCGCTCTTGCCGTGGCCGGTGCTCAGCCGGTAGGCCTGCAGGCCGCGCCGGGTGGCGTCGTTGAGCACGCCGTTGTCCTCGCCCTCGTAGCAGCCGAGCCGGCGCAGCTCGATCTGGGCCGAGCGGACGAGCTCCTCCGGGGAGAGCTCCTTCGGCGTGTTGCGCTCCTGCTCGAGCTTCAGCGCGGCCTCGCGCTGGGCCTTGGCCTCGGCTTCGGCCGCGGCCTTGGCGCGCTTCTCCTCGGCCTCCGCGGCGGCCTTCGCCTGCCGGTCCGCCGCCTCGGCGGCGGCCTTGGCGCGCTTGTCCTCGTCCTCGCGCCGGCGCTGCGCCTCGCGCTCGGCCTTCAATCGCTCCGCCTCGGACAGCCGGGCGAGGCGCTCCTGCTCCTCGCGCTGCCGCGCCGCCTCGCGCTGGGCCCGCGCCTCGGCTTCGGCCGCGGCCTTGGCCCGGCGCGCCTCGGCTTCGGCGGCCGCCTTGGCGCGCTTCGCCTCTTCCTCGGCGGCGGCCTTGAGGCGCCGCTCCTCCTCCTCGCGCTGGCGCACCGCCTCGCGCTCGAAACGCTGGCGCTCCAGCTCCTCGCGCTTGCGGTCGGCGATCGCCCGCTCGATGATCTCCAGCCGGCTCTGGGCCACCACGGCGAGCGGCGAGGTCGGGTAGCGCTTGATGAAGGCCCGGATCGCGACCGGGTCGGTCGAATCCTGCAGCTTGTCCCAGGCGAGCCGGTCGGGCGTCGCGCGGTCGGCCTCCTCGGGCGGACGCTGCGGCGGGGTCGAGCGGTCGAGCGCCGCCACCGTCATGGCATCGGGCCGCACCGCGGCGGCGGCCAGCTTGGCGCGCTGCTGGCGGGCCAGCTCGGCATAGAAGCCGGTGCCGTGCACGGCCAGGAACGAGTCCCACGCGCTGGCGGTGCCGACGCGCTCGGCGAGCTCGTAGTCGCCGCGCGGATCGGCCTGCGCCACCGGCTTCTTCTCGGGCTCCGGCACCAGCGACACGGTGGCGCCGCCGAGCGAGCCGTAGACGAACGGCTCCTGGCGATTGTTGGTGCGCTTGAGGACCTCGTCGCGCACGCGGCCGAGCGCGATGCGGATGTCGAGGCCCGGGATGGTGAGATTGTTGACCAGCGCCTGGGTGAACGGGCTGTTGCGGCCGGCGCCGTCCTCGGCGGTCGACCCCGCCTTGGCCGCGTAGGCGACCAGCGTGTCGGTGCCCATCGGCTCGATCTTGGCGAGGCCCTGGGTGACGGCGCGCGACGCGATCTGCCGCTGCATGGTGCGGGCGAAGGGATTGTCGCGGCAGGCGTCGAGGATGACGAGCCGCAGCCGCCGGGTCGACTCGATGGAGCGGAAGATGCGCTCCAGCGCCACCGCCTCGTCCTCGGCGTCGTAGTCGCTGCGCAGCTTGGCGTCGGTCGGCACCATGTAGTTGACGCCGCCGACCTCGATGCCGTGGCCGGCGTAGTAGACGACCGCCACGTCGGCGTCGCGCGTCGTGTTGTAGAAGTCGCGCAGCGCCCGCTTGAACTCGATCACGCCGAGATCGAGCTTCAGCTCGACGGAGTCGAAGCCGGACTTGCGGAACATCTCGGCGATCGCCGAGGCGTCGTTGAACGGGTTGTCGAGCTTGACGACGTTCTGGTAGGCGGAATTTCCGATGATGAGGGCGACGCGCTTCTCGGCCCGGGCCTCGTCGGCGAGCAGCACGCCCGCCAGCATCGCGCCCACGGCCACGACCCACGCCCTTGCGACGGCGAACCAAGATCGGCTGGTCATCTGTCGCCTCCCGGGCCCTTACGACTGCTCCTGCCCCCCGGAGCCTCGGGCTGATCTTCGGAACGCAGGGCCGGCCGCTCGACCGGGGGACATATACCCTTCATCGACAAGGGTGGCAATTTCACCCGGCGGGCGGTCGGCGCGGTCTCCATGCGCGTCGTGTCGAAATCGAGGCGGATCGGGCGACTGCGCCCGATCCGGTCACGTCGGCCCGGCTGCGGTGCGGGCCGGCCTCGGTCGGCTCACTTGGAGGCCGACTGCTTGACCTCCAGATTGACGATCTGGACGCGGCGGTTCTCGGCCGCGAAGGGCGCGTCCGGCTTCTTGAGCTGCTCCTTGCCGTAGCCGGCCGTCACCAGGGTCTCCTCGGGAAGCTGGAACTTCTCGAGCAGGAACTTCTTCACCGCCGCGGCGCGACGCTCGGAGAGCTTCTGATTGTACTCCTCGCCGCCCTTGCCGTCGGTGTGGCCGCCGAGCAGGAAGGTGCCGCCCTTCAGATCGGGATTGCTGAGCGCCTTGCCGAGCTCCATCAGATCAGGAACGGCGCGCTGCACGATATCGGCCGAGTTGTAGTCGAAATAGACCTCCAGATCGATCTTCTGCTTGTCCTTGGCGATGTCGGCGACCTTGGTGCGCTCGTCGAGCGTCAGGGCGCGGGTGCGGCCACGGATGGTCTGCAGGAACTGCTGATCCTGGATCTGCTTCGGCGTCGTCGTCAGGCCGCGCGTCCTGGGCGCCGGCTTGAGCGCCTCGAGAATGTCCGCCGAGGTCGGCCGTTGCTGGGCGAACGAACCGGTGTTCGCCGTCGTCACGAGAGCGCCCGCGAGCAGCAGCGTCGCGAGGGTCGCTCCGAGCTTGTTCCACCGTGTCATGGATTGGCGTGTCATCTGTCGATCCTCCGGCTTGAGAAGGCCTCGTCTGCCTGTCGCCGTCAGAGTAGGGCGGGCGCCGTACGATGGATGTGCGCAATATCACACTCGCAATTCGCACACGCTACGCTCCCGCCCGGCGACCCAACAAGGCACTCACGTTTTTGTGACCCCGTTCGTCTCCTTGGTGCCGGATCCTGCCTCCGCGGTTCGGGCCCCGCCATGCGGCCGGTCAAAAGTGATGGATCGGGCGCCCCGGTTTCGGCGGACCGCCGGCCACCGGAGAGTGTCGGGTCCCGAAAACGACGAGGCCCGACCCTTCGTGGAAGGGCCGGGCCTCGTCGATGCGCGGTCGGGTTTGGCAGCGACCGCGCGGTCTGCGACCGGATCAGTACTTCGCCATCACGGCGACCGGGACCGGCGAGAAGCGATAGTTCAGGCCGACGCGGGCGAGACCGCCCTTGAGATGGGCATCGACGCCGACGTTCTCGTAGGTGTCGGAGCCGAGGTCATAATAGAGCCATTCCGCCTTGGCCGACCACGCGGCGTTGAGGGCGTATTCGGCGCCGACGCCGGCCGTCCAGCCCTTGGCGATCTGGGACGACGTCACCGGGATCGTGCCGTCGAAGTTGAGACGGATCCGCTGGGTCACCTCGGCCACCGCGAAGCCACCCTTGGCGTAAAACAGGGTGCGCTCCCAGGCGTAGCCGACGCGGCCCGTGAAGGTGGCGAACCAGTCGATGTTCGTCTCGTCGGTGAGGAATGCCGATGCGGGTACGCCGAACAGCGTGCCAGGAAGTTGGTTGCCGGTGGCGCCTTTGGCGTTGGACCAGGCCATGTCGCCTTCGAGGCCGAGCACCCAGGGGCCGATCTGATAGTTGTAGCCCGCCTGGCCGCCTAGCAACGCGCCCCCGTACTTGACCTCCGCGCCGGACACGGTGCCGATGTAATCCTCGGTGCTCTTGCCCCAGATGGTGCCGGCGTTCAAGCCGACATAGAGGCCCTGCCAGCTCACCGGCACGGCGACCGGCGCCGGCGGCGCCTTGTAGACGATGCTCTTGCCGGACAGCGCGGCCTGCAGAGGCTCCGGGCTGAACTGATAGCGCAGGCCGGTGTTGAGGGTCCAACCCTCGATGTTCTCGCCGAACCGGTAGTCGCCGCGGACGTAGCCGAGCCATCCGGTGTCGAGCACCTGGGCCGCAAAGCCGCCGGAAATCTGCCCGTAGGTGCCCACGCGACTGGTCGTCATGGTGCCGTTGGAGACGATCGTGAAGCCGCCGAAATCCAGACCGGAGTTGATGCGGGTCGTCACGTCGCCGGCGAACTCGTGGAACACGCTGCCGGTGATGAAGGGCTGGACGTTGGCGTACTGCGTGGCGAAGCTCGTTCCCACTCGCACGCTGACGCGGCCGAGCTCGCTCTTGATGTCGTCGATCTGCACCGTGCCGGGCAGCGAGAACCCGGTTCCTTGCAGCAACGTGCCGGTCACGTTGAGCGGATCCACGTCCACCCGCGAATAGGTGAAGCCCGCCGACGGCTCGACGAACCAGTTGTTGCCGAGCGGAAGATTATAGCCGAGGCCGCCGGCCACCGACCAGCCGCGGGCATTCAGGCTCTGATTGAAAAGCCCGTTGCCGACGTCGTTGAGGGTCATGTTGTAGAAGTCCCAGCGCACGTGGGCGTCGGCGAAGAAGCCGCCCCGCGTGACCGCCACGTAGCTGCCGACGAACGGAACCTCGGTGACCGAGCCGAAGGTCGCCGGGCTGTTGAAGTCGTCGGTCTTGTCGCGGGCCTGGGAGGTCATGTAGCCGGCGGTCGCGCCCATGTGGACGTTCCAGCCGTTCCAGTTCAGCTTGGCGATGTCGCGGCCGACCTGATAGCCGACGAAGTCCTGCCGGGTCTTGGTGTCGCAGTTCACGGTGGCGTTCGCCGTGACGCCTCCGGTCACCGGGATCGTCAGCGTGGCGCTGACATTGGCCGAGTTCGAGTTCTTGGTCTCGACCTGACCGCCGAGAACGCGGCCCCACACGCCGCCGCCGTTCTCGCCGGGAGCCGGATTACCCGGGGCGCTCACGAAGGCCGAACCGGTCTGGGCCTGGAAAACGCTGGTCGACGTGTTCAGGACCGAGATCAGCGAGTTGACCGAGCCGCCGCGCGCGAAGGGCGCGAAATACTCCGCCCCCGTGCCGGTCGACGTGCACTGCGCCATCGCCCCCGAGGACATCACCAGGCCGACCACCAGGGCCGAGCTGCAGAGAAGAATGCTGTTCCGGTCGATTCTCGACCGCTTGCTGGTGCTGCGCATGTCGTCCCCCGTCCCCCGACGAATTCGCGACGATCGTGTCCGATCATTTCGGGTTCAATAAACCAGCAACATACCGCTCAGGGAACACGAACGGGGCTCTCCACAGGCGCAACCGGACGTTTTGCCCCCTGCGCGTGGACTTTCGGCAACACGCCATAACGTTGCCTCGGCGATTCCGCGCCGGGCCCTTATGTCATTGAGGAATAGGAATTAGCCCGATCGACCGAGGCCGCGGAGGAGGGTCGGCGCCCGGCCTCGGTCTGCCCGCATGGCGGGAGCCCCGGCCGACCGCGCTGTCGCGTTGATCGAAACAGCGAGTCCGTGGCGACCGACTCGGCCGGCGGACGACGGGCCGCAGCCGCGCCGGCCGGGCCGGCGCGTGCGCGCACCCCGTCGCTGCCGTCAGCGCACCCCGTAGCTCTGGAATTCCTGGTCGACGGTCGGGTCGATCGCCTTGGCGCTGCGGATGTCGGCATTGCCGCCCGTGGTGTCGCCCTTGCGGATCTTCGCCTTGCCGCGGCCGTAGAAGGCCGAGGCCATCCGGGGATTCATCCGGATCGCCTGGTCGTAGTCGGCGATCGCCTTGTCGGCGTCGCCGAGCCGCAGATTGACCAGGCCGCGGCTGTCGAGGGCGTCCGGATAGTTCGGCTTCAGCCGCAGCGCCTCGTTGCAGTCCGACAGGGCGGCGTCGAGCTGGCCCAGCACGGCGCGGGTGAAGCAGCGGTTGTTGAAGGCCTCGGCGTCGGCCGGGTTGATCCGGATCGCCTGGCCGAAATCCTCCGACGCCATGGCGTATTCGCGCCGCTCGGCCCACGCTTGGCCGCGCTTGTAGAAGGCTTCGGCATCGCGCGGATTCTTGTCGATCTGGGCGTCGAGATCGAGGATCACCCGGTCGCGCTGCACCGACGGCGTCGTCGGGGGCGGCGGCGGCGGGGGTGGCGGCGTGAGCTCGGCGACCGGCGGCACCGGCTTGGGCGTCTCGGCCACCGGCGGCGGGGGTGGCGGCGGCGGCCGCACCACCTCCTGCCTCGGCTCCGGCGGAGCCGGCGGCGGCGGAGGAGGCGGCGGCGGCGTCACCGACGGCGTCGCCGCGGGCGACCGGGAAAAATGGAACTCCTCGACCAGCGAGGACGACACCCACGGCACCTGCTCGTTCTTGGAGGCGCGCGACACGCCCATGCGGGTGTTGTTGAAGATCGCCTCGGCATTGAGCCCGGGCGAGCGCATCTCCTTCAACAGCTCGCCGACGAACAGGCTGTTCTCGCCGTCGGAGTCGTTCGCCACCTTGTCGGTCGCGGCCGAGTACATCGCCAGCGTGCCGGCCGGCGCGTTGAGCGAGGCGAGGCCGGCCGAGAAGCCGCGGAACCGCCGCTCGAACGGGTTGCGCCGGGCGCCGTCGATGATCACCACCTTCACGGTGGCGCCGGCGGAGTTCATGTCGGCCAGGATCGACTCGATGCTGATGCCGTCGCGCCGGACCTCGCCCTCGGTCCAGATCTGCGCGTCGACCGGGACGATGTAGGACTGCTTGGCGGTCTGGATGCCGTAGCCGCTGAAGAACAGCAGCGCCGCCGAGCCCGGCCTGATCTTGGCCCGGAACGCGTCGAGGGCGGCGCGCAGGCGCTGCTTGGTCATGTCCTCGCCGGTCGTCACGTCGAAGCCGGCGCGGCGCAGCTCCTCGGCGACGGCGCGGGCGTCCTTGAGCGGCTGCGGCAGCGGCCGGTTGTCGTCCGGATAGGTGGCGTTGCCGATCACCAGCGCGACCCGGCCGCCGGCCGCCCCGCCCGCCTGAGCGAGCCGCAGCGGCGCGGCAACCTCCGCCGTCCCGTCGGGGCGCGCGGCGCCGGGGCCCGGATCCGGGGCCACGATGGCGCCTGCGGCCGGTCCGAGGCGTGACTCGGCTCCGAACGAGGCGGAGGGCAGCGCGGCGAGCAGCAGGACGGCGACCGCGGCAACGACGACGGCGACAACGGAGTGCTTCATGGCCGGACCTTGACGCCCCGACCGCCGCCGCTCGCGCAATGGGTCGCAAGCATCCAGGGTCGCGGCTGTGGGAGCGACGTCTGCGCCCAGAGACTGCGCGCCGACACAATAGTTACCTCGCCTTGCAATCTCAATACGCCCACGCGGCGGGGTATACGCACGCGACCCGCGCCGCGGCGCGCTTTTGCCCGGCCGGTCAAAAAACCGCCCAGCTTGACAGGCCCCTCGGGCTTCCCGAACGTTGTCACCGGGCGGACGCGGAGATCGGACTCCGTGGTTCCCGCGTCGCCGCATGGGAAATGGGAATGCCGGTCGCTCAATCGATGGATCGCCGAGAGGCCGCGGGACCGCGCGAGAGCCGCCGCATCCTGTGTGTCTGTCCGCGCTACACCTCGTCCTTCGGCATGTTCGAGCATGCCTATCCGCTCACCGACGGCGTCCGCGCCCTGATGCCGCCGCAGGGTCTCCTGGTCATCGCCGCGGCGCTGCCGCCCGGCTGGGAGGTCCGCTTCGTCGACGAGAACATCCGCCCGGCGACCCACGAGGAGTTCCAGTGGGCCGAGGCCGTGTTCGTCACCGGCATGCACGCCCAGCGCCGGCAGATCGAGTCGATCTGTCATCGTGCCCACATGTTCGACCGCACCGCCATCCTGGGCGGCTCCTCCGTGTCTGCGTGTCCCGAGAACTATCCGGAGTTCGATTATCTCCATGTCGGCGAGCTCGGCGACGCGACCGAGGAGCTGTTCGCCCGGCTGGCGCGCGACCCCGGCCGGCCGGAGCGCCAGGTCGTCCTCACCACGGTGGACCGGCGCGACCTCACCGACTTTCCGCTGCCCGCCTACGAGCTGGCCGAGCTTCCCCGCTATCTCACCGGCAGCATCCAGTACTCGTCCGGCTGTCCCTACAATTGCGAATTCTGCGACATCCCGGCGCTCTACGGCCGCAATCCGCGCCTGAAGACGCCCGAGCAGGTGACGGCCGAGCTCGACAAGCTCCTGGCCTGCGGCATGACCGGGCCGGTGTATTTCGTCGACGACAACTTCATCGGCAATCGCCGCGCCGTGCGCGAGCTGCTGCCGGCGCTGGTCGACTGGCAGAAGGCGCGCGGCTACCCGTTCATCTTCTCGTGCGAGGCGACACTCAACATCGCCAAGCGGCCCGAGATCCTGGAGCTGATGCGCGAGGCGATGTTCGAGACCGTGTTCTGCGGCATCGAGACGCCCGAGCCCGAGGCGCTGGAGGCGATCTCCAAGGACCACAACATGATGGTCCCGCTGCTGGAGGCGGTCGAGACGCTCAACCGCTACGGCCTCGAGGTGGTGTCCGGCATCATCCTCGGGCTCGACACCGACTCGCCGCAGACCGGCCGGCGCGTGCTCGACTTCATCGAGAGCTCCCGCATCCCGATGCTCACCATCAACCTGCTGCAGGCCCTGCCCCGCACGCCGCTGTGGGATCGCCTGCAGAAGGAAGGCCGCCTGATCGACGACGAGAACCGCGAGTCCAACGTCGATTTCGTGATGCCCTACGACCAGGTGCTGACGATGTGGCGCGACTGCATGGAGCGCGCCTTCTCGCCGGCCGCGGTCCTGTCGCGCTATCGTCATCAGCTCGACCACACCTATCCGAACCGGATGAAGGTGCCGTTCCGGGAGCGCCACGTGCCGTGGCGCGACGTCGTCCGCGGCCTCAAGATCCTGCGCGCGGTGCTGTGGGAGGTCGGCGTCAAGGCCGACTATCGCGGCGAGTTCTGGAAGGTCGCCCGCACCTGCCTGCGCCGCGGCCAGATCGAGCATCTGATCCGGATCGGCATCATGGCCCATCATCTCGTCCTGTCCGGACGCGACGCCGTCGAGGGACGCCAGAAGGCCTCCCACTACTCGGCCCGTCCCCAGGAAATGCCGGTCCCGGCGGAGTAACAGGCAACCCGTCATTCCGGGGCGCACCGACGGTGCGACCCCGGAATCCAACGACACCCGCCGCGCTCGCGGCTGGATTCCGGGTCCGGCGCCTCGTGCCGTCCCGGAACGACCAGTACTGATTGTTTCTTGGATCTCATGTCCGCCACTGATCTGATCAAGGCCTCGCTTGCCGCCCTGACCGCGAAAAAGGCCGGCCCGACTCTCTACGACCTGTGCGACCCGCTGCTGCGCGGCGCCGGACCGGGCGACGCGCATCTGCGCACCTTCTACAAGACCGCCGTCGCCAACATCGCGCTGCGCCCGCTGATGGGCCGCGCCGGCCTGCCGGCGCTCGCCGATCCCGACCGTTTCGCCGCCCTGCAGGGCGCGGTCCGGGCGGCCCGCGACGAGGCGGCGCCCGACTGGGCCGCCATCGGCCGTGCGATCGCGCCGCTGATCGACGCGGTGCCGCAGGCGCATCCGCGCGGGCCCCGCCTGCCCGCCGTCACGGCGATGCCGCCCCTCGGCGAGATCGACCGGGTGATCCGGGCTTGCGCCGCCCAGCTCCTCGGCTCGTTCACCCGCAACAAGGGCTACATCCCGGCCTATGCGGCCTTCAACCTGATCGGCGATCCCGACTTTCACGGCCGCGACCTGGTCACCGCGCTGGTCGGCCTGGAGGCGCGCACCTACAAGAACGCGACGCTGCTGTTCAACCTGGCGCGCGCCTTCATCCTGCCGAACAAGCCCATCGCGTCGCTGCTGAACCCGCCCTGGCGCGGTTTTGCCGAGCCGATGTGGGAGCCGGTGCAGATCCGGCACCGCTCGGCCTATTACGACGCCTTCTTCGCCGAGGCCCTGATGGACTATCTGGGCAGCGGCCTCGCCACGGCGGACGACTCCGCCCGGGCCAGGACCGCGATCGCGGCCATGATCGAGTTCTGCCTGAAGACCAGCCGCGAGACCGTCAAGCATCCGATCGACGGCACGCCGTTCGACGTCGTCACCGCCCTGGTGCCGCCGCCCGACGTGCGGATGAGCAAGTTCTTCTGGCGGCTCAAGAGCGATCTCGGCTTCGGCAAATACGTGCCGGACTGCGACACCACGGCCTGCTCGCTGTCGGCCGCGACCCAGTTCGGCTCGCTCGACCCGATGCTCGACCAGCCCTTCCTCGACTTCTACGCCGGCTATCAGGTGGCGCCGGGCAGCAACCGCCCGCCCCCGTCGGTCGACATCAACACGCCGCTCGACTTCACCGGTGGCATCGTCACCTGGATCGAGAATGCCGCCGGCGACCGCCCGTTCGGCAACGACCTCGACCCGACCCTCAATCTCGACGTCCTCGAGGCGGCGTTCCGCAATCACGAGCGCTGGGACATCGTCGGCACCGAGCGGCGCCGCGACTTTCTGCGCAATGTCGTCGAGTTCCACGCCCGGCTGGTGGCGACCGGCGCCTTCGCCGATCCACGCGCCCACATCTACTACCTGCCGGAGCTCTACGTCGCCTATTTCGGCCGCTGCTGGGCGGCCTTCCAGGCCCTCCCCGCCGATCTTCGCGCGACCATCGATCCGGACGGCGACTTCGCGACCATGCGCGGGACGATCCTGGCCTATGTCTACGACGACCTCGCCGCGCACGAGATGAACCCGTTCGACGCCGCGCTGGCGCTGCTCGCCATCGCCAAGCTGGAGGGCGACCGGGCGCGCTTCGCCCCGGCGCTGGCCGCCATCCTGGAGGCGTTCGGCGAAGGCGGCCGGAACGGGCCGTACAAGGCCTACGAGTGGAACAAGATGAAGACGCCGACCCGGATTCTGGTCGGCAGCCCCGAGGTCACCTC
>NZ_NPEX01000200.1 GCF_003258865.1 Rhodoplanes roseus | reverse complement strand
GCGAGGCCGGGCGGGACACCGCCGGGCCGGCGGGGCCGGGCCCCCCGGTGGGGGGCGCTCACCAACCATTTAGGCGCGTGACCTATGCTCGCGAGGTTCGATCGGGAGGGCGCGATGGGCCTGGCGGCGAGGGTGGCGAGCGGCGACTGGCTGACCCGCGAGCGGGTGCGGCTGTGGGCGTTGGCGCTGCTCGGCTTCTCCACCCTGGCGCTGGTCGCGGTCGCCGTCACCTCGAACGGCTGGACCGACTGGCAGGGCCGACCGCTCGGCACCGACTTCTCCTGCTTCTGGACCGCCGGCCTGCTCGTGCTGGACGGGCATCCGGCCCGCGCCTTCGACAACGAGGCGCTGTTCGCCCTGCAGCGCGCGACCTTCGGGCCGGAGACGCCGTTCTACGGCTGGCTCTACCCGCCGTTCTTCCTGCTGGTCGCCGGCCTGCTCGCGACGCTGCCGTACCCGGTCGCGCTCGGCCTGTGGCTGGCCGTCACGGTGGGGCTCTACGTATGGGCCATGCGAGCGATTCTGCGTGGCGCGGACGGCGGCACGACCGGGCAGGGGGCGTGGCGGCCCACGAGCACGCTCGATCCGATGTGGCTGCTGCTGGTCCTCGCCTTTCCGGGCGTCTTCGTCACGCTCGGGCACGGGCAGAACGGGTTTCTCACCGCGGCGCTGTTCGGCGGCGCGCTGGCGATCCTCGACCGCCGGCCGCTCCTCGCCGGCGTGCTGCTCGGGCTGCTGGTCTACAAGCCGCAGTTCGGTCCGCTGATCCCGCTGGCGCTGCTCGCCGGCGGGCGGTGGCGCACCGTCGCGGCCGCCGGCACGACCGTGCTGGCGCTGTTCGGCGTCACCCTGGCGCTGCTCGGGCCGGAGCCGTGGCAGGCCTTTCTGGCCGGCCTCGGCGGCACCCGGGCCGAGGTGCTGGAGCAGGGCAGCGCCGGCTGGCACAAGCTGCACGGCGTGTTCGCCTGGACACGCCTGTGGGGCGGGTCGACCGGCCTCGCCTACGGCCTGCACGCGATCGTCGCGCTGGCGACCGCCGGGGCGGTCGTCTGGGCCTGGCGGGCCCCGGTGCGGCCGCCGCTGCGGGCGGCGCTGCTGCTGATCGGCGCTCTGGCGGTCGCACCGCACAGCCACGACTACGACCTCATGCTGCTCGCGCCGGCGATGGCGTTCCTGATCACGGACGGCGTGCGGCACGGCTTCGCCCGGGGTGAAAAGTCACTTCTCGCGCTCGTCTTCGTGATGCCGCTTTTCACGCGCGCTGTCGCCGAGCACATGCTTGTTCCGGTCGGCACGCTGGTGACGCTGGCGCTGCTGATCACGACGGTGCGGCGGTGCAGCATGACCCTCGGCCCCGTTGCGGCGCACGGTTCGGCGACCCGTCCAGAAACGCTCGAAACTCCGGCGCCGACCTAATTGAAGTCGTAATTCGAGCCTGCAATGATGAACGATCTCGGGATCGTTCATCGCAATCGCGTACAATCCGACGAGCGTACAAGCCGACGACGTGGCGTTCGGGCGAAGGCTCCCGGGCATCGGAACGCGGACGGCGCGCTCTGCGCACAGACGGGGACGTGACGAAACGGTGGGTCAACGGTCAGGACCGCGGATGTACACGCTCTACTCGATGCAGCGATCGGGGAATTGTTACAAGGTGAGGCTCGCCCTCACCCAGCTCGGCATTCCGTATCGCCTCGTCGAGATCGACGTGCTCAAGGGCGACAACCGCACGCCGGAGTTCCGCGCCAAGAATCCGAGCGGCCGGGTGCCGCTGCTGGAGGTCGCGGCGGGGCGCTGGCTGCCCGAGTCGAACGCCATCCTGTGGTACATCGCCGGCGGCACGCCGCTCGCCCCCGAGGACCGCTTCGAGCGCGCCGAGGCGCTGCGCTGGATGTTCTTCGAGCAGAACAGCATGGAGCCCAGCATCGGCGCCGCCTATTTCTGGCTGACGCTGGTGCGCGGCGGGCGCGACCTGAAGATGCACCAGATCGAGGGCTGGACCGAGGCCGGCTACGCCGCGCTCGGCCTGATGGAGGAGCACCTCGAGACCAACCGTTTCTTCGCCGCGGGCCGCTACACCATCGCCGACATCGCGCTCTACGCCTACACCCACATGGCCGACGACGCCGGCTTCGACCTCGCCGGCTACCCCCGCATCCGTCGCTGGCTCGCCCGCGTCGCGTCGCAGCCGCGGCACGTGACGATGGAAGGCACGCCCGCGCTGGAGGCGGCCGGGTAGGGCGCGGTCCAGCACCGTCGCCGGACGTCCGCAGGTCCCGGACCAGCACGCTCTCGGACATGCCGCAGCCGCTGTCCGCGACGGTCGGA
Source organism: Rhodoplanes roseus (assembly GCF_003258865.1). Lineage (GTDB taxonomy): Bacteria > Pseudomonadota > Alphaproteobacteria > Rhizobiales > Xanthobacteraceae > Rhodoplanes > Rhodoplanes roseus. Next base: position 8,694 of record NZ_NPEX01000200.1, on the reverse strand, counting down.
TGGACGGAGCCGTCGCGCTAGCCGTTCGCGGGGGTCGCCTCGTCGTCGCGGAAATCGTAGTTCTTCTGCAGCCAGTGTGTCGCGGTGCGGATGTCGCCCGACAGGGCGTAGCGCGCCGATTTCACGTCGGCCTTCGCGATCGCGGCGATGACGCGGTCGTGAAACTTGAATCCGGTCGCGAACATCTGGCGGGCGTCCGACGGCTTGCGCCGGGCCGTCGCCACGAAGGGGCCGGTCCTCAACCACAGACGCGAAACGACCTGCAGCAGTTGCGGATAGCGCGCCGCTTCGAAAATGGCGAAGTGGAAGTCCTTGTTGGCCTCCACGGCTCTTCGGATGTCGGCGTCCTCGATCGCGTCGAACATCGCCCGATTGATCGCCCGCAGGCGGACGACGAGTTGCGCCCGGTCCGGTGATCGGCAGGCCCGCTGGGCGGCGAGGCCTTCCAGGTGCATCCGGATGCGGATGTGCTCGTCGCAGATTTCCCGGGTGAACGGGGCCACGCGGATCAGCCGGTCGGGCGACCGCACGAGGGCTTCCTCGGCGACCAGGCGATTCATCGCGTCGCGAACCGGCATGGCGCTGGTTCCGACCATCTCGGCGAGCGCCTTGATCGACAGGGTGTCTCCGGGCTGGAACTCGCCGACCAGGAGAGAGCCCTTCAGCCTCTCGTAGATGCGGTCCTGCAGGGTCGACACGTCGACCGGGGCGATTTTCTTCAACACCTTGTTTTCTCGAATATATTTATGGCGCCATCGAAGCGCCGGACGTCGTCCTGTGGCGGGCGGAGACTATCAGATTCCCTCCCTGATCTCCGAAACGTCTCGGAAATATCACGTATATCGCCACCCTGAGCAAGCTGATATCAGATATATTTGATATCGGATATCAAGGCAGAAGGGGCGCGAGTCCCGCGTCTCGCTGGCTGCCGGCATCACCGGAGCCGAAGACCGCGCCGGCTGGAGGTCGAAGGAGGGATCATGGACCCGAGCATCATCGGTATTTTCGTTTCGCTGGCGGTGATCGTCTTCCTGGCGCTGCGTGGCGTTGGAATCATGCTGATCGCGCCGCTGGCGGTCGTGATCGTCGCGCTCTTCTCGAGCATGGACGTGCTCGACACGCTGCTGGGGCCCTACATGAAGGGCTTCGTGAACTACGCGGGAAAGTTCTATCTGATCTTCCTGTTCGCGTCCGTGTTCGGGAAATACATGGACGACAGCGGTGCGGCGCGCGCGATCGCCGGAAACATCCTGAAAGCCACCGGCACCGGCAGCCAGCTCTACGTGCTGCTGGCCATCTCGCTCATCACGACACTGCTCACGCTCGGCGGCGTCAGCCTGTTCGTCGTCATCTTCGCGATCATGCCGATCGCGCGGCCGCTGTTCAAACAGATGAACATCCCGTGGCACCTGTTCCTGGCGCCGTTCTACTTCGGCATCGGCTCGCTCTCGATGACGATGATCCCGGGCACGCCGTCGGTGCTCAACATCATGCCCACGAAATATCTGGGAACGACACCGACGGCGGCGCCGATCCTCGGGCTCTCCGCGGCGCTGTTCGTCACCGTCTTCTGCGTTCTGTACATGAAGCGCCAGCTGGCGCTCAGCAAGACGCGCGGCGAGGTCTACGAGGAATCGGCCGAGGTCGCGGCCGCGTCGGCGAAAATCCAGGACAAGCGGCTCCCCAACTTCTGGATCAGCCTGGTTCCGCCGGTCGCCGTCATCGTCGCGCTGAACGTCGTCCGGATCGACATCGTCTGGTCGCTGGTGATCGGCTGCCTCGTCGCCGCCGCGTGCTTCTGGCGTCACGTCGAGAACCACATGACCACGCTCAACGCCGGGGCGTTCAACTCCGCCGTGCCGGTCATCAACACCTGCGCCGACGTCGGCTACGGCATGGCGGTGGCGGCCACGTCGGGGTTCAAGATCCTGACCGACCTCCTGGTGGCCATCCCCGGAAACCCGGTGATCTCGCTCACCGTCGCGACCTATCTGATGACCGGCATCACCGGATCGGCGTCCGGCGGCCTCGGCATCGTGCTCGAAACGCTGATGGGCAAGTACGTCGCCATGGGCCTGAACCACGACATGCTGCACCGCGTCGTCGCCATCGCGGCCGGCTCGTTCGACGCGCTGCCTCACAACGGCGTCGTCATCACCACGCTGGCCGTGGCCGGGCTGACCCACCGGCAGGCCTACAGGCACATCTGGTACACCCACGTCGTCAGCACGTTCTTCGCGATGTTCATCGTCGGGGCGCTGGCGATCCTGATCTACTAGGCCGGCGCCGTGGACGCCGCGTCCGTGAGGGCGCGGCCTCTGCGCCCGGTGCCATGGCCGGCGAGCGACGTCCGCTCCTGCGCCGTACGGAGGACGAGGAATGATCAAGACCATCGGCATTCTCGGTGCCGGGACCATGGGGCACAGCATCGCAGTCTCGTTCGCCATGCACGGCTTCCCGGTCGCGCTCTACGAGCCGAGCGAAGGCCGGCGACAGACGGTGATGCGAGACATCGAGGCTGCGCTCGACCTTCTCGCCGGCGAAGACTACATGGCCGCGGGCGACGTCGGACCGGCGCTGGGCAGGGTCACGCTTCATTCGGATCTCGCTGCGGCGGTCGCGGATTGCGACTACGTCATCGAATCCGCCCCGGAGGTCATGGAGCTGAAGCAGAAGATCTTCAGGGACCTCGATGCGGTGTGCCGGCCCGACACGGTGCTGGCGAGCAACACGTCCAGCCTGCCGCTGAAGGACATGATGGCCGCGGTGTCTCCGGAGCGGCGCGAGCGGATGATCGTCAATCACTGGTTCAACCCGGCGCATCTCATTCCGCTGGTCGAGCTGTCCTGCTTCGGCAACATGCCGGAGCCGATCTTTCGCGAGGTCGAGACCCTCTACAGGACGATCAGGAAGCAGACGATCCGGATCCGGAAGGACATTCCCGGGCTGGTGGCGAACCGGATCATGCAGGGCGTGGCGCGTGAGGTCTTTTCGCTCGTCGAGAACGAGGTCGCCGATCCGGAGGATATCGACCGGGCGCTCAAGTTCGGTCCGGCGTTCCGCTACGCGACGACCGGGCAACTGGAGGTGACGGATTTCGGCGGCTTGGACATCTGGTGCGTGGTCGGAGACAATCTCCTGAAGGAGATGGACAACTCGACCTGCGCGAATCCGCTGCTCCGCGCCAAGGTGAAACAGGGCAAGCTCGGCGTGAAGTCCGGCGAGGGGTTCTACGCGTACGACCGGTCCGCCGCGGAGGACATCAAGAAGACGTTCATGCGGCGGCTGATCCACCAGCTCAAGGCATCCGAATATTACGTCTGATACAAACGGCCCTGCAGGGCGAGCCATTGCTGGAGACCGTCGGTCCGCAGCACGCGGCCCGGGTCGAGGATCGGCGCGGGACACGGGCCTCGCGGATCCGGCCTGTGGGTGGTCGCGGCCGTGGCTAACGTCCTCTCACGCGCCGCGTCGCAATTTGAATCAGGAATTACCGCCAGAATAAACCGATCTCATTCGTTTCGCGGCAATGATGGGGCGGTCCGGGGGTCCCCGGGCGTCGACAGGTGTCCCCCGCAGTCCCTCCCGAGACGTCGTCCGATGGCCAAGGCTTTTCTCGACAAGCGCCCCGCGTGCGGCACGCGCTCCTTTTTCGACAAGCGCTGGCACGAGCTGTCGCGCGACGAGGTCGCCGATGCCGAGCGCGTCTATCATCAGGCGCTGGTGCGATTCCTCAAGGCGATGGGCGAGAACCCGTTCACGCCGGAGAACCACGCGCGGCTCGCCCGCATCTCGTCGATCAGCGCGGCGCATTGCCGGAAAGCCGTCGCGGTCGCCCGCCGGTCGCGCATGCAGTGACGCCGGCCCGGGCCGCCGTATCGGAATGACGGCGACCTGCTGATCTGGAGCTCGTCTCAGAACCGCGCCTTGACGCCGCCGTAGACGCCGCGGCCGTCGCCGGGCAGGAAGGCGGCCTGGTCGGCGCGGCTGGCGCGGCCGATCGTCAGGGTCGAGGCGGCGTAGGTCGTGTCGAACACGTTCCTCACCTCGGCGAAGCCGCTCCAGGTGGCGTCGTAGGCGTAGTGGGCGCGCAGGTTCACGATGGCGAAGGCCTCGGAGAACAGCGTGTTGGCGTTGTCGACCGGCAGGTCGTCCGGCACCCACTGCACCTCGCCCTCGACCCACAGCTTCGGATCGACCGTGTAGCGCAGCGCCCCGAGCAGCACGTGGCGCGGCGCCCCGGCGATGCGGTTGTCGCCGTAGAGGACATCGTTCCAGAAGCGGAAGTCCTGATACGTGTAGGTGACGCGCGCCGTCAGCGCGTCCGTGATCTTCACCCGGCCGCCGAGCTCGACGCCGAAATGCCGCGTCCGGTCGGCGTTCGTGGTGGAGATGGCGCCCGCCACGTTGGTGGTGCGGATCAGCTCGTCCTCGATCCACGAATAGTAGGTCACCACGTCCCAGGCGAACCGGCCCATGCCGCCGCGCACGCCCGTCTCCGCCGTGATCGAGCTCTGGCCCTTCAGGTTCGGGGTCGAGAAGCCGGTCGGGCTGGCGTTCGGCGTGCCGCCGGTCGCCTCCAGCAGGTCGTCGAAGGTCGGCGCCTCGTAGGTGCGGCTCACCGCCGCGAAGGCGACGTTGCCGGGCGCGATGGTGTAGAGCACGGCCAGGCTCGGGTTCAGCGCGTCGTAGGATCGCGAGAAGCCGGTGCCGGTCGCCGCCACCGCGCCGGTCGCGCCGGTGTTCGCGTTGGTGATGCGCGGCCGCGTCGAACGTCCCCAGGTGTCGGTGTTGTCGCGCGTCGCCATCATGTAGGAGAGCGCCGGCGAGATCGTGAAGGCGCCGACCGGGACGTTGAAGCCCGACCACACCGACAGCGTCTGGGCCTCCAGCGCGTTGGTGCCGAAGGTCGTCGTCCGGTTGCCGCGATAGTTGTTGGCCCAGGTGCGGTCGGCGCTGCCGGCCACGACCATGGCGGTCGCCTCGAACAGCGGCAGCGCCGCGGTCTTGTCCGGCCGGTAGGCGTAGCGGGCCGAGCCGGTGACGTCGCCGCCCTCGGTGATGCGATAGCCGGTGCCGACCGGGAAGCGGAACGTGTCGTCCGTCCAGGTGTAGCCGAGCGCGACGTCGAACACGTGCTCGCCGAAGGTCGCGGTGGTGCGGGAGCCGACGCGGGCCTGCTGGGTGTCGCGGCGCGGCTTGTCGCGCACCGCGTTCGGCCCCGGCTCGGTGGCGACGCCGCCGATCACGATCGGGCCAGGCGCCGCCTGGGTGGGGTCGGCCTGCAGGCGCTTCCACGACAGCGGGCCGGCGATCTCGAAGCCCAGATCCGTCCAGCCGACGAACACGCGGGTCGAGATGTCGTCGTTGATCCTGGCGCCGGCATTGGCGTTGAAGATGGTCCGCTCCGAGCCGTTCCAGGTGCGATAGCCGTCGCGCTGGTCGTAGGAGTACTGGACGAAGGCGTCGTAATCGCCCTTGCGGTCGCCGCCCTGCACCTGGGTGCGGACATAACCGTAGCTGCCGCCCTCGACGCTCACCTGCGCGCCGGGCGAGCCCGAGCCGGTCGGCGACACGAAGTTGATCGCACCGCCCAGCACGGTTGCGCCGAGCCGGTTCGCCGTGTAGCCGCGATAGACCTCGAAGAAGTCGGCCATGCGGGGGTCGATCAGGCCGACGATGTAGGACCCGTCGGCGCGGTTGAGCGGCAGGCCGTCCTGCAGGATCAGGAGGCCGCGCTCGGTCGGGTTCGACTGCTGGCCGGAGCCGCGGATGTGGATCTTCGGCTGGTCGTTGCCGCCCAGGAAGCTCGACGCGATCACGCCCGGCACGATGTTGAGCGACTCGGCGATCGACACGTCGGCGCGGCCGGCGAGCTCTTTCTGGTCGACCACGGCGGTGCCGCCCGGCGTCGCCGCGAGCCGCCGGCGCGCCTCCGCCTCGGTCGTCGTCGCCGGGGCGCGCTGGCCGTCCGCCTCCACCACCAGCGTGTCGAGCGTCACGGTGGCGCCCGGCGCGGCCGACTGGGCGAGGGCAGGGGCGGCGCCGAGACCCGCCGCGGCGGCCAGGGCGATGCCCGACACGGCCGCCATCAGGGCGCGGCGCGGCAGGGGCCCGCGGGTCCGGGACTGCGAACGGAAGAGCGGCGGCAAGGCGTCCACGGGCGGCGTGCTCCGGCGGCTGATGCGATCGAGAGTCATCGGGAAACCTCGTCCTGGCAATTCGGGTCAATGCGGCCGCGCCGGTAGGGCAGCCATCCGCCGCCGCGACGGGGGTGGCGGCGCAGGCGGCGGACGGCGGTTCGCAGAAGCCGGACGGGGATCGGCACCCGGCCGGCCTCGCGCGCCCCGACGGCGGGTCGAGGTGGAAACGGGGCTGGCGGGCGCACGCGGAGCGGCGCTGGCTGGCGGGTGAACAGCCGGCGAGGGAGTCGCCGGAGAAGCCGTGTTGCCAGGAGTAAGAATTTGGCTTAGGGCGAGTAAAACCAAATTTGCGAAGTTTAGAAACAATGAAAACTAAGTATCAGACAATAAAACGATTCCAGACGGAAAGTATAAGTACTGCGAATATGGCATAACGAGACGGAATGAAACTCGTGTTATCACTTATGTCGTCCTCGTTTCAGGGACTCCACGCATCGGCGCGCCAGTGCGGAGGCCTGCCGTGACCGGGATCGAGCTGTCGTCCTCCGGTCGGCCGCTCCGGCGCCCGTCGTCGGGCCGGCTGCAGGCCGCCCGCCGGCCGGCCCCGCACGGCGCCTCGTTCCGGGTGTTCTTCCTGGCCGGCGCGCTTCAGGCCGTGCTGGTGATCGGCCTATGGGGCGCCGCCTTTCCGCTCCTCGCCGGGATCGACCCGCCGCTGGCGCCGGCTGCCTGGCACGCCCACGAGCTGCTGTTCGGCTATGTGCCGGCCGTGCAGGCCGGCTTCCTGCTCACCGCGATCCCGCACTGGACCGGCCGCCGGCCGGTCGGCGGCGGCGCCCTCGCGGCGCTGCTCGCGCTGTGGATCGCCGGCCGGCTCGCCGCCGCCGGGCTTCTGGGGCTCTCGCCCCTCGGCGTCGCGCTTTTGGCGATCGCCTTCACGGGCGTGCTGGCCGGCCTGGTGACGGTCGAGATCATCGCGGCTCGCAGCGTCGACAATGCGCCCGCCGTGCTGTCGCTGATCGTCCTGGCCGTCGCGGAGATCCTGTTCCATGCGGACCTCGCGGCCGGGCACGAGGGCGCGACGGCGACGCGGCTCGCGCTCGCCGGTGTGACGGCCCAGATGATGCTGCTCGGCGGCCGCATCGTCCCGGCCTTCACCCGCGACTATCTTGCGGAGACCGGCCGGGCGCCGCTGCCGCCGTCCCTGCGATGGCTCGACGGCGGTGCGGTCGGGCTCGGGCTCGCGGCGCTGGTGGTCTGGCTGGCGCTGCCGCCGGCGCGGCCGCTCGTGCCGGCCAGCGGCGCCGTGCTGCTCGCCGCGGGCGGTCTGCTGTTGGTCCGACAGGCCCGCTGGGCGCCGTCACGCACGCGCTCCGAGCCGCTGGTCTGGGTGCTGCATTTGGGCGCCGCCATGACGCCGCTCGGCCTGCTGATGGCCGGCGCCGGCGCGCTGACGGCCGAGACCGAACTGACCGCGGCCGCCGTCCATGTCTGGGCGGTCGGTGGCATCGGCCTGATGACGCTGGCGCTGATGACCCGGGTGAGCCTCGGCCACACCGGCCGCCCGCTGCGCGCCGGATCGGGCTCGGCGGCGATCTATCTGGCGCTCGCCGTGGCCGCGGTGGCGCGCGCAGGAAGCATCCTGGCGCCGCAGTGGACGCTGCCGCTGCTGCCGCTCGCCGGCGTCGCGTGGATCGCCGCCTATGCGGGCTTTCTGGTCCTCTACGGGCCGATGCTGCTGCGCCCCGCCGTGGCGGCGGAGCGCGCCGCTCACTCGCCGCCCAGATAGCCGCCGATCTTCCAGCCGCTCGCGTCCTTCACGTAGCAGAGCTGGTCGCTGACCAGCGGCTGTACCGCGTCGGCCGACACCCAGCCGATCTTGCCGCTCGGCGTGACGACCTTGAGGGGTGGCACCGCGCCGGGGCCGGGCTGGACCGCCGGTGCGCCGGCGGCGGGGGCGGGGCCGCCCGCGGGCTGAGCGCCCGGCGCACCGGGTGCCCCCGGAGGCGCCTCGTCCGGGAGCACCCGGACCAGCACGGAGCCGAGCGTCTCGACCACGGGCGCGTCTGCGGCGGCGCCGGACCGCACCGGCAGGCTGCTGGTTGCCGGCCAAGCCCAGTCGAAGACGTCGGTGCGGCTCGATTTCAGGAGCTGCTCGAAGGCTTTGTCGTCGAGGGTCGGGGCCGCCGGCGCGCAGACAACGCCGGTCTTGGGCGGAAAGGCCTTCAGCGTCGGCTCGGCGGCCGCGTGAGTGAGCAGCTCCCAGCCGTCGGCGTCGGCGCCGTCCAGCCCGATGGCGCGGGCGAGATTGTCGATCGGCGCCTTCTTGCGGTCGGCCTTGTCGCCCCGGTCGGCCAACCAGAAGAAGCCCGGCGCCACCAGGCCGGCGAGCGCCACGCGGTCCTTGCGGCCGGCGATCTCGCCGAGCTGCTGGCGGAACGCCGAGAAGCTCGGATCCGCGGACTGGGCCGGGGGCGTGACGGCGATGCTCGAATAGGGGCGGGGCGGCGAGGGCTGTGCCGGCGGGCCGGGGCCGGGGCCGGGCTGCGCC
>NZ_NPEX01000199.1 GCF_003258865.1 Rhodoplanes roseus | reverse complement strand
CTCCCTCGCCGCCCCTCGCCACTCCCTCGCCACCCCTCGCCGGCGCCGGCAGCGGCGGCGACGCGCCCGACAGGCCGACCAGGTCGGCGACGGGCACGCCGTCATGCGCGCTGCGCATGAAGCGCGACCACGCCTCCACGGGCGGACCGCCGCCCGTCATCTTGCGGGTGGGGGAGGAGTCGTCGTTGCCGAACCACACCCCGGTGACCAGGTGGCCCGTGTAGCCGACGAACCAGGCGTCGCGGAAATCCTGGCTGGTGCCGGTCTTGCCGGCGACCGGCCAGCCCGGCAGGCCGGCCCCCTTGGCGGTGCCGACCCGGATGGTCTCGCGCATCATCTGGTTCATCATCGCCACATAGGCCGGCTCGACCACCCGCCCGAGCACCGAGGACGGCCGGCCGTACAGCACCTTGCCCTTCGGCCCGCGGATTTTCTCCACCACGTGCGGCACGGTGGCGAGCCCGCCATTGGCGAACGGCGTGTAGGCGTTGACGAGCTCCAGCACCGACACCTCCGAGGTGCCGAGCGCGATCGAGGCGTTGGGCTCCAGCTTCGACGAGATGCCGAGCCGGTAGGCGGTCTTCATCACGGCGGTCGGCCCGAACTCCAGCGTGAGCCGCACCGAGACGGTGTTGAGCGAATGCGCCAGCGCGGTCGTCAGCGACACCGGGCCGAGATACTCGTGCTTGTAGTTCTCCGGCTTCCAGCCCTTCACGGCGATCGGCCGGTCCTCGCGCAGCGTGTCGGGCCGCAGGCCGCGCTCGATCGCGGTGAGATAGACGAACGGCTTGAACGCCGAGCCCGGCTGGCGCTTGGCCGCGACGGCGCGGTTGAACTGGCTCTCCTGATAGTTCCGGCCGCCGACCAGCGCCCGCACGCCGCCGTCCGGCGTCATCGCGACCAGCGCGGCCTGACCCACGCCGTACTTGTCGGCGCGCTGGGTCAGCGTGTCGATCAAAGCGCGCTCGGCCAGAATCTGCAGCGCCGGATCGATCGTCGTCTCGACCACCAGGTCGTCCTCGACCCGCCCCAGGATGTCGTTGACCACATCCATCACCCAGTCGGCGACGTAGCCGGCCGAGCCGCCGCCGCGCTTCACCACCCGGGGCGGATCGGCGAGCGCCGCCTTGATGGTGGCGTCCGGCACCATGCCCTCCTCGGCCATGGCGCCGAGCACCAGCTGCGAGCGCCGCTCGGCCCCGTCGTAGTTGCGGGTCGGCGCCAGCTTCGAGGGCGACTTCACGAGGCCCGCCAGCAGCGCGGCCTCGCCGACCGACACCTCGCGGGCGGATTTCCCAAAATAGCGCTGCGCCGCGCCCTCGACCCCGTAGGCGCCGGACCCGAAATAGACGCGGTTCAGATACAGCTCCAGAATCTCGCGCTTGCTGAACTTCTGCTCCAGCCACAGCGCCAGCATCACCTCCTCCAGCTTGCGCATGATGGTGCGCTCCGGCCGCAGGAACAGATTCTTGGCGAGCTGCTGGGTGATCGACGAGCCGCCCTGGGCGATGCCGCGCCGCGTGACATTGGCCCAGACGGCGCGGCCGAGGCCCAGCAGGTCGACGCCGAAATGCGAGTAGAAGCGCCGGTCCTCGATGGCGATGAAGGCGTTCGGCAGATGCGCCGGCATCTCCTTGAGCGGGATCGCCGAGCCGCCCATGTCGCCGCGGCTCGCTAAAAGCGTGCCGTCCATGCCCACGACCTGCACGTTGGGCGGCCGCTTGGGCACCTCGAGCGCGTGGATCGGCGGCAGATGCAGCGCCACGTAGACGAACAGCCCGCCCGCCGCGATGACGCACCACAGCCCGGCCACGGCGAGCCAGTAGACGCCGCGCCCGACCAGCGAGCCCTTCGGCCCCCGCGCCTTGCTCTTGGACTTTTTCGCCGCGCTCTTCTTGCCGGGGCCCGCCTTGCTGGCGCCGCCCGGGCCGCTGCCGCCGGAGGTTCGCGACGACGCTGGCTTTCCCTGCGGCATCGGCGCCCCCTCGTCGTCGTCCGCGTCGAGATTCTCGCGCCGCCGCTTGCCGGCGGGCCGCGGGATGCCGACCTGCGCGTCCTCGTCCACCACGATCAGGGGCGCCTTCGGCGCCTTGGGCTCGCCCTTGGGCGGCGGCTTCACCTCGGCGGCCCGCCCGGCCGCGCCGCGCCCCTTGGCGCCCTTCGGGGTGGGCCCACCGCCCCCTGCCGAGCCGGAATCGCGCGTATCTTTGGGCGGCGCCATGTCTCTCCCCGCCCGGCACGCCCGCAGCGCCCGGAATTTCGGCCGACGCACGCGCCGACCCCCGGCGTCCCCACGACGCCGGCACGTCCCCAAGCGAGCCTAGGAGCGACGTGCTTACGGGCGGGTTAAGGGAGGGGGGCAGTGGGGGCCGGCCGGAGAGCCCTGCCCGCTGACCAAAAATAATTCATCGTGCCTGAGCGCGCTCACGAGCAGATGCCAGGCAGAGAAAGGATGCTTCGGGGAGGGATTAAAAAAATGAAATTCTTATTTCTGACCGCAATTAGGTTCCATCATGGCATTTTTCTTTTGAATCACTCTATGACGACGGATCTGCATTAAAGTTAATAACGCACGTCCTCTATCCGTAATTTCGTAGCTGAGTTTCCCACCGGGGCGCTTAACACGCCTCGCAAACTCTGGTGCAGCTTTTAGTGCCCTATTCGTATTATACACAAGCACGGGAAATCCTGACTCCTGAGTTCTATCCGAGATCTCCTGACAGGTAGCGACCATTCCAATCTTATTAAGAGCCGTGAGACATCGCTCCAACTCCGACGGCGAGGCAGCGCTTGCATACTGAATTCGCTCTTTTTCGATATGACCAAACACATCATCAACACGAGCCAAATACCGCTCCATCGACTCCTCGTTCGAAATGACCAAGTCTGCAATATCATGCGCAACTCGGAGAGCACCATACTCTCTTTGCCGCTCGTCGTTAATTCTAAACTCGCTTAACGAATCGAGTCCCTGCTCTCTCGCGCGTTTGATGTGTCTTTCATAACGAATTCTTTGATCCGACTCGATTAATATTACTATTGTCTCAGGAAACGCATCCTGAAGATACAATATTTCTTCTATCGTACGAAGACCTGTTACGACACAAGTCTGGTCGGGCACCGAGGATACTAGTCGCGCCACCTCACGGCCCACAGACTCCAAGCCAATCGATTGTAAGAACCAAAATACATCACCATCCGATTGGCTCTTGAAGTTATGCTCGTTTGCAAGCGCCTTGAACACACTACTAGCTTCGAAAACCTGAACAGACTCACGCATCGCGATGCGATCGGCAAATGTTGTCTTTCCGGCGCATTTTCCTCCGATGATCAAAATAAGAGATCGCGAACGCGGCAAATCCAATTCAAGTTGACTCACCACTGGCGGCGTGGGCACCCGATTTGTAAAGCTCTGCGACGGAAGGTTCGCTACAGCCATGTATTCAGAATACCGATCGAGGAGCTGTTCTATGTTTTTAGCCCTGAAATCGTAACGAAGCGATGACTCAAACTCCATCTCCCCAAGACGCTTCGGCACACCAGACTGCCCGTCTGGAACAAACCATCCATTGAAGGTTTTTGGTGTGAGCCACGGGTACTGAACCTGCGCTGCGAAACTTGGCTCCGTATCCGCAATCACGCCTTCTGTTTCAGAATGGAACATTACAGGCGATCTAAGCCCGGGTACATGCAGAGCAATATCCGATTTTACTGTCGTACGGCGGTTATTTTCCGCGCGCAGCAACTGCTCGTTGACCTCGGAAAACGAAACGGAAGAAAACCATTCCTTCGCCCGCATGCCAGGAAAATCGGAACAGCGACTAAATGCGTCGAGCCGAATCGAAGTATCCTCTATAAAAAAGCAATTACGGATACCGAACATGCCGGAAATTTGATCGACGGCTCTATGTAGAAGAGTTTGCGTGTCGGATGAATAGTCTTCGTCGTACGGCTCTCGTGACGCCGAAAGATGCCGAATAACGAGCCCGCGCCTACGCGCGAGCAACCGCGCCTGCAGAAGCTTGTCCGCATTTGACGTGTAGAAATACAGCGTCAAAATTCGCCCGAAGGCGAAGGAGTCTCGGTAATCCATCTTACAGCGCTTCCGTAACTATCCCAACATTGTCCGCTTGAGCGATTTCGAAAGCTGGAAGCTCGTTGCGACGCGCACAGTCTTGTAACGCTGCGAGGGTATTTCGATCGTCTTTCCGTAAAACAGCATACACAAGAGGCCCCACGCTGCTCAAGCCGGGAGCCACTCCAACAATCTCTGTGAGCCTCCTGTATGTCAACTTTACTTTTGGAGCTTGCGCATGCAATTCACGAGCCTTAAATCCACAGCCATGAACCTCCGCAAGAGACGCTCGCAAACCGGGCAGATCGGAAGACAGAAAAGATGGAATCACACCATGAAACACGGCAAAAAATGTTCTTGCAACCTCATCCTGCGGAACCGGGCACGAATTACTGAATAGGCGCAACTCGTCCTTTCCGCTTACTCGCGAACCATCCCCGTTAAATAAAAGCACCTCCAATTCCTCTGGAAAAGGCCACCGCGAACATAGGATGGGAGGGCTACAGGGGGCTCGGGCTGAGGATGGCGCAAATTCCGGATACGCACTCTGGAGATGCCCTCCATCCCAAATTATTCCGCCCAGGAACATCGCATGAAGGCCAATACCTGATGTGCCTCCCCTTCCAGAGAGAGCGCGGACTTCGTCAAGAGACGGAGCACACATATGATGTTCAAACAGCCCATACAGAAGCGAGGTGAGCAATGCAGTTTTTGCTCCAAATCCGAAGTGCTGCCTCGGCGCTCTTATTAATTTAATTGCAGTACACGGAAGCTTTCGCTCGATCATTATCGCGCTTATTAATTGAGAGATTTCAATTTGCGCAGCCTTGTCTAACACATCGATGCCGTCTAGCGACGTTGATTTAGCAGCGCTGAATTGCCACTCCGTTCTGTTTGCAGCAATCGCGAAGCCGACTCCGCCACATGCCCGAGCAGTGCATCGGCCCATGTCGAGCAGCGTGATGTGGACCCTACCCGGCGCTACAACACGAATGGGCCGGCGAAGGTCGCCACTAAAACTTGCGTGAAAGGTCATGATTTAACCAAAGTGCATTAAAGTGGGACTTGAGTGCCTCAGCGAGATACCCTCCTCGCACTAGGAAAGTCGGAGAATTCCGACTTGGCCCATTTATCAGATAAGGCCCCCAAAATATATCTTGATCTAATCTAAAATAATTTACGGACGGGAGAGCTCGCATAAGCCGAACCTCGAAAACCCCCTCCTTGCAGATCTCCCTAACATCATTGATAAATTGATTCACTTCACCAGATATTCGACCTGGCTCGTTCTTCTCTTCACGATCGCGCTGAACCGCAAAGGATGCATCTTTGTTGGGAAAATCAGGATCTAAAAGAAGTATTCTCACTTTCTTTTTTTTCCAGTCGGTAAAGACGCCGCCGTAGTCTTGCCTGAACGCAGCAAGACCAAAACCGATCATATCAATTTCTGTCGCGTCTCTAATTCGCGAAGCATACTCCTCTCGGATAACTACACTTCTAGCATTAAATGCGTTTATCAGCCCAGCGTGAACCAGGACAGAATATCTCTGTTTATCATCCTCGGAGAGCGATACATAGAGATACAATATGTACCCAGCGACCCCTGCCGCGATCAGCGACGCCCCCACCCCACCAGCAATGGCGTCCCCAACCGTGTTCGATATGAGCGGCGCATAAACAACTATTATCCCCAATAAAAAGATGATCACATGACCTAAAAACCAAACAGTTTTATAAGGACGAAAAAACCTTTGCATCGCTTTTTCCTGCAAAGCTCGCAACAGACGGCTGAACTGGAGACGCACTCCAAGGCCTGCTTGGTTAACCAGCGGTGAGCCTCTCGCGATTCAACCTACCTACAATTCAGCCCTCTCAACAACCACTTTCCAGTTTGCTCCGGTCGTGCTGCGATGCGGAGCTGCCGTGACAGCGCATTTAATTCGGCTCGTCACGGTGTGCGCCGGCAGACGATCGGCAGCACGTGTAAGTCGCTTACTAGGTCCGGTGACCGCGACGCCAATGCGTGGGGCTTCACCCCACCCCGATGCACGCCTTCGGCGCGCCCCGATCCTCCCCCTCCAGGGGAGGGCGAAGAAACGCGCCCTCGCCGCCCATCCGCTAGGACGATCAGATTGAATCCTTCGGCATGGGCGGTGAGGTCGTCGACATGCAGCGTGCACTGCCCCTTTTCGGCGCGACGCTTGCCGAGCGTCAGCAGCCTGGTCAGGCGGGTCCAGGCGGCGTGATTCCCGGGATAGGCCAGGATGTCGGGCGTGCCGTCGGCGAAGACCAGACGCGCGCCCACCGCGAGCCGCACGCCATGCTCCTTCGCCGCCTCGTGCGCCCGCACCACGCCGGCGACCGAGTTGCGGTCGGCGACCCCGAGCGCGGCGAGCCCGAGCGCCTTCGCCTGCAGGACCAGCTCCTCCGGATGCGAGGCGCCGCGCAGGAACGAGAAGTTGGTCGTCGCGGCGAGCTCGGCATAGGCCGTCATGGCTCACCCGAAGAGGCCGTGCAGGAACCATGTGGGGTGCGGCGTCTCGCGGCCGAACAGGCCTTCGCGAAACAGCCAGGCGCGAAAACCGCCGCGGCATTCGACGCGGAAATAGTCGCGCGTGAGGGCGTGGCCGTCGGCGTCGCGCCACCAGGCGAGCGCGATGCGCTCGGGGCCTTCCGTCGCGGCGACCTCGTGCAGCACGCGGCGCCAGCGGAACCGCACCGGCGGCCCGTCCGGCACCTCGGCCACGGCCTGCACGGGCTCGGGGCGCTGCAGCAGCCGCAGCGGACGGGCCGGGACGAGTGCGTCGGCGCGCGGCGAGGGGACGAGCCCGTGCCGGCTCCCCGCCACCCGGGCGGCCTGGGCCGGCACGCAGGCGGTGGCGTGCTCGGGGACGTGCTCGTCGCGCAGCATCTGGCGGGTGACGCGGCGGGCGCCGAAACGGGTCGAGAGCCGGTCGACCAGATGGGCGAGCTCGGCCGTGGCGTCCGATGCGTCGAGCCCGCCCTGCACCGGGTCGCAACGCTCGGTCGCCAGCGCCGAGAGCCGGATCAGGTCGAAGCCGAAGCCGGGATCGCAGGGCTCGCCGACGGCGAGCCGGTCGGCGAACAGGCGCGCCATGCGGGCCGGATCGGTGAGCGGCGCGCCGGTGCCGACCGTGATGCGGACCACCCGGCCGTCGGTGCGGAACAGCGCCGTCTCCAACAGCCTGGCGCCCTCGCCGCGCGACTCCAGCACGCGGGCCAGCCGCGCCCCGAGCCGGGCGAGCGTGTCGAGCACGTCGCGCTCCAGCAGCACGGGCTCGGCGAAATTCTGCTCGGTCACGCAGGCCGGCATCGGCCGGCGCGGCGAGATCGGCGTGTCGGTCTCGCCACGCGCCGCGTCGAGCTTCTCCAACAGCCCGTCGAAGCGGGCCGCGAGGGTCGCGCGCGGACGGTCGAGGATATCGGCGATGCGCTTCAGCCCGACCTCCGCGAGTGACGCGACCATGCCGGGCGGCAGCCGCAGCGCGGCGAGTGGCAGCGGCGCGAGCGCCGCGTCCTGGCCGCCGGGCGGCACCACCACGGGCGTGTCGCGGGCGCCGTAGCGCGCCACCGCGGCGGCGCAGCCGGGCGTGTCGGCGATGGCGATGCGGGCCGCGAGGCCGCCCTCGGCGAGGCGCACCGCGAGGGCGCGGGCGAGCGCCGCCTCGCCGCCGAACAGATGGGCGCAGCCGGTGATGTCGAGCATCAGGCCGTCCGGCGGATCGAGGGCCACCAGCGGGGTCCAGCGGTCGCAGGCGTCGGCGACCGCCGTCAGCAGCAGATGGTCGACGGCCGGGTCGTGTTCCACCACGGCGAGGCCGGGATGGCGGGCGCGGGCGTCCGCGACCGTGACGCCCGGCGCCAGGCCGAGCCGGGCAGCGGCGTCGTTCAGCGCGGCGATGCGCTGCGCCGATTTCACCATATGGGCCGTGACGAGCGGGATCTCGTCCGCGTCATCCGGTCCGGACCCGGTCCTCCGCATCGTCCGGGCGATGCGGTCGGTCGCCAGCCGCCGCAGCCACAGAGAGAGGAGCCGGCGCTTCGCGGAAGACGTGCTCATGATGATCCCAGGTCAGGCGCCAGCGGCCGGTCGGGCCGCGACGGTTACGCTCCAGCGACAGAAGGACGGTCGGCTGCCCCAGGCCGCCGAAGCCGTCGGGCAGCCCCGGCGCGGCGGTGATTTCCAGCCGGGTCGCGGCCGGGCTCGCCAGCGCCTCGGCGCGGTGGCGCAGCAGCAGGCCGAGGCCGCCGCCGGCCGTGGCAGCCAGCGACAGGCGGCGCAGCGCGACCAGATCGAGGGCGCGATCGTCGAAAAACTCGCCGACCACCACGCCCAGGGCCCGGCACTGCAGCGCCTCCTCCATGGCGAAGGCGCCGTCGCGCTCGCTCGCCAAGCGCAGCTCGATCAGGCGGGCCGGCGACAGGCCGAGTTCGGCGACGCCCGGACCGTAGAGTCGCCCCGCCTCGAGGCCGGCGAGCTCCGGCTGGATCCACAGAATCTCGCGGTGGGCGAAGCGGCGCACCCGGTGCAGCGCGTGGACCGCCAGCACCAGGACCGTGCCGGCGGCGGCGCCGAGATCGAGCGGTGTCGCCGGCACGATCTCGTGCAGTGCACCGAGCGACAGCCCGCCGCCGAGCGCACGGTCGAGCGTCGGCACCCCGAGCGCGAGCGCCGATTCGGCGTCCGGTGGCGGGCGGTGCGCCTCGAGGGCGGCCACCCGGCTGCGGAGCGCACGCAAGATCTCGCCCGGATCGGGGGGCGGCACAACCACGATCTGCCCTCGTTGTTCGCTATTTGTTCTTATGGATTCCGGAAAGCCCGACGAGAGTCAAGGACGCCCGATGCGGGTCTTTCGGGAGAGCCGGAGAGGGTTGATGAATCGTTGAAATCGCCGGCGGCGAGGGGTCGTGCGACCGTGGCGTCGTCGTCGCGAGCGAGGCGCAGCCTCACAGCCGGCGTTTCGGCGCCTCGAGATCCTTGGCCACCTTGAGGGTCCGCAGCTTGCGGCGGATATCGTCGGAGACCAGCGTCGAGCGGCGCAACGGCGTGAAGTCGGCGGCCCGGTGTTTCGGGCCCTCGGCGCCCTGGAAGACCTTCAGGCCGTCGCTGGTGGCGACAACGTCGCCGGCCCGCAGGGTCGGGTCCGCAGCGAGATCGATCTTGGCGAGGCCGAACGCATCCTTGCCGTTGCAGGTGCAGCCGTCGACCACCTGCTTGCGATAGAGATGCGCGGTCGAGAGCGCGGCATAGCGGCTGCCGTCCGGAGCCGTCGCCTGGTCGATGCCGGCGCCGTCGAACACTTTCGTCCGGCTCGCCGGGCAGAAGGCGGTGCACAGTTTCGCCGGCGTCACGTTGGCGGTGGCGGTCAGCGGAAAGAAGCGGCCGTCGCACAGGCGCACGCAAAAGGCCGTGGTGGTCGGCGCGGCGTCCGGGACGGTGACGCCCGGCGGCAGCGCGACGCCGGGCAGGCCGGGCGTCTCGGGCGGGGCGTAGGCCAGCGTCGGGATCGCGGCGGGGCGCGTGTCGCGCCGCTCCAGCGGCGCAGCGAGGCTGCCGAAGATGGTGGAGAAGACGCCGCCGGCGGAGGCCGGGGAGGACCACGACTGCGCGCCGGCCACGGCCGGCCAGGCGAGCACGGCGATCAGCACGGCTCCGAGCAGGCCGGGGCGGCCACGGCCGCCAGATGCGATCGACGACGACGTGATCGAGGAGAGGGAGGGCATGGCTGTGCCGGAAGACGCCGCAGGGGCGGAGAAATGCTGAAAACGAACGGATCTGCAAACGAGAACGGCGGGGCCGAAACCCCGCCGTCGAAAAGGGATCAGTTGATGCGGGCGCTGCCGCGGGTGTCGGCCGTGCGGGCCGAGGCTCCAGAGACGCCCGCCACGCCGCCGCGCGAGCTGATCGGCATGACGACCACCTTGGCGCCCGTCTTCACGCGGCCGTAGAGGTCGATCACGTCCTCGTTGGCGAGCCGGATGCAGCCCGACGACACACGCTGGCCGATCGTCTCCGGGGCGTTGGTGCCGTGGATGCGGTACACGGAGCTGCCCAGATACATGGCGCGCGCGCCGAGCGGGTTGGTGGGACCGCCGGCCATGAAGCGCGGCAGATAAGGCTGACGGGCGATCATCTCCGCCGGCGGATGCCAGTCCGGCCACTCGGCCATGCGGGTGACGTGCTCGACGCCCGACCAGGTGAAGCCCTCGCGGCCGACGCCGATGCCGTAGCGCATCGCCTTGCCGCCCGGCATGACCAGGTAGAGGTAGGTGTTGGGCGTGTCGATGATGATGGTGCCGGGCGCTTCGTTGCCCGTGTAGGCGACCACCTGACGACGCAGCCGGGCCGGGACCTCGGCGCGGGCCGTCGGCTCCTCCACCCGGTCATCCCGGATGTAGCGGTCGATCGACGAGGAGCGATAGCCGTCCGGCGCGAACAGCGAGAGCGGCTCGGCCTTGGCGGACCCGAACGACGTGCCGGCGACCACCAGGGCGACCGCACCGATAAAGAGATTGAGCTTCGCGGAGCGAGCCATGTCTTCCCCCTGCTTGTTCCCCTGGCAGATCGACTGCCGCATCTACAACGAACAACCCGCGAAACGGTTCCACGCCGTTAAGGCTGAAAATAAACGAAGCGTTAACGCCGTCGTCAAAAGCGTCGGTGACACGGGCCTCACAGCGACGTGATCACGAGCGACGTGATCAGGCACGAGCGACGGCTGCATCGCGTTTGAATCCGACCCGTCATCCTGAGCTGCGCGCGAAGCGAGCCTCGAAGAACGAGCGGCCGGGCCGTCGCCCTTAGAGCCTCGGGTTCTGCCCGCGCACCTCAGTGAAACGGGAGAGTCCGTCCCGAAAGCCGCTGGTCTTCCGTCATCCTGAAGACCTCCGGTCTCGGCTCCGCCGCTCAGTTCCGAACTGGGCCGGGAGGATGATCGATGAACATCGACATCTTCTTGCACGACCGTTTCCGGGTGGCCCC
>NZ_NPEX01000001.1:79007-80752 GCF_003258865.1 Rhodoplanes roseus | reverse complement strand
GGCCGGCGAGACGCGCCTGCAGGTCGTCGACCGGGTCGCCGCCGGCCATGCCGCGGCGCGGCCGCTGGCGGCGGGCGAGGCGGCCCGCATCTTCACCGGCGCTCCGATGCCGCCCGGCGCCGACACGGTGCTGATGCAGGAGGACGCGCGGCTGGACGGCGACGCGCTGCTGGTCCCGGCCGGGCTGAAGGCCGGCGACAACCGCCGGCTCGCCGGCGAGGACATTCCCACGGGCGGCACGATGCTGCCGGCCGGCCGGCGCCTCGCCGCGGCCGACATCGCGCTCGCCGCCGCACAGGGCCTCACCGCGCTGCCGGTCCGCCGCCGCGTCCGCGTGGCGCTGTTCTCGACCGGCGACGAGATCGTCGAGCCCGGCGCGCCGCTGCCGCCGAGCGGCATCTACGACGCCAACCGCTATCTGCTGCTCGCCATGGCCGAGGCGCTCGGTGCCGAGGTGACGGATCTCGGCATTCTGCCCGACGATCCGGACGCGCTGGCGCAGGCGCTGCCGGCGGCGGCGGCCCACGATCTCGTGATCACGTCGGGCGGCGTCTCGGCCGGCGAGGCCGATCACGTCCGCACCGCGGTCGAGCGCGCCGGCTCGCTGGTGTTCTGGCGCATCGCCATCAAGCCGGGCCGCCCCGTCGCCATGGGCGTGCTGGCCGGCGAGGCGGGGCGGCGCGCCGCCTTCGTCGGCCTGCCGGGCAATCCCGCGGCGGCCTTCGTCACCTTCGCGCGGATCGTCCGCCCGCTGCTGCTGCGACTCGCCGGCGCGACGCCGCGCCCGCTGCCGGTGCTTCCCGTGCGGGCCGGCTTCGCGCATCGCAAGAAGCCGGGCCGGCGCGAATATCTGCGCGGCTCGCTGCGCCCCGGCCCCGACGGCCGCCCGGAGGCGGTGACCTACCGGCTCGAAGGCGCCGGCGCCATCACGTCACTGACCGAGACCGAGGGGCTGATCGAGATCGCCGACGAGGTGACGGCGGTGTCGCCCGGCGACACGGTGGGCTTCGTCTCCTACACGGAGATCGTGGGGTAGGCCGCGTCGTCCTCCCTCGATCTTCCCTCATGGTGAGGAGCGATCCGAAGGATCGCGTCTCGAACCATGAGGCCCCGCGGGACAGCGCCGAGGCCGTCCCCGCCCTTCGAGACGCCCGCTTCGCGGGCTCCTCGGGACGAGGACGGAGGAAGGGCGAGGCGACGACTATCAGACCCTCAATGATGCGCGTGATGGGACTCGGGCGGGGCGATCACGCGAATGCTCGGCGCCGGTGTCTTCAGCGCGTGCGGATCCTGCCCGGCCGCCGGCACCTCGGTCCAGGCGGCCGTGCCCTGCTCGCACTCCTGCACGACCGGAACGACCAGCGTGGTGCCGGGCTCGACCGTGCCGGCGACGAAGCCCGAGAACACGAACTCGTCGTAGAACGCGTCCTCCAGCCGGCCCGTCCAGGTGATCTCGCGCACGCCGTCCTTGAACGTGATCCCGTGCATGAACTCGTAGGGCTTCGCATACGCCCCCTGGGTGACGGCGAGCGTCCAGCCCGGCTTCGGCATCGGCTTCACGGCGATCAGTCCGTCCGGGATCGTCACCCGCACCGTCAGGGTGGCGGCGCTGCCGCAGCCGTGCGGCACCCGCAGCACCGCCTTGTAGCCGGCGCCCGGCGTCGCCTCGGCGCGCTCCAGCGTGACATGGGCGGCAGCTGGCGCCGCGGCCGCGAGCGACAGCGTGGCACCGGCCAGCGCGGACG
>NZ_NPEX01000001.1:0-78997 GCF_003258865.1 Rhodoplanes roseus | reverse complement strand
GGTCGTGATCAGTTTCGAGAACGTCGACATCGTGTCTCTCCTCACATGCGCCAGCGCAGGCCGGCATAGACGGCACGACCGGTGCCGGGATTGAACAGGGCCGACGCCGTGGTGGCGCGGTCGATGATGCTGGCCGACGAGATGTAGGAGATGTTGCCGAGGTTGCGGCCCTCGACATAAGCCGAGAGGGTGCCGTCGTCGTAGGCCGCCTTCAGGCCCCACAGGACGTAGGGATCGGTGGCGAGCGTGTTGGCGCTGTCGACGAAATAGGCCTCCGGCACCCATTCGAGTGTCGGGCCGAACGAGTATCCGCCCGGATGCTTGTAGAGCAGCTCCGCCTTGACGATGTGGGGCGGCGCGCCGGGCAGCCGGTTGTCGCCGAACACCGGATCGTGGTCGAAGCGGAAGTCGTTGTACGTGTAGGCGACCTGCAGCCACAGCCGGTCCGGCGCCCCGGCCTGCACGGCGAGGTTCTTCAGCAGCGACACGCCGAGCCCGAGCTCGACGCCCTGATGGATGGTGCGGTCGGCATTGGTGACGTTGCAGCTCCCGAAGCTCGAATACAGGCACATCAGCTCGTCGGTGATCTCGGCCCGGTAGAGCGCGACGTCCCAGGTGACGTCGGGCCGCCGGCCGCGGGTGCCGATCTCCCAGGTCGTCGCTCGCTGGGGACGGATGTCGTAGAACGGGATGGTGGGCAGCGTGGGGTTGAGAAAATTCGGCGCGACGCTCTCGCCGAAGCTCGGCACCTCGGCGCTGCGCGAGACGTTGCCGAACACCTGCCAGTCGGGCGCGACGTCCCACACGGCGCCGATCTTGGGGCTCCACAGGCTGAAGCTGGAGCGGCCGTTCAGATCGCCGTTGACCGAGTAGATCACCTCCTGGTCGCGCACCGCGTACAGATACTGCGTGCCGGCGACGATCGAGAGGGTGGGCACCACGTAAAAGGCGTTCTCGGCATAGGCCGTGTAGTTCTCCGGCCGCTGCACGCGCGACGACAGCAGCGCGCCCTTGGCGCCGCCCGTGTTGGCGTACTGGTCGGCCCGGATCGTGCCGTTGAGCACGTTGGCCCCGAGCGTGAAGCGGTTGCGATAACCGAACAGCAGGCGTTCGTCGGTCGCCCGGGCGAAGCCGCCGTAGTCCTCGTAGCGATAGTCGAGCCATTGGTAGATCGGGTGCATCAGATGGCGGTCGACGCCGAACAGGCCGAGCTCGAGCACGGTGCTGTCGAGCTTGATCGTCGTCTTGGTGCCGATCCGCAGCGTGTCGAGGTTGCGCTGCCAGTCGTTGGCGAGATTGTTGGTCGCCGCGGTCTGCGGCGAGGCGAGCGCCTGGTCCTTGGTCACCTCGCCCGGGATGCGCTGGCGGATCGAGTTGGCATTGACGTAGACGCGCGTCTCGACGTCGGGCGAGAACCGGTAGCCGACATTGCCGCTCGCCCGCTCGGCATTGCCCCAGGAATGGTCGCGGTAGCCGTCCTGCATCGAGGACGACACGGTGGCGAAGCCGTCCCACGGGCCGGCGGCACCGCCGTCCGCGGCCTGGCCGCGGACGAAGCCGAAGCCGCCGACGTCGAGGCGGGTGTCGAGCGGGGCCGCGTCGCGGCCGGTCGGCATCACGAAATTGATGGCGCCGCCGAGCGCGTTGGCGCCGAAGCGCAGGCCGTTCGCCCCCTTGAACACCTCGACATAGCGATAGGCGGTCGGGTCGATCTCCTGGAAGTCGCCGTAACCGTCCGAGGTGTTGATCGGGATGCCGTCCATGTAGAGCTGGACGCCGCGCAGGTGGAAGTTGCGGGAGAGGCCCGAGCCGCGGATCGAGAGGCGCGAGTCGTCGCCCCATTTGGGCTCGATCCACACGCCCGGCACCCAGTCGAGGATGTCCTTGGCGGTGCGGGCCGGGCCGGTCTTGAAGGCGGTGTCGGGCACCACCTCGACGGCGCCGGGCACCCGCGCCAGCGCCGCCTCGGCCTGCGCCGTGGTCGGCACCGTGAGGCTGCCCTCGCCGCCGCCGGTGGCCGGACCCGAGGAGGTGCCCCCGGCGGAGGGCGCCGCCCCGCCGTCGACGACGAGCGGCGGCAGCGCGGTGGACTGGGCGAAAGCCGTGGAACAGGCGGCGACAGCCGCCGACGCCGCGCAAAACGCGCGGATCAGGCGTGACATCGGGGATTCTCTCTGCAGGACGTCGGTGGACCGGGCGGGGACGGCGGTCAGACGGCCGGCGGAGGACCTCGGGAGGAGCGGGGATCGCGGCGTCGCGCGCAGCGCCGCGCCGTCGTGCGGACCCGTCGCCGGATGCGGCGGCCGGCCTGCGGAAGCGCGAGGCCCGCCAGCCCGGGCAGCGGCGGTGCCGCGCTGGCGAAGGCGCAGATCGCGCACGGGCTGTGCGGCGTCGGAGGGTGTGAGGTGCCGGAGGCGTCGGGCCCGTCGGGGGCGCCGAAGCAGAGCGTCGCCGCCGCGGCGTCGCCGGCCACCGCCATCTCGGTGGCCACGATGCCGGCCAGCAGCATCTGCAACGCGAGCGCATAGGCGGCCACGAGGCCGACCACGCGACGCAGGCGCTGATGCCGCAAGGCACGAAACACGGTGTCTCTCCCCGAAGGCGGACCGTGCCAGCCGGCCGGCGGCCCGGCAATCCGGGCTAGCCGCTCGCGTCACATAAAGACGTGGAATGATGCATAACCGCAACAGGCGCCGTCACGGAGCACGGGCCGAATGCTCACGCCTCCGGATGCGCGGCCGCGAGCCGTTCGGCGGCGGAAAAATCCTCGGGCATGTTGACGTTGAGGAACGGGTCGAACGGCAGGTCCGGCCAGTCGGCGACGGCGACGCCGTGCCGGTCCATCCAGGCGCCGACCTTGTGCAGGCCCTCGTCGATGACGGCGCGCCGCAGGTCGTGGCGCAGCGCCACCGGCCACAGCGCGACGACGGGATGGCGGCGTCCGCCCGAGCCGGCGCAGGCGAGCGGCCGCCCGGTGTCTCGCGCGACGGCGTGCAGCCGGGCCAGGAGGTCCGCGGGCAGGAACGGGCAGTCGGCCGGGGCGCTCAGCACATGCGCGAGGTCGGGCCGCTGCGTCGCCGCCCAGTCGAGGCCGGCCAGAACGCCGGCGAGCGGCCCGGCGAAGTTTTGGATGTCGTCGGCGACCACGGGCAGGCCGTATCCGGCGAACCGGGCCGGGTCGCCATTGGCGTTGAGGATCACGGCGTCACAGGCCGCGAGCCGGGCGAGCACCCGCGCGAGGATCGGCCGCCCTCCGACGGCCAAAAGCCCCTTGTCGCCGCCGCCGAGCCGCATCGCCCGCCCGCCCGCCAGCACCAGGCCGAGCGTCGGCGGGATCGCCGATCCGGGGCCCGGGCCGGGCGCTGGAGAGGGCGACACCGGAGGGGAGCGCCCGGGAGGGGAGCGCCCGGGAGGGGAGCGCCCGGGAGGGGAGGACGTCGGCTGCGTCGGCATGAGACCTCGATCGCCGCCGCCCGTGCGACCGGGGCGGCGCCCCCCGGTGGCGGATTTTCGGACGCCTGTCCACCGCGGCCCGCCGCGCCTCCGCGTCCGGCCCCGCCGCAGGCCGGCCGTCCCGCGTCCCCGCATGCCGGAACCCCAGCCCGCCCGGGGACTTGCAATCTCCCGCCCGCCTCCGTATCAGGGGCGCTCCGGAGGGGTGGCCGAGTGGCTGAAGGCGCACGCTTGGAAAGCGTGTTTACGGGAAACCGTAACGTGGGTTCGAATCCCACTCCCTCCGCCAGTCCTATCAGACCGAACGCTCTCCGCTGCTGCCGAGTGCGCGCATAAGCCCAACAAACACGGGCTTCATGCGCCAACCTTCCGACCGCGGCGTACTGACTGAGCCCTGAAATTCGCTCTCTGCTAACTTTTTTCTCCGAACCTCCCGACTTTGCGGATTCAGTACGGAATGCTTAAGGTTCTGATTTCAAATCGCATTTTTGTGACGGAAGCCTCCGCACTTTGCAGAAATTCTCGGAGTAGCGGGAGCGATCGGCTTCCAAAGCGAGTATGATCAAGCGGCAGTTTTCAAACGAATCCTCACCTGCGAGGCAGGAATCTGCGACGGCGGTCAGTCTTGATCAGTCCCAGGCTGCTCCATCCAACGCATCCAGCGGAATTTTGAGATAGCATTTGCCATTGTCCTCAGGCTCGGGCAGTCGCCCGCCGCGGATGTTCACCTGCAGTGAGTGAAGGATGAGCTTGGGCATCGGAAGTTCGCGGTCGCGCGCTTCGCGTAACGCGACGAATTCCTCTTCGGTCTTCGCTCGCTTGAGATGGATGTTCTCTGCCTTTTGCTGGCCGACCGTGCTCTCCCAGGCCGGCTTCCTGCCGCCCGGGCAGTAATCATGCCCAGTGAACAGACGCGTGTCGTCGGGTAGAGCAAGAATGCGCTGAATGCTTCTCCAGAGTTCGCGCGCGCTACCGCCCGGAAAGTCGGCGCGAGCAGTGCCGCCATCCGGCATGAAAATCGTGTCGTGGATGAATGCGGCATCACCAATAACATAGGCGATCGAAGCGAGTGTATGCCCCGGCGTGAACAGCACCTCGACATTCATGTTGCCGATCATGAAACGCTCGCCATCGGCGAAAAGCTTGTCCCACTGCGATCCGTCCGCGGGACAACAGCCCGCGATGTTGTAGATGCCTTGCCAGAGTTTTTGGACTTCGACGACTTTCTCGCCAATCGCGGTCGGCACCCCAGTCCTGTCCTTCAAATATCCCGCCGCCGAGAAGTGATCCGCGTGAGGGTGCGTATCGAGTATCCACTCGATCTGGTATCCCTCGCGCGCGATGTAGGCGAGAAGCTCATCGGCGGAGCGTGAGCCAGTCGCTCCGGATTTTGGATCGAAGTCGAGGACTGGATCGATGATGGCGCAGCGCTTCGTCTTCGGGTCCGCGACAACGTACTGCACACTCGACGTCCGTTTCTCAAAGAAGCCGTTAACGATAGGGGGACCGTTGGGCTTTGATGCATTTTGCGTCGCCATGTGGCGGAACTCCGTAGACGAATTTTGACTGTGTGATCCCGTCTTTCAGTTCACAGCCGTTCGATGACTTGCTGCAGTTTCTGCCGGACGGTTTGCGCTTTCTTCTCCAGCTCGGGATTGCCGATCGCCTGCATTGAGGCGACCGGATCGATCGCGGCGACTTCGACTTGGCCCGAACCAAGTTCTTGCACGATCACATTGCATGGCAACATGGTGCCGACCTTGTCTTCCAGCTTCAGCGCCTCGTGAGCGAGCTTCGGATTGCAAGCACCAAGAATCTTGTAGCGACGGAAATCGACGTCGAGCTTACGCTTGAGCGTTTCTTTCACGTCGATCTCGGTGATGATGCCGAAGCCCTCCTCCTTCAGGGCGGCGGTGGTCTTGGCAACTGCGTCATCGAATGAGGACCGCAGTGTTTGTGCGAAGTAGTAGCTCATTATCCATTCTCCTATGTAAGAGGCCTGAAGCGTTATCGCCGGATGTATTTGATGAGAGCCGCAATCGCGAGGATCAAGAGGACAAGGACAAGCAGCCACACGAGCCCCATGCCCCACATTCCGATGCCCATCATGTCATTCATCATCTGTTTCTCTCCTTTGTCGGAGGCCGGACTCACGCGAGCGCGATGATGCCGCGTGCCACCACGTAAACGCCGACAGTCACAACAAGGCTTGCAAAAAGAAGGCTGAGCGCGCGTTTTCGCCGCGCCAGCACGCGGCCGAGCGCAACACCAATTGCTCCTCCCACAACGCCTCCCACGAGGAAAAGTGCGGCGATGCTCCAGTCGATCAGGCCGGAAGCCGCGTAGCTTGCCGCTGTGGTTGCGCCGAAGGCGGCGACCGCGACGAGCGAAGTGCCGATTGCAAATATCAGCGGCATGCCGGTCGCAAACATCAAGCCCGGCACGATGAGGAAACCGCCGCCAATCCCGAAGAAGGCAGACAGAACACCGACCACAAAGCCGATCCCGAGCAGCAGCGGGAGAAGCGTGCGCGCCGTGTCGGCGGTCAATCGGACATTGGGATCGCCAACGCCCTCGCGTGGGCGGAACATCACAAGCCCGACGACGATCATCAGGAGGCCAAACAGGAAAAGCAGCTTTTGACCGTCAAGTGCTTTGGCAAGCTCGGCCCCGAGAAGTGCACCAGCTACTCCAGCGCCCGCGAAAACCACTGCGCAACGCCATTTGACATTCCCGGCGCGTGCGTGCGCGAGGAGATTCGTGAAGGCGCTGCCCGAGACCGCGAGCGCGCTCGTTCCGATCGCGACATGTGGTGGACTCACGCCAACCAGATAGACGAGCAGCGGCACTGCCAAGATCGAACCGCCACCTCCGACGAGCGCCAGTACGAGCCCAACAACGCTGCCAGATGCGGTCGCCAGGAGATTTGTCGCGAGCGGCATGAGAGCGCTACGCGGTCGCGGCAGTGTGCCGCCGCCGATTCCAAGGAGCGAGCGCGAGCAGCCGTGCCATGCCGCAGGTCCCAGTCAGTCCGGCAAACACAAGCCCGGCTCCGATTGCTCCAGCGACTGCATAGAAGGCTGGGTGAACCAGAGCGCCGAAGATCACTCCCAGAAGTGCCAATGTTCCCGCCGCGATCTGGACCTGCCGCATCATTTCGAGGGGCTGGCGCCTGTCCCTCACGATCGGCAGGCCTGCCGACTTCCAGGCCTCGATGCCGCCTTCCAAAACATAGGCTTTTGCGCCGGCAACTGAGGCAAGGCGCCCGGCCGCGGCCGTCGTACGACTCCCGGACCGGCAATGGAAGATCACCACCGTCGCACCGTGAGCATCGAGCGGACCAGCGATCTGCGAGAGAGCATCATGCTTCGCGCCCGGAATACGCTCACGCGCATGCTCGTTCGTCTCGCGTACGTCCACGAGAATTGCGCCACCGTCGATAAGGCGCTTCGCGTCTTCGACCGAAATCGCCTGCGCGGTCATGTTTCCTTCTCCTTTTCCTCCGCAGCCTGGAGGCCGCGACTTTCGGCTCATCGGCCGACATCCGGTGGAACCAACCCGATCCGGAGACTGGCGGCCCGTTCAACCGGCCGCGATGTCTGGGCAGAACAGGTCCTTCAGCAGTTCGAGCACTTTGGCGGCCTTAGGGTCTCCAATGCGGTAATGCATCATCTGCGACTGCCGGCGCGCGACAACGAGCCCGTCCTCGCGCAACCGCGTCAGGTGCTGAGACAGTGCGGACTGGCTTAAGCCGACGGCTTCGGCGAGTGCTCCGACCGTCAATTCCGGGCGCGCGACGAGGTGGCAGAGGATCAGAAGCCGCTTCTCGTTGGCCATAAGCTTCAAAAGCTGCGCCGCCTCCGAAGCCCTCTCCTCCAATTCCGAAAGTTTCGTCAGCTGCGCGACCGTCATCCGAACTATTCCATTAGCATTGACTTAATTAGGAAGCGTTCACATATCTGTCAAGCTCGGCGCTTTTGCGATCTGAGGCTGGAACCGAAGGACAAAACCAATGCTGTCTCGCCGCACGATTCTGACCGGTGCGGCTCTGGCCGGCGCTGGAGCCGTAGCCTCGCATCCGCTCTGGCAAGCTGCCGCTGCCCCTGAGCCGCAACTACTAAAGATTCCCGATCTGATTGATGCTCGCAAAGAAGGACAGTCGCTCGCGTTAAAAGTCCAAACCGGCACCACGGCATTCTTCCCCGGCCGCGACAGCCGAACCTTCGGATACAACGGCAACTATCTCGGCCCGGTGATCCGTGTTCATCGAGGCGATGATGTCGAGATCGCGGTCACGAATGCGCTCAGTGAGGCTACGACGGTCCATTGGCACGGCCTCCTGATTCCTGGCGAAATGGATGGCGGACCGCACCAGCTCATCCGCCCCGGCACCACGTGGCGCCCGGTCGTTTCCGTGCGCCAGCCGGCGGCAACCCTCTTCTATCATTCGCACGTGCACGATCGCACCGCGGAACAGGTCTATTCGGGTTTGACGGGAGTCCTGATTGTCACGGAGGACAGCGAGAAGGCGCTGGGGCTGCCCTCTGAATACGGCGTCGATGACCTGCCACTTGTGCTGCAGGATCGGCAGTTCGAGGACGGGCGGCTCGTCGTTCCCCAGGGAATGATGTCGCTCATGATGGGCAGACGCGGTGACACCCTCCTCGTGAATGGCACGCCAAATCCAGTCGCTCGTGTTCCGCGTCGGCTTGCGCGCCTCAGGTTTGTCAACGGCTCCAACGCCCGCATCTTCAATTTGGCGTTTTCAGACGACAGGGCGTTTCATTGGATCGCGTCGGAGGGTGGACTTCTCGAACGCCCGGTTGAGCTGCGATCGCTGACCCTCGCCCCTGGCGAACGAGCCGAGATCCTCGCGGATTTCTCGGACGGACGACCAGTCGCATTGGAAACCGGAGCTGACCTCAACATGCCCATGATGATGGGAATGCAGAGGCGTCTCCGAAGCTTCTTCTCCGATCTCCTCGGCCGGAGCCGCGAGCACATCCTCAGATTCGAGCCTCAAGGCGGTGCGTCGGGGACTAAAGCGGCTGTCCCCGAACGTCTCGCCGAGCACGAGCGCGTTGACGCTGCGCAGGCAGTCAGGCGGCGGCGATTTGTGCTCAACATGGGAATGGGAGGCATGATGGGCGGCAGGGGAGGCATGATGGGTGGTGACCGGGGCAGCGGCATGGCCATGCACGGGATCAATAGCCGGGCCTTTGATATGAAGCGGATCGACGAGCAGGTCCGGCTCGGCGACATCGAGATCTGGGAAGCCTCGGGTGAGATGATGGCTCACCCGCTCCACATCCACGGCGTACATTTTGAAGTGCTGAGCCGCGACGGCGGGAAGCCCACTGTTCGCGACCAGGGGCTACGAGACACGGTGTTGGTGAAGGAACCCGTCGAGTTGCTCGCCCGCTTCACGCAGGCGGCGACCAAGGCACCCTTCATGTACCACTGCCATATCCTTGAGCACGAGGATAACGGCATGATGGGACAGTTCACAGTCGGCTGAGCGCTCTCCGAGGAGGCACCATGATTCCGAGCACTGTCGAGCGAGTACCTCAGAGCACCTCAAGCGAGGTAAATCTCCGCATCGAAGCGCAGATAGCGGAAAGCGTCCGACAGCACGCGGAGCACCCTGAAGCGATCGACCACCACTTACAGGAGCTGAATCGCGAGTGGGACATCGAGCGTACACTTGAGGCGAATGCCTCGGCGCTCGGCTTTATCGGCGTGATGCTCGGCGCGTTCGCAAGCCCCTGGTGGCTGTTACTCCCCGCGATCGTCACCGCGTTCCTATTCCAGCATGCGATCCAGGGCTGGTGCCCTCCGGTTCCGATCCTGCGCCGGCTCGGCTTCAGGACGGAGCGAGAGATCGACATCGAAAGAAACGCCCTCAAGGTGCTCAGGGGCGATTATGGTGCCATCGGACCAGACGTTCGTGACCACGACACGCGAGCGAGCCACGCGTTGCAGGCAGCACGGTTGTAGCACCGGCCCCGATATTCCTGCTCGCGCGGAGGATTGAATTTAAGCTATCAGGTGAAACGCTTCTCGTTGAGCCCGCCACTCCACCGGGAATCGCTTCATCAAAGTTTCCAGCTGCAGTTCTGAAGATTGCCGGCCGTTCAGTATCGTTTCAACGATTTCCGGCGCTAGCAATGTCAATCTCAGAACACGTCCGACGTAGGCCTCATTAATCCTTTTGGCGCGAGCGATCTCTCGTACGGTCGAGCACTCACCGCCTTCCAGCATCCCCCGCCAACGGAACGCCCGAGCGACTGCCTTGACCATCGCATTGTCGATCCGGCGATGAACGGAGACTGAGGTTAATGACGCACCAGTCGGTGCCAACACAAGCTTGCGGCCACCGCGTCTCTTGATAGAAATCGGCACCCTTACGGTGACAGTTCGCCCGTCGTCCATGATCTTCGGCTTGGCCATCATGCTGCCCTCCGCTGGTCCGGCTGGATTGCGCTCAAGTCCGCAACGAGGCTCGTCAGCCCTTGCGTGCGCAGGCGGATGTCCGCACCTTCCATGCTGATGTCGACGCGCTCGACCAGCAACTGCACGATGCGTGCCTGCTCGGCCGGGAACAATTCGTCCCAGAGCGGATCGAGCCGTTCCAATGCTTCCCGCACATCGGCTTCACTGAGACCGTCCAGCGCTTGCCGCGCAATACGCCACGTGCGCACGATGATCTCGGGAGAGCGCAAGAGGCCGCGCACCTGGTCGATGACCGCGCTCTCGATCTCAGCCGCGGGCACACGACGCACCGGGCAAGCCTCGGCGTCGCGTTTCAGCACGTCGGTAGAGACGTAGTAGCGGTACAGCTTGCCGCCTCTGCGCGTGTGGGTGGGCGTCATCGCCCTCCCGGTCGGTCCGAAGATTAGGCCCTTCAGCAACGCGGGCGTCTGTGTCCGCGTCAGGTTCGCGCGATGACGGGGGCTCTGCACAATGATGCCGTGGACCTTGTCCCACAGGGATTGGCTGACGATGGCCTGGTGCTCGCCCGGATATGCCGTGCCCTTGTGCACGGCCTGGCCGACGTAGACGCGGTTGTTCAAGAGCTTGTAGACGTAGCCTTTGTCGACGAGCTTGCCCTGCTTGCCCGTGACGCCTTCCGCGCGCAACTCACGCACAAGTTCGGTGGCCGAGCCGATTTTGATGAAGCGCTGGAAGATCATACATACCGTCGCGGCCTCGGCCTTGTTCACCACGAGCTTACGATCCTTCACGTCATAGCCGAGCGGCACGAAGCCGCCCATCCACATGCCCTTCTTGCGAGAGGCGGCGACCTTGTCACGAATGCGCTCGCCGATCACCTCACGCTCGAACTGCGCGAAGGAGAGCAGGATATTGAGCGTAAGCCGCCCCATCGAGGTGGTCGTATTGAATGACTGCGTGATGCTGACGAAGGTGACGCTGTTGCGGTCGAACACGTCGACGAGTTTGGAGAAATCCATGAGCGCGCGGCTGAGGCGGTCGATCTTGTAGACCACAACGACGTCAACCCGCTGAGTTTCGATGTCGGCGAGCAAGCGCTTCAGGGCCGGACGTTCCAGCGTTGCACCGGAGATCCCTCCGTCGTCATAACGATCGGGTACCAGCATCCAGCCCTCGGCCTTCTGGCTGGCGATGTAGGCCTCGCAGGCCTCGCGCTGGGCATCAAGAGAGTTGAACTCCTGCTCCAGACCCTCCTCGCTGGATTTCCGGGTGTAGACCGCGCAGCGGAGTTTGCGAACGATCGGCTTCTTCATGACGCAGCCTGCCGGTTTTTCAGGCCGAAGAAGAGGAGCCCGTTCCAGCGCGTGCCGGTGATCGCGCGCGCGACGGCAGAAAGGGATTGGTAGGGCCGACCCTGATATTCGAAATCCTCGTCACGCACCGTGACGCAATGCTCGATGCCCTGATACTCGCGAATGAGGCGTGTCCCGGCGATTGGTCGGTCCTTGGCGGATTGCCGGCGAGCCGGATTTCCACCGTCGACGTCTTGGGCGATGGCTTTGAGCTTCTTGATTGTCTCGGGCTTCAAGCCACCGTAGGCGAGCTCCTGGATGCGGTATGCGAGCCGGTGTTCAAGGAAGCGCCGGTTATAGGGCGGCGGTTCGGTCTCGAACAAATCCCGCCATTGCTGCTTGAGACTGGCGATGGGTTGCGTCTTCAGCGCCGCCAGGCGCGCCAGCACAGTGTCCGTCATGCATCGACCTCCAGAGAATCCAGGGTGGCATGACCGCTCTGGCTGGCGGGGCAGTCGAGCGAACTCTCTCCGTGGTGGGCAGATAAAGGACTGGACTGTCGATCGAGGAGCCGCATTAGCCCAGCCGCCAGAATGTCGGCGATTTGGTCCAGCCGTTCCGGGGCAGTCATGAGATCGGGACGAAGCGCGTTGCTCATCGCGGCCAGCGGCACTCTTCCGAGGGTGATCAGACCTCAGCACTACACGCGTATCTGAGCGTTTCGTAAGCGGATTCAATGCGTTGTCGTAAACTTTCGGCCACAATGGTAGGGGGGCGAAAGGCCGAGAAAAGCAGCCGCGCACAGCACTGGGGTGCCCGAATCAGATTCGACTCGACTCTGCCGGCCAAGAGAACATAATAAGAACATTCCGTAACGAGGTCCGCCGGCCACCCTTTGCCGTCCGGACTGTCAGAGCGGTTTGCTGATTTGCATAAGGAGGCAAAAACGATGGCGACGGAGGCGTTGAGCTTTGGTGCATTCATTCGCCAGCGCCGCAATGAACGCGGCCTGACTCTCCTAGACGTCGCCGCCGCGCTAGAGATTTCGATCCCGTATCTGTCCCGCATTGAGCGTGACCGCGAAAAAGCGCCGCGGGACGAGTTGATCCGTGATCTCGCGAGCATCCTCCACATGCCGGAGGACGATGCATTCGCAGCGGCGCGCCGGCTCCCGCCTGACCTGCAGGGCCGAGCCGCTGAGGTCTTTGCGCTTTATCGCCGCCAGTCACGCTGAGGAATGTCGATGCTGATCCTGAATTATCCCCACGTCCGATCCTCCTTGGAGCCGAAGCGCTTGCGCAAAGAGGAAATCTGGCAGGTCGGCGAAGCGGCGCGCTCGCAGATCTGTGGCGCAAGTCAGCGGCCGAAGGTCGAGCTAGCGCGCATCGTCGCGCGAGCCAAACATTTCAAGGTGAACGGGCTGAGCTTCGAAACGCACTGGGAGCTTGGGCGCGCCGTCACTGACGACGCAGGTGCCGCTGTGATGGGGGCAGTTGAATATGATGAGAGCTGGCCGACGGCCGCGATGATCTACGTGAATGGCGAGGTCATCGGTGATCGCGACGATCTTGCCCGCAGCACCGCCGTCCACGAACTCGGTCACGCAGTGTTTGATGCACCATCCTGGATCCAGTGCGGGCGCTCTCTATCGGCCCGCGGCGTCGCAACCCCGCCGCGCCATTTCCAGCAATTGGCACCCGGCGAGGCCGACAGCAAGTCAACGATCGATTGGCCCGAATGGCGCGCGAACGAATTCATGGGAGCGTTTCTGGCGCCGCGTCGCCTGTTGCACCGGCACATGCATAAGCGAGCGGCGGCGCTCGGGATTCCTCTGATCAGCATGGATAGGGACGAGGACCTGCCTGTCGTCAACGGACCAAAGGCCGGTTTCGATGCGGTCGAAACGCTCGCGATTGAGCTCGCTGAAACATTCGGCGTGTCGATTCCGTTCACGCAAGTTCGCCTGCGTAAATACGGACTGGTAACTGCGTAATGACGTGATTGCCGCAGAGCGATCAGTTGGAGACTGGAATGGGCCTGCCACCGAAGAGCTATTTCCATCTGACCGAGATCGCGGAGCGATGGAGCGCATCGATCCAGGATTTGGCCTGCTACACGCTCGACGGCTTGCTGGAGATCGCAATCATGACGATCGGTACGCGTGTCGAAATTGGCAGATTTGAAATGGGTGATCGAGGCGTCTTCCGGTTTCCAGAGGGCGAAAAAATTCTTCACGGCCCCCAAGCGGTCGTATCATCTGATCTCTGGCCAGTGTTTCGCACTGGTGCGGGCAAGATCAGTCGGTTCAAACCCGGGAAGACGGGCGGCTATATCGATCTTTCCGAGGACATCGAGCCTATGGCGGTCACGTTGCAGGATCTGCTCGTCACGCGCGCGGAGCGTGATCGTTTCGAGGGAGCTCATGGGCTCTGCGGCGCCGCCACAACCGATGAGCCATCGGGGAATGCGAGTGAAGAACGTGCGTTCCTCCAGCGCAACAATTACGCTGAGGTCGTGATCAACGGCGAAGCATTCCGCCTCGGTCTTCTGCAAGCGTCAATCGTCAGAGAACTTCATCGCGCTTCCCAGAGCGACAATCCCTGGCGCCACGGCAAGGAACTGCTGGCCAATTCCAATGCGCAAACGATGCGCATGGTGGATCTCTTCAAGACCAAGCAAAACTGGCGGACACTGATCGCGTCAGATGGGCGCGGCTACTATCGACTGAATTTGCCGGACCGGCCGACGCCACGACCGTCTCACAGCGCCTATCGTCGGTTCAGATTTGCGATTGCCGTTTGATGAGATCCCATGGCACACGACCAGTGGCGTGATCCTGCCGCTGGGGCCGGCGGC
The DNA here is from genome assembly GCF_003258865.1 of Rhodoplanes roseus. Classification (GTDB taxonomy): domain Bacteria; phylum Pseudomonadota; class Alphaproteobacteria; order Rhizobiales; family Xanthobacteraceae; genus Rhodoplanes; species Rhodoplanes roseus. Next base: position 64,943 of record NZ_NPEX01000001.1, on the reverse strand, counting down.
GCCGCATCGCGCTGAAACCACTTCAACGTTCCACGGGCTCCGCTGTGAGGCGCTCCCGATGTGTGTTAACGGATTTCGTGTATTCCTGTATCCGCCGCGCAGGGATATTCTGGACATCGCGCTTCGGCTCTATGGATACTGATTATGGCGTCGGCACAACAACTTATCGGCCTCGTCAAGAGCCACGCGGAAGGTGATGAGGATCGATTCTTCGACCTCGCCATGCAGCTTGCGGCGGCCGAGGCGCAAAAAGGCCACAAGCGGCTGGCGGAGCAACTTCGGCAATGGGCGGAGGCGAGCCGAAGTCCCTCCGCTGCGCCCAATCGGGCCAAGCCCACCCCTCTCGCCACGCCCCGAGGCGATCTGGCTGGTCTCCTTGGCGCAAGCTATCCAACGGTTCGGCTAGGCGATGTGATCTTGCCACCGCATCTTCAGGATGAGCTCGCCTATGTTGTTGCCGAAGCTCGAATGACCGAACGGCTGGAGGCCAAGGGTCTCCGACCTCGACGAAGGCTTTTGCTCGCAGGGCCGCCGGGTACTGGCAAGACGTTGACCGCTTCGGCTCTCGCGGGAGAGTTGAAATATCCGCTCTTCACGGTCTTACTTCACGGCATCATTACGAAATTCATGGGAGAGACGGCTCAGAAGCTGAGGTTGATATTCGATGCCGTCCGGACCTCGCGCGGCATTTATCTTTTTGATGAAATTGATGCCCTTGCCGCCGCCCGGGGCAGCGAAAACGATGTCGGCGAAGCCCGCCGTATACTCAATTCATTTCTTCAATTCCTGGACGAAGACACCGGACCTTCGATCGTTGTTGCAACGACCAATCTGCCGCGCATCCTCGATCGCGCTATTCTTCGACGGTTCGATCTGGTTCTTTCATATGAAATGCCAGCTGGGCCTGCGATTGAGAAGGCGATGCAACGTCGGCTCATTGGATTCGACACGGGTAAAGTTGATTGGTCGGAAGTGGCAACTCGTGCAGAGGGTCTTTCTACGGCGGATGTCGTTGCGGCGGGGGAGGATGCAGCGCGCAGAGCGGTGATGACGAACTCAAGCCTGATCGAAACATTTGCCGTGATCGCTTCGCTTGAACGTCGCCGCTCGTTGCAAGGGATAGGGACAGGACCGAATGCCGAGGGATCTCCAGCACTTCATTCTAAACGGGTTGGGGCAACCAGACGCGTTCAAAGCAAAGGGCGGCGGGTCAACCAAAAGACCAAATGACGTCCCCGACCGAGCTGGACATGCGCAAGCTCTGTTGCAGGCATTGGACGCGCTACCGAATATTGCGGCTGAGCATCGTCCCGGCCTCTATTTGGAGGTGCAAGGTCGACCCGGCGAGGTAATGATCACTGGCGGCCTCAACGCTAGCGATCTGACACTGCTCCGCGCCGAAGCCGGCTCGGACGATAATGGACTCGCTCACGCAACAGTGTTTGCGACTGCCGAGGGGCTGGACAAACTTCGCACAAAGATCGCCGAGTTCGCGGAAAAGAACCGTACGAAGCGGGATGGCTCCGAAGGGCGTCCATACCACGCGAATCTCATTCAGAGCATCGGTGCGATTGTTGAAGCGGGACTTCGCGCTCTGTGGCGAAGTCCCGATCGTACATTTCCTGAAGGCGACGGTGTATCGCCTTGGGAGGTTTGGCTCGAAAAATCTCAAGCCGCTGCGTTCATTGCCCGGTCAGCCGAATATGGCGTCGTTGTTGGTGCCGATCGGCTGGAGTTTCCTGAAGACATTGTGGTCATTGCAACCGCGACGCGGGATGCTCTTGCATTGGCCGTTCGTCGGCTCGCTGGAGTCAAAGCACTCGCGTCTCCGACAATCACCGCAGACTTTTTTGATGCCATGGAGATTGAGGAGCAGGCCGAATGGCTTAGTGTCCTGCAAGGCGCCGCGACATACGTCGCGAATGATGATCCGAACTACATTACGCTGCTCGATCGGGGCGTTGGTCGCGCTCATCCACTAATTGCTCCGGCCCTGAGCATTAATGATCGCCATGCTGCCGATCCTGCCTGGGGCGTTGAAGATCTTGTCGGCCACGGTACGCAGCTTGCAGGACTTTCACTTTACGGAGACCTGACGGTTGTTCTCCAAAACATGGCACCTATTCAAATCCGGCATCGCCTGGAATCGGCGAAGATCATACCAGACGTCGGGCATAACCCTCATTATCTGCTGGGTGCCATGACTCGCGCTGGTATCAATGCAGTCGAAGTCTCCGCTGATCGGCGACGAACATTTGCGATGGCGAGCACTACCGAGGACGACACACCGCACGATGGTGCCCCGACCTCCTGGTCGAGTGAAGTCGACCAATTGGCGGCCGGCGTCTCGGGTACGAAAAATATCGAGAGACTTATTCTCATCTCAGCAGGAAATACCGATCAGAACCTGTTCGGAAATGACGATTATCTCCAAACGTCGCATTTGCCTGACAATGAAATTGAGTCACCTGCGCATGCCTGGAACGCAGTTTGTATCGGCGCTTATACCGAAAAGAATGTTCTGCCTGCAGGCGAGCCTGGCATTGTGGTTGCCCCGGTCGGTGATCTCTCTCCGTCGTCGCGAACAGCAAGTTGGCTTTCGCATTGGCCGATTAAACCAGATGTGGTTATGGAAGGCGGAAACTGGCTAGCAAACGGCGCGCCACCACCGATGAAGCATTCGGCGCTCTCGCTGCTTACCACGGATCATCAGTTTCCAGTCCGGGCCTTCACGACATGCGGTGAGACAAGTGCCGCTACGGCTTTGGCGGCCCGTGCTATTACAGAGTTGTGGTCTGATTATCCGCAGCTTTGGCCTGAAACCATCCGGGCGCTCTTTGTGTCATCGGCGCGCTGGACGCAGCAGATGCGCAGCCACCTGCCGCCTAACCCCGCAAAGGGTGATTACGGCCGTTTGTTTCAGCGATATGGCTATGGGGTGCCGGATATGGAGCGAGCGCGGAGGAGCGCCTCTAATGCTCTCACACTCGTTGTCCAGGATACGATTATACCTTACCGGAAGAGTGATAACCCGAGTGCCGAGCATGTTCACAATGAGATGAAGCTCTTCGAGCTTCCGTGGCCAGTAGAAGAATTGCGCAAGCTTACCAACACACCAGTCATGTTGAGGGTAGCACTGAGTACTTTCATGCAGCCCAATCCATCAGAGCCAGCGCGCGGATCGAAATTCCGATATGCTTCTCATAACCTGCGCTTTAAGTTGAACCGGCCGAATGAAGGCAAGGCAGAATTTCTGTCGAGGATCAGCAAGATTGCCGAACTGCCCGATGGCCCCGTCGTCGACGAAGATGATGGCTGGATGTTTGGCCGCAATCGCCGGGATGTGGGCTCGATTCAGATTGACGAGCTGACATGTGCGGCTTCCGACCTTGCTCGTCGGAATATTCTCGCCGTACATCCGGTCTCCGGGTGGTGGAAGACCAAGACGGTCGGAGATCCTGAAAATCTTTCGGCGCGCTTTGCACTTGTTGTCGAGATCGACGCTGGAACGGTTGAGGCAGAATTGTATGCCGAAGTGCAAACCGCGATCGAAAATCTGGCCGCGGTTGCCACCACGATCTAGGGAAAGTACCGGCAGAAAGAGAGCGTCCATGAATTGCGTCGCCCTCCAGTTGAGGTTTCTCGCGCTTAGATAAAGGCGGTTATTCGCGTATATGCCATTGCACCCGTCCCACATCCATCCACATGCCGTCCTCCGCTGATCCCACGGCTCGTCCTACTCCGCATCCATCTTCGGCTCCCACGGTCCGCAGCATCGAGAAGTGATTAGTTCCGGCTCGCAGTTTCTCGCGACCCGGAGAAGACAGTGTCGGATCACTTCCTCAATCAGAAGCAGCTTGCCCGCCGCTGGGGCTTGTCGCCGCGCACGCTGGAGCGCTGGCGCTGGCTTCGCCAGGGACCGGTTTATTTCAAGCTCGGCGGCAAGGTTGCCTATCGCGTAACGGACATCGACGAGTTCGAGCGCGCGAACATCCACCTTGCAGCGCCGGGTGGCGCCAGCCCCGTTCAAGCGAGGGCTGCGTGATGGGCCTGCGCATTGTCACCGCCGACGAGCGGCTCGCCGTCGCCAACGCCAAAACCACCGTCGCGATTTTCGGACCCGCTGGCGCAGGTAAGACGTCGCTAGCCCGATCGCTGCCTCCGGCCGAGACAGTGGTCATCGACCTCGAAGCCGGTATGAAATCCCTCCAGGGGTGGAGCGGCGATTCCATTCCGGTGCGCTCGTTCCAAGATGCGGCCGACGTCGCCTGCTTGGTCGGCGGCATTGATCCGGCGGCGGACAGCCAAGGGTTTTTCTCCGCCGCGCACCACCAGCATGTCGTCGCGGAATACCCCGATCTCGCGCGCATGGTCGAGAGCAAGCGCTACGTCTTCGTCGACTCGATCACGGATCTGACGCGGCAGGCAATGGGGTGGGCGAAGACACGGCCCGAGGCATTCTCCGATCGCACCGGCAAGCCCGACACGCGCGGCGCCTATGGCCTTCTAGCCCGCGAAACCATCTCGCTGCTCAAGCACCTGCAGCATGCGCCCGGGCGCACCGTGATCTTCGTCGGCATTCTGGAGCGCGTCGTCGACGAGTTCGGCCGGGAGACGTTCCAGCCACAGATGGAAGGCAGCAAGGTCGCGCGCGAATTGCCCGGCATTGTCGATCAGGTGATGACGCTATCGCTGTTCGATCCCGATGGCGAGACCTGGCGCCATAACGTGACGAGCGGCACGACGCGGCGCCTCGTCTGCCGCTCCGGCAACATCTGGAGCCTGCCGGCGAAGGACCGCTCCGGCCAACTCGATCCGACCGAGCCGCCGGACCTGATGGCGGTGCTCAACAAGGTCAACGGCGCCAGACCGGCCGGTCGCGCAGCCTAGCTTTCAGCTTTTCACATCGCACGCACAAGGACCAACCATGTTCGATCTCAACGACGCCGAGCCGCAACGCTCATCCGATCTCATACCCGACGGCTCCTTTGCCAAGGTCTCGCTGGCGATCCGGCCGGGCGGTGTCGACGGCGCCACACCATTGGATGCGAACCTCCTCAAGGCGTCGATGCAGCCGGGCTCTGACGTGATGATGCTCGACTGCGAGTTCACCGTGGTCGAGGGCCCGCACATCCGCCGCAAATTCTGGCAGGCCCTGACCGTCTCCGGTGGCAAGGTTGACGAGAAGAGCGTCTCGCTCGGCTGGTCGATCACCAAGCGCACCATCCGCGGCATGATCGAAAGCGCGCTCGGACTCGATCCGAAGGACGAGAGCCCGCAGGCGAAGGCGAAGCGCACGCTGCCCGGCCTGAAAGCGCTCGACGGCATCGTGTTCGTCGCGAAGATCAAGGTCGAGCTGGGCCGGGACGGTCATGCCGAGCAGAACCGTCTCGACGTTGCGGTGACGCCCGACATGCCGGAATGGTCGAAGGTCATGAAGGGTGAGGACGTGCCGGCACGCCCGGGCGCGCGCCGTTCGGCGAAGACCGGGGCGACAGCGCCCGACACGGGGCCCGCGTGGCGCAGCCAGGGCGCAGCGGGAGCAACCACTCCCACCAGCGCGGCATCGCCCCGTGCGCCCACGACCGGGCCGACAAACGGCAACACGGGTCTCGGCGCAGCTACGCCGGCCTGGCAGCAGGGCCAGTCAGCGGCGGGCGCCCCCGCTCCGAACGCTGCCGGCCCGGTTACGCCACAGCAGCGGTCCGGCCCCGCCTGGCTCAACGAGTGAGCCATGGCCGCGCGCGACCGTAATCCCGATGACGTCTGGGCCGATCACGTGAGAGCCGAATGCGCAAAGGCCGTTGGCGAATGGCTCGAAGGCTCGGTCCGGCTGGAGCGGCCGGTACGCAGCCTGACCTCATCGGAACTGCAGGGCATCGCGGAAGCGGCGACCAGTCGATGGATCGTGCTGGCTTCGCAACGGATGGCGCAGGCGCCCGACGCATCCGGATCGCCGAGACTCTCGACACTGCTCCTAGGCTGAGAGCGTGCCGAATCTGCGGCCGCGCCTCACGCGGTTTCTTCTTCGCCCATCTGCTGCGGGCGGACCTCTATCCGACCTACGCCTTCTGTTCGCGCCGTTGCCAGGACGCAGGCGCCGCCATTGCGAAGAGACGAAACGGAATGATCGACAAAACCGATACCGAAACCAAAGCCATCAAGGCGGCGCGCCAGTCATTCGCCGAGGTCATCGGCGAGCTCGGGCTGATGCCGGAGTTCGAAGGGCGGAGCGCGGCCGAGATCGACCGCATCATCGAGGCCTGCGTCGATGGCTTTCGCGACGCTATGGGCCGCATCGCTCTCAACGACGACATCCCGTTCTGAGGTCCGCACCCATGATGATCGATCTATCGACCGTGGCGCCAGCACCCGATTTCGCCCGCACCAAGGTATGCGGCGCCTGCAGCCGACGTTTGTGGCTGCTCGCGTTCAATCGGCGCTCGCTCAACAAAACCGACGGTCGTCATGCCGTCTGCAAGGATTGCCACCGCGAATATAGCCGCGCTCATTCCCGAAAGAGCCGCGATGCTGATCGACACGCCGAATCCGCCCGAGAGTGGCGGGTTAGGCACCCAGAGAAGAGCCGCGCTCATGGAGCAGTCCGGCGAGCACTAAAATCCGGACGAATGATCCGGCCAGACGCCTGCGAGCGGTGTGGCGCTCGCAGTTCGCTTGAGGCTCATCACAGCGACTATTCGCGCCCCCTCGACGTCACGTGGGTTTGCGAGACCTGTCACGGCACCCTGCATCGTAACGGCAAACGAGGCCGTAAGCCGAGGGCGGCACAATGATCGACCTCAACAGCGGCTCAGGTTGCGTTTACGGACAGGAAAATCCCGGAGCCGAACTGGCAGCGCGGCTCGACGCTTTCCTGGAAACCGCGCTGACCGCAGAGCGAGATGCCGCCCGGCCGCGTGACTATCTTGGTGCGTCGCGGATCGGCGAGCCGTGCCTGCGCCGCCTCTGTTTCGAATATGGCGGCACACAAGTGGACGCGGACGCCGCGTTCGACGGCCGGATACTGCGCGTGTTCGAAGCGGGCCATCGTTTCGAGGACATGACCATCCGTTGGCTCAGGCTCGCGGGCTTCGACCTGCGGAGCCACAAGCGCGACGGGTCGCAGTTCGGCTTCGTCACCGCCGATGATCGGTTTCGCGGTCACATCGACGGCGTGATTGTCGGTGGTCCTGATCTCGGCGTGCCCTATCCGGTCCTGTTCGAGCACAAGGCGCTCGCGTCGGCATCGTGGCAGGACACCGTCAAACGCGGCGTCAAGGCATCGAAGCCGATCTATTGGGCGCAGGCCCAGGTCTACATGGCCTACCTCGCGATCGAGCACACGCTGTTCGTGGCGCTCAACCGCGACACCATGCGGCTCTATCCGGAGCTGATAGCATTCGACGCGGCCGACGCGCAGGCGCTGTCGGATCGCGCGGTGACGGTTATCCGTTCGGTCGAGTCGCGCGTACTGCTGACGCGCATCTCCGACGATCCCGATCACTACGTCTGCCGGTTCTGCCCGTACCGCCGCTGTTGCCATCGCATCAATGGAGCAGCGGCATGACCATTTCGCTGTCGGATAAGCAGAACGCTGCAATCGCCACCATCAAGGATTGGTATTCGAACCGCAGCAAAGACCAGCAGGTCTGCCGTGTGTTCGGTTATGCCGGCGTGGGCAAGTCCACGATCGTCAAATATGCAATCGACGAATTGGGCTTGTCGACTGAGAAGCCCGGCGAGGTGCTCTACGCCGCCTTCACCGGCAAGGCCGCTCTGGTCATGACGCGCAAGGGCACACCGGCCTCGACAATCCACTCGCTGGTGTATCGTGTCTCGGAACCGACGCCGCAGGAGATCGAGAAGCTCGAGAAGGAAGCCGCCGAGATTCGTGCCGGCCTCCAGGCGCGCGGTGTTGCCGAGCGGCTGTTTGAAGAGGCGCGGCTGCGCTCGCTCGAGCTTCGGCTCAAGGACGCCCACAAGCCGAGATTCGTGCTCAACGCTGAATCCGCGGTGCGAGACTGTAAGCTGCTTGTTCTCGATGAGGTTTCGATGGTCGGCGCCGAGATGGCGCGTGACCTCCTGGCCTTCGGCAAGCCGACGCTGGTGCTCGGCGACCCTGGACAATTGCCGCCGGTGAAGGGCGAAGGCGCATTCGATGCGCCGAACCCCGATGTGATGTTGACCGAGGTGCACCGCCAGGCCGGTGAGAGCGCGGTGCTGCGGCTCGCGACACTCGCGCGCGAAGGCAAGTGGATCCCGCACGGACACCACGACGACTTCGTCTGGAAGATGCGGCGCAACGATGTTGGGCCCGAGCAACTCCTCAAAGCCGACCAGGTGATCTGCGGGCGGAACGCCACGCGGATCCAACTCAACGTCGCCATGAAGCGCGCCGCGGGTTTCGACGCGGTGTTTCCCGGCGGCAACGGCGAGAAGCTGATTTGCCTCAAGAACCGCAATGACGTTGGCCTCGTCAACGGCATGTTCGTCACCCTCGACGACATCAAGGACGATGGTGACGACATCGCGTTCACCGCCTCGATCACGTCCGAGGACGGCAAGAAGATCGGTGGAGGCGCCACCGGAAAGGGTGAGCGCTTTCGGATCTGGCGCGGTCCATTCCTTGATCATGTGATGCCGGATCCGGAGCGCGAGCGGCGCGAGTATCAGAAGAAGCGCACCGCGGTCGAATGCGTCTGGGGCTGGGCCATCACCTGCCACAAGTCGCAAGGCTCGTCCTGGCCCAACATCGTGATCTACGACGACGGGCTCGGTCGCACCGCCGAGGATCGGGCGCGCTGGCTCTACACCGCGATCACGCGCGCCGAGCGCGGCCTCGTGCTGCTCGATTGAGGCCGAGGGAATGCTCGACTTCAACGATGTCGGTCCGCAATTCGTCGAACAGCCGCCGATCGACCTCGACGCGCTGAGCGGCACGCTCCGGCGCACCGTGCACGCCTGGGCGCCACGGCTGTTTCCGAACGGACGCAAGGTCGACGACGTGCTGCGGCTGGCGAATATCCGCGGCGATGCTCCTCGCAAGACCGGCTCTTGCGTCATTCATCTCAAAGGTCCGCACGCCGGCGATTGGTTCGACTTCGACGGCAATGTCGGTGGAGGTCCCCTGTCGACCGTCGCCGAGGCGACCCGGCTCGAAGGTCGTGCGCTGTTGTCATTCGCCGCAGAACTCGCCGGCACCTTGCCGTCGGTCGGCGGCGCGGCGAGCACGTCGACTATTGGCGCGAGGCGCGCACAGCCAGAGGGCGCGACCGAGCGGGAAATCACCTTCATTCTATCTCGTGCGGCGCCGCTGCCGGGTACGCATGCCGAGGCTTATCTGCGGGGACGCGGTCTCGATACGACCAACATTGACGACCTGCTGTTTCATCCCGACCTGGCGCATTTCCAGACACGCGCCGGCTATCCGGCCTTGGTCGCCATCGTGCGGGATCACGCCGGCGATCCCGTCGGACTGCACCGGATCTGGCTCGATCCGGCCGCGCCGGCCAAGGCCGCGCTCGGCAATCCGAAGAAATCACTCGGCTCGATCCGTGGTGGGGCGGTTCGGCTGTTTTCCGCCAGCACCTTCGTCGTCATCACCGAGGGCATCGAGACGGCGCTCGCGGTTCGCACCGCGCGTCCCGACCTGCCGGTCTGGGCGGCGATCGCGGCCGGGCACCTGGCGGAATGTCAGCTGCCGGCTGGGATCATGGAGGTCCTGATCGCGGCCGATCATGATGCGAACGGTGCCGGCTTGAAGGCGGCCGAGAGACTGGCCGAGCGCCTGATTGCTGACGGCCGTCGGGTCTGGATCGCGCTGCCGCCCCAGGCCGATACCGATTTCGTGGACGTGCTGGCGACGGATGGTGCGGCTGCGGTTCGGGCAATCCTGTCCGCGGCCACGGAATTTGTCCCGGCGTCGCCGGTGCTCGGCGCCGCGATCGTCGACGCACCGACATCGTCGGCGCGCCGGACCATCGACGAAACGAAGAAGCTTTATCCGCTGCCGCGCCTCGAAAACCTGATCCTCGACTACCGCGAGGGGAGCGACGGTTCGGTCCGGCTCTATAAACATGCTGGCAAGGACAAGCGCGGGCAGGATCGCTGGGAGGCGGTCGCGAGCCCGTTCGGCTCCGTCGCTCGGCTGCGCTACATGGACCACGACGAAGCCTTTGGTCTTCGCGTCCATGTCGAGGCGATGGACGCCCGCGTGCGTGCCGTCGACTTCGATCGTGCGTCGCTTGCCCGCGTTGGCGCGAGCGAGATCAAAGGCGCGCTGTTCGCCGCCGGTCTGCGAACCGAGAGCGACGGCGATGCGCTGGCGGTTCAGATCCTCAAGGCCGCCGATCCCGTCGACGAGATCGTCGTGGTGTCGCGGCCGGGTTGGCACCGCGTCGAAGGTAAGGATCACCCACTGTTCGTGACGCCCGGCGGCGCCGCGATCAGCGACGACGAAGCGCGGCTCGAGCTCGCGACCGCGGCGCGCTTCGGCACCGTCACCCGTGGCTCGCTCGAGGGCTGGAAGGTGGCGGTGGCCGCCGCCGCCGAGGCCAAGGGTTGTCCGCATTTCCTGCTCGGCGCGCTGTGCGGCTTCGCAGGCGTGGTGCAATCGCTGTCCGGTCTCGACAGCTGCGGCATCAACCTGTCGGGGCTGTCGTCGAGCGGCAAGACCACGGCACAACGGTTGGCGGTCTCCGCCTGGACGTCGCCGTCGATCGGCGCAGGCCTACTGCAATCCATGCGCTCGACCGAGAATGCGGTCGAGGTGTTCGCCCAGGGCGCCTCAGGCACGGTGCTCGCGCTGGACGAACTCGCTCATGCCGACGGCCGCGCCATCGCGCGGCTAATCTATGCGATCGCCGGCGGCCAGGGCAAAGCGCGGCTAACGGCCGGCGCGATCCTCAAACAGCGGTACGCCTGGTCGACATATGCGGTGCTGTCGAGCGAATGCTCGCTCGAGGAGAAAGTCCGCGCTGACGGCGCGTCATGGATCGCCGGCATGGCCGTGCGCATCGTTGACGTCGACGTCACCGACGTGGACCGCAACGTCCGGTCCGAAGTCATGCGCGCCATCGCTGGCGTCGAGAAGAACCATGGCCATGCCGGCCCGGCGTTCGTCACCAAGCTGATCGAAGGCAAGCGCCATCAGGCGCCCGATGTGCTGCGTGAAGAGGTGATGGACGCGGCGCGCAAGATCGCCGGAGAGAAGGCGGACTCGGCGCGGCTGCGGGCCGCCACGTGTTTGGCCTTGCCGCTGGTGGCGGGCCGGCTCGCGCAGGATTTCGATTTGCTGCCATGGTCGCTCGACCTCGAGGGCGTCATCCAATGGTGCTGGGAGCGCTTCACGCGCTCCTCCGATGCGGAGGCGCTGGCGCCCGACGAGCAGGCGATCGCCAACATCCGCGCGTGGATCGCGGAGCGGTGGGACGTCACCATCAAGTCGGTCGACACCGGAGCAGATGGGTTCGACCGCAAGCTCAACAACCGCGAGGCGGTCGCCTGGTACGACCAGACGGCGATCTATCTCCCCGTCCAGCGCATCCGCGAGGCGAGCGGCGAAACCCTCAAAGCCCAGCAGATCGTCAAGGCCCTGACCGATCGTGACTTGCTCGCCAAGCGTCACAACAGCAAACGCGCTTCGGTTCGGCACGTGCCGGAGGTCGGACGCATTGATGCATATGCGCTGAAGCGGCAGGAGTTCGGCCGGCGCTCGACGTGGCTCAGTTCCGAACTGGGCCGGGAGGATGATCGATGAACATCGACATCTTCTTGCACGACCGTTTCCGGGTGGCCCCGGTGGCTCCGGTGGCCCCGACAAGCGTGCGCCAATCGAGGATCGGGGCCACTGGGGCCAGTGCCGAATACGCGGTGGCCCCGCGTAAGTCATTGGCGACCCAGGACAGAAGCCAGCGGAGCCACCGGGGCCACCTCCGGAGCAAGGGTTATGGGAATCCCGTTTCCTCAAATCGAGGAAGGGTCGCGCGTAGTATCTTATGTTTTGAGATAGGTAGGGTGGCCCCGGTGGCTTCTCGCCTAATCTCTCAATGGTTTAGCCGGGGCCACCTCAATTTCGCCGGTGGCCCTGGTGGCCCCAGCGCACGCCGAGCCCGCGCACCTCCCTGACCTGATGACGTGACCGGACCGCGCGCCCGAAAGCGCGCTTCCTTCCCATCACGAATCTCAGGACCTCATCATGATCAGCGTACCAACGCGCGCCACTGGCGCCGCGAACAAACTCTCTTTGCCCGCGATGACAGGCTCTCATCCAGCCGGGTGGCCGCTGGACCGCGCGCGTTCGGCCGTCCTTGCACTCGACCTCGGCACCGCGACTGGCTGGGCGATGCGGCCCGCGGACGGCAGGATCGAAAGCGGCACCGTGTCGTTTCGCCCGAGCCGCTATGATGGCGGTGGCATGCGCTATCTGCGCTTCCGCGGATGGCTCAACGGTATGGCCACCGATGCCGCCGGTCTTGCCGCCATCTACTTCGAGGAAGTTCGCCGTCACGTCGGCACGGATGCCGCGCATCTTTACGGCGGCTTTCTCGCCACCTTGACCTCGTGGTGCGAGCAGCAGGGCATCGCCTACCAGGGCGTTCCGGTCGGGACGATCAAGCGATTCATCGCGGGCAAGGGGAACGCCGACAAAGCGGCCGTCATCACCGCAGTTCGCGCCCGCGGCTTTGCCCCAGCCGACGACAACGAGGCGGACGCGATCGCGATCCTACTGTGGTCGATCGAGACGGACGGGGGCGCGCGATGACGCGAGAGCGGCTTCCCGATCGGCGGCCGGCCGTCACCGTGAAGCTTGTCTTTGACGGCACGTCCTACGCGACCACGCTGGGTATTGATCTGCGCAACATGCGGGTGGCGGAGGTGTTCACGCATGGCGCCAGGATCGGCTCCGGGATGGACCGTATCCTCGATGACGCATGCGTGGCGCTGTCGCTCCTGCTGCAGCATGGGGTCGAACCCACAGCGCTCGCATCAAGCATGGGACGCCTCGGAGACGGCAAGGCGCCCGCATCCATCATTGGTGCACTCGCCGACCTGATTGCGCAGGAGGTCGTGCAATGAGATGGGCACCGCGCGGATGCGGCGGCACGCGTCCATCACCAGAACACGTCAAGCGTAATGGCTGGCACGACCAGAACATCCTGGTGGTGAGCCCGGATGACCAGCGCCTCACCTGGCCCGAACGCGAACTGGTCCGCCAGCTCGGCGAAAAGCTCTACGGCACCCGCAACATCAGTGAGGATCGCAATGGCTGAGACACGTTGGACACCTTCGCTGGTCGAGGAGCGTTTCGTTGAAGCAGCCAGTGTGATGAAGCGACTGCCCGGCGTTCGTGTTCCGGGCTACTTCAATACTTGGCCATCGATGATGCGGGAGTTTGCCGATCTGGTGGGACAAGAGCCGTGCCCCATGCGGCTGCCTCCACCTTCCGCTGGCGCCATCACTCGCATGGAGGAGACGCTGGACTGGCTGCGTTGGCTCGACGCGGACGATGCCAGGATCGTGTGGCTACGAGCAACCGGTGAACGTTGGAAAGCAATCTGCTGGAAGGTCGGTCTTAGCCGAACGGCGGCCAACCAGCGCTGGCTCTACGGGCTTTGCGTCGTTGCCTGGAAGCTCAGCGGGCGCGAGCCGCTGCGCCGACGTTCGCGGCAGCACATCATCGAGCATGTCCGAGCCGAGAAGGCGTTAGTACAGGAGCGAAAATAGTTCGCGAACACTTTTCGCGCGGACAAAAGCAGGCGAAATAGCTACGGTGATTGGCATGATCGCAAGAGTCGCGTGCGGCTTCCTTTATCGGCGATAAGTTATCACCCGTTCCTAGCTGAGTATCGTTCGCTGCCTGTAGCGCGTTCTTGAGCCAGATGAACCACAGCGGCATCGGAGAGGCGACGCTGATCGCGCTCGCCCTGCTTGGCCATTTCAATAATCTGTTTCGCTAGCGTATCTCGCGCTCTTTCCTCATCCCCATCGCCTGCGAAAGCTCCGCTGATTTGAACGGTTTTCCAGGCATCGTCGAGCGCTGCGCTTAGGATGCTGATGACATCTTGGTCGAAGGTACTACCCGCGTCGTGTTTGCCGAGCAGCTTGAGCATGGCATTCCCCTCGTTCACAGGCGGGAGCGCACGCATCTCTCAGCCGCCGAGCCCTGTTCTCGAAATGCCTGGCGATTGGTCGATCATGCGCCGCATTGGGCACCTTGGCCAGCCCCACGGGTCCTCCCTGGCGCTTGGTGGTATGCGGGGGGCATCGGCGCGGGACTTCGCTACCGACAGCCGCGAAATCTGAGTTACCAGTTACCGGTCGGCCTTTGAGCCGACGATCCGGAAAAGCCCCGTGTAAACGGCATGTATTGACCGTCTGACCGGCGGGCCAACGTGGTACCTCCCGAGTGGTAACCGGCCTCTCCAGTTACCAAATGGTCCAGTCGGCAATGCACGGCAGCTGGTCGACGAGCTACTTGTCTTTCAGATAGGCCTCGACCTTTTTGGCGCTTTTGCCCACCGCGCGCACAGCGCCAGCCAGCGCTTGCCCGGAGACTTTGAACTTCTTCTTCCAGTAATCCTTCTCGTAATCTTCGTTGAGATTGATGGTGCTGCGATCTGGCTCGCCGCGCTTCTTTCGATCGTCCGCCATTGGTGCTCCTCCACATCTCGAAACGTCGACCATAGCCAGTTCACCGACTTTGTCACAGGCCTGACGCGGCCACAGAACCGAGCCTAACCGCACATCAATCATGACGCCTCAAATGCCCAACACGGTCGAACATTGGACGCTCGACCGGCTGATCCCGCATGCCCGCAACGCCCGAACCCATTCTGAAGATCAGGTGGCGCAGATCGCGGGGTCGATCGCAGAGTTCGGCTTCGTCAATCCGGTGCTGGTCGGTGACGACGGCGTGATCGTGGCGGGACATGGCCGCGTCCTCGCCGCCCGCAAGCTCGGCCTCTCGGACGCGCCGGTGATCGTCCTCGCCCATCTCACGCCGACGCAGCGCCGGGCATTGATGATCGCGGACAACCGCATCGCTGAAAACGCCGGTTGGGACGACACGATGCTCGCCGCCGAGCTGACGGCGCTCAAGGACGAGGATGTCGACCTCGCGCTGCTCGGCTTCGACGATGCTGACCTCGACCGGCTGCTGGCGGAGACTGGCGATGAGGGCGAGGACCTGGATCAAGCGCCCGAGCTGCCGACGGAGCCGATCAGCCGGCTAGGCGATCTGTGGATTTGCGGCCAGCATCGGGTGCTGTGCGGAGATGCCACCGTGCTGTCCGATGTCGAGAAGCTGCTGGACGGCGAGCTCGCCGACATGGCCTTCACCGATCCGCCCTACAACGTGAACTACGCCAACTCCGAAAAGGACAAGCGCAAGGGCAAAAACCGCCCGATCCTCAATGACGCACTCGGCGAGGACTTTGGCGCGCTGCTCTACGATGCTTGCGTCAATATGCTCACGCTCACGAAGGGCGCCGTCTATATCTGCATGTCGTCCTCGGAACTGGACCGACTGCAGAAGGCTTTCCGCGACGCCGGCGGCAAATGGTCGACCTTCGTTATCTGGGCGAAGAACACCTTCACGCTCGGTCGATCGGATTATCAGCGCCAGTACGAGCCAATCTTGTACGGCTGGAAAGACGGCGCCGATCATTATTGGTGCGGCGCGCGCGACCAGGGCGATGTCTGGTTCGTCGACAAGCCTGTGAAGAATGATTTGCATCCGACGATGAAGCCGGTCGAACTGGTCGAGCGCGCCATCCGCAATTCGTCGAAAAGCCGCGACATCATTCTCGACCCGTTCGGTGGGTCAGGCACGACGATGATCGCCGCTGAGCGCGCGGGTCGCCGAGCGCGGCTTGTCGAACTCGATCCCAAATATGTCGATGTCATCGTCGAGCGTTGGCAAAGCTTGAGCGGTGGCAGCGCGACGCATGCTGTCACCGGCCAAAAGTTTATCGGGTCGGACCCGGAAGCTTAGGCGGGGATCCGATATACGCGACCGCGGCCTTCGATCTTCTCTGACTCCACCTTCAACTTGAGCCGCTTCTTGAGCGCGCCCGCGATGGCGCCGCGCACGGTGTGCGACTGCCACTCAAGCTTCTTGACGATTTCGTCAATGGTCGCGCCGTCAGGGCGTTCAAGCATCTTGATCAGTTGTGCCTGCTTGCTGTCCGCGCGGCTGGTAGGTGCTTTGGATTTCGACACCCGCTTCTTCGCAACCGGTTTGCGGGTCTTCGCCTTGGCCATGTCTGGGCTCCTTGGTGGTGAGCCGCGATCATCGCGGCTCTTCTACTGACCGGAGCCCCGAGTGGGGGGTGAGGGGCATACATGCTCTGATCGGCCCGCAAGCCAAGCAAAATCGCCGATCATTTGATTGCTATCGTGGGCCGCCGAACGCATGGGAGTATCCATTCGCGCTTACGCGCGGCACCGCGGGGTCAGCCACGTCGCGGTGATGCGGGCGATCAAGGCCGGCCGCGTACCCGCCGAGCCCGACGGTACCATCGACCAGGCCAAGGCGGACGCCGCATGGGAACGGTCGACCGATCCCGGCCGCTCCAAAGCCAGGCCTAAGGCACCGTCTGAAAAGCTTCGCCCCATCGCGGAAGCGGCGGTCGGCTCGGTTCGCGAGACGCTGAAGGAACAAGGTCTCCCGGCGGGCGGCAGCGTCACCTTCGTCCAGGCGCGCACCGCACACGAAATCGCCAAGGCGCATCTCGCTCGGCTGCGGTTGCAGCGCATGAAGGGCGAGTTGATCGACCGCGCCCGCACCACCGCGATGGTGTTCCGCCTCGCGCGCGAGGAACGCGACACCTGGATCAACTGGCCGGCGCGCGTGGCCGCGCTAATGGCGTCCGAACTCGGCGTGGAGGCGCACGCGATGCAGAAAGCCTTGGAGACGCATGTCCGCGCTCACCTCGCCGAACTCACCGAGGTCAAACCAGAATTCCGATGAACTGATCGACTTCGATGGCGGCGAGGATCTATGGCGCTCCTGGTGCGACGGGCTCACGCCCGATCCGCTGCTCACGATCTCGCAATGGGCGGACACGCACCGCTTTCTAAGCCCGCGCGCCTCCGCGGAGCCGGGGCGCTATCGCACCGATCGCACGCCCTACATGCGCGCGATCATGGACGCGCTGTCGCCGTCTCATCCGGCGCGCCGTGTCGTGTTCATGAAGGCGGCGCAGGTTGGCGCAACTGAAGCCGGCAATAATTGGATCGGTTACATCATCCATCATGCGCCAGGCCCGATGCTGGCGGTGCAGCCGACCGTCGAACTGGCCAAACGCTTCTCGCGGCAACGCATCGAGCCGCTGATCGCCGAGAGCCCAGCGTTGCGAGAGCGCGTCAGGCCGTCCCGCGCACGGGACGCCGGCAATACCGTGCTGTCGAAGGAGTTTCCGGCTGGATTGCTCGTTATCACCGGCGCCAACAGCGCAGTGGGGCTGCGCTCGATGCCGGCCCGCTATCTGTTTCTCGACGAGGTCGACGCGTATCCCCCCTCCGCCGACGAGGAAGGCGATCCAGTCGCGCTTGCGGAGGCCCGCACCCGAACGTTTTCGTGGAGGAGCAAGGCGTTCCTTGCATCGACGCCGACGATCCAGGGCATCTCCCGCATCGAGCGGGAATATGAGGCCTCCGATCAGCGGCGCTATGTCGTGCCGTGCCCACACTGCCAGCACGCGCAGTGGCTCATCTTCGAGCGACTTCGCTGGGAGAAGGGCCGGCCTGAGACCACTCATTATATATGTGAAGCCTGCGACGGCCGGATCGAGGAACACCATAAGACCGCGATGCTGCAAGCTGGCGCGTGGCGCGCCACAGCGCAAAGCGCCGACCCTGCCAGCATCGGTTTCCACATCTCGGCGCTCTACTCGCCGGTCGGCTGGCTGTCTTGGGCGGACATCGCCCGGATGTCGGAAGCCGCACACGCGACGGACGAGGCCAAGCGCAGCTTCAAGAACGGCGTGCTCGGTCTGACCTGGGTCGAGACCGGCGAGGCGCCGGACTGGCAGCGGCTCTATGAGCGGCGCGAGAACTGGCCGTTCGGCACGATCCCGTCGGGTGGACTGTTCCTGACGGCCGGCGCGGACGTGCAGAAGGACCGCATCGAGGTCGATGTCTGGGCTTGGGGGCGTGGCCTGGAAAGCTGGCTCGTCGACCACATCGTGATCGACGGCGGTCCCGAGCGAGGTCAGACTTGGGATGACCTCGACCGGTTGCTAACCCGGACCTGGCCGCACGCGCACGGCACGCAGCTTGGCCTTGCCAAGCTCGCGATCGACACGGGCTATGAATCGCCAGCAGTCTATTCCTGGGCGCGCCGCGCGGGTCACGCGCAGGTGGCGCCAATCAAGGGCGTCGAAGGCTTTAACCGGTCGGCACCCGTCGCGGGTCCGACCCATGTCGACGTGACCGAAGGCGGAAAGAAGCTCCGTCGCGGCGCGCGGCTCTGGACGATCGCGGTCTCGACCTTCAAGAGCGAGACCTATCGCTTCTTGCGTCTGACGAAGCCGACGGACGGGGAGAAAGCAGCCGGCGCCAAGATTCCGGCGGGCTACGTGCATTTGCCGCACGGCACGGATGTCGAGTGGATCAAGCAGCTCGTGGCCGAGCAGCTGATCACGGTGAAAACCAAACGTGGCTTCCAGCGACTCGAATGGCAGAAGGTGCGCGAGCGCAACGAAGCGCTGGACTGTCGGGTCTACGCCCGGGCCGCGGCGTGGATCGCCGGCGCCGACCGATGGACCGAAGCGATGTGGCGCGACCTCGAACAACAAGTCGGGCGTCCGCCTGAAATCGAGGAAGAGCAGCCTGTCGACATGGAAGCGCCGGCGGACAGCATCGCCGGCTTGGTTCGGCGTTCGCCGAAACGTCGCGACCGGCGTGTGTTCCGTTCAAGTTATCTGGGCTGACCATGACTCTTGAGGAGATGACGGTGCAGCGCGACGCGCTGCTCGCCGCGCGATATCGCGGCGTCCGCACCGTCGAGACCGATGGCCGACGAGTCACCTACGCAACCGACGCAGAGATGGTCGCTGCGCTGACAGATCTCGAACGGCGGATCGCTGCCGCCAATGAAGGGGGCCGACGGCGTCGCATCCTTACGTCAGCCTCCAAAGGACTTTAATCGGTGTTCGCTGCGCTGAATGACGTGCGACGCCGCGTCGGCGCGTTCATCGGCGGCTTCGAGGCGGGACTGTCGAGCCGCAGGCTGAAGGGCTTCCAGCCAAGCCGGGCGCATCTCAACACGCTGATCGCGGCTGCCGGGCCGGATATCACGGCGCGGGCTCGTTGGCTCGTCCGCAATAACGGCTATGCGGCGAACGCCATCGAAAGCTGGGCCGGCAATGTGGTGGGCGCCGGCATCAAGCCGTCCTCATTGATCAAGGAGTCCGAGACAAAGACGACGATCCAGAAACTCTGGGTCGATTGGACCGACGAGGCCGACGCCGAGGGCTTCACGGATTTTTACGGGCTGCAGCGGCGCGCCGCGCGCGAGGTGTTCATCGCCGGCGAGGTGTTCTTTCGCTTCCGTCCGCGCCGGCCCCAGGACGGGCTCACGGTGCCGCTGCAGCTGCAGATGCTGCCGTCCGAAATGCTGCCGCTCAATCGAAACGAGAGCGTGCCGGGCGGCAACGTCATCCGCCAGGGCATCGAGTTCGATGCGATCGGACGGCGTGTTGCCTACCACTTTCTGCGACGCCACCCAGGCGACATGACCGATTTCGGCATGGCCGGCGAGATGGTGCGTATTCCGGCGAGCGAGATCGTGCACGTCATCGATCCGGTCGACGCCGGACAGTTGCGCGGCGTCTCCCGCTTCGCGGCCGGCATCGTCAAGTTGTTCCTGCTTGATCAGTACGACGACGCTGAGCTCGACCGGAAGAAGGTCGCGGCGATGCACGCGCTCTTCATCACAACGCCGGCGCCGGCCGAACCACTTGATGCCGTGGAGGGCCGCGACGAGAACGACGAGCGCACCATCGATCTTCAGCCCGGCCAGATCACGATGCTGGAGCCTGGCGAGGAGGTGCAGACCTCGGCGCCGGCCGACGTCGGCCAGACCTATGAACCGTTCCAGTACCGCACGCTCCTGCAGGTCTCGGCCGCGCTCGGGGTGCCCTACGCGTATCTTTCGAACGACATGCTCAAGGCGAACTACTCGAACTCGCGCCTCGCCTTGCTGGAATTCCGGCGGCGGATTGAAGCCTACCAGCACGCGGTAATCGTTTGGCAGCTCTGCCGGCAGGTCTGGGCGCGCTGGATGGACACCGCGGCGATCGCGGGCGCCCTCGAGCTCCCAGAGTACGACCGTCGCCGGCGCGAATATCTGGCATGCGGGTGGCTGCCGCCGAAGTGGGATTGGGTCGATCCGCTTAAGGACGCCCGTGCCGAGATTGAGCAGATCGACGCCGGTCTGAAGAGCCGGACCCAGGCCTTGGCCGAGCGGGGCTATGACGCCGAGCAGGTCGACACCGAGATCGCGGCCGACAAGGCCCGCGAGAAATCGCTCGGCCTGACGTTCGGAGCGACGCCGCCAGCGCCGGAGGCGCAGCGGCCCGGCGATAGCGAAGCGGCAACGGATGCGGCCGCAACTGACACTGGACAACCAGCATGATCGATCTGCCGTTCGTGGCGTCCCGCGTGTTTGGGACTCCGCTGCTGATCGCGCGCGGCAAGCTCGAGGTGATCCTCGCGGTGCTGGCGCCACGGTTCGCAGGCACTCCGCTGGCTCCAGCCGATGGGACGCCCGATGCTGGACCCGAGACATCGATCACTGAGCAGAATATCGCGGTGATTTCCGTGACCGGCACGTTGGTGAGCCGGTCGGGCTATCTCGATGCTGCCAGCGGGCTGCTGTCATATGCGGACGTAGGCGACGCGATCGTGTCCGCTCTGGCCGATCCTTCCGTCCAGGGTGTGATCCTCGACATCGATTCACCCGGCGGCGAAGTCGGAGGTCTCTTTGACTTGGTCGAGATCATCCGGGCAGCCAAAACCAACGCCAAAAAGCCGCTTTGGGCGGTGGCGAACGAATGCGCGCTGTCGGCCGCCTATGCGATCGCCAGTAGCGCCGACCGGCTCTACGTGACGCGGACCGGTGAGGTGGGATCCATCGGTGTGGTGGCGGTCCACGTCGACGAGAGCGCGGCCGATACGAAGGCGGGGCTGACCTGGACTTACGTCTTCGCCGGCGAAACCAAGATTGACGGCAATTCCCATCAGCCACTGTCGGATCGGGCGCGCGCCACCATCCAGGCGGACGTCGATCAGCTCTACACGCAACTGTGCGGCATCGTTGCCTCGAACCGCAGGGTGACGAGCGAGGCGGTGCGCGCGACGGATGCCGCGATCTATCGCGGTGAGGCGGCGATTCGAGCCGGGCTCGCCGACCGCATCGGCACGCTCGACCTGGCGATCGCCGAGATGGCCGCTGCGGTCGCTCCACTCGATCCGCCCGCGCGACTCACGACCAACCTTAAAACGAAAAGGAGCACGTCCATGGCGACCAACGAGACCGAAGGCGATCGGCCAAATGCGAACGAGCCGCACTCACCGGGTACGCCCGCGCCCGTTGCGCAACCGCTGATCGCTGAACCGGCTCCTTCACCAATTCCACCGCCGGCAACCGCTCCGGCCGCGGCATCGGCCCAGGCGGATGCCCTGCGTGCCGAGTATGCCGACCTCGCGGCGCTTGCCGCGCAGGCGGCCAGGCTCGGCGTTGCGGTCGATGCGGCCGACGCCATGCGTAAGGGCATCTCGGCGGATGATCTGCGCCGCAGCGTACTCGATGCTCTCGCGGCGCGCTCGGAGGCCGCGACCATCATCGCCGCGGCGCCGTCCACACCGGTCGCCGGCGACAGTCCGATCGTGCGCCGCGCGAAGCAGCGCGCCGCAGCGGCAAATGTCTGATCACAAGGAGCAACCATGACCACCCTGACGATGTCGCCGACACTCGGCGACCTGCTCAAGTTCGAGCTCAATGGAAGCTATTCGCGCGAAACCGTGACGCTCAAATCGGGCACGAGCTATGCGCTTGGCTCGGTGCTCGGCAAGATCACTACCTCGGGCAAATATCGCCTCTCGCCCGTGGCCGAGGTCACCGGTGACGAGGGCGCGGAGACCGCGGTTGCCGTCCTGATCGGAGCTGTGGATGCGACCGGTGGCGACAAAACAGGTCTGGTGGTGGCGCGCGGTCCCGTCATCGTCTCGAAGGCGGCGCTCGTCTTCGACGGATCAGTCGATCTGACCGCGGAGAAGACCACGAAGCACGCGCAGCTTTCGGCAGTCGGCATCGTTCCTCGCGACGCCGCCTGACCGGCGCTCACCCGTTTCCACTTTCGTCCTCTTTCGGGCCTGGACGATCCTCGTCGGGGCCCACTTCATTTGAAGGAACCTCCATGGCACCCATAATCAATCCGTTCGACGCCGGCGGCTACACGCTCGCGGAGATGACCTCGGCCATCAACATCCTGCCAAATATCTACACGCGGCTCGGCACGATGGGCTTGTTCCGCTTCGAAGGCATCACGCAGCGCAGCGTCATCATTGAGCAAGCGGAGGGTGTGCTCAACCTGCTGCCGACCGTTCCGCTCGGCGGGCCGGCCACGGTCGCCAATCGCGACAACCGCTCGACTCGTTCCTTCACGGTGCCGTGGATCCCGCACGACGACGTCATCACGCCGCAGGATATCCAGGGCGTGCGCGGCTTCGGCGTCGCCGACGCAGCCGATCCGCTTGCCACCGTCATGGAGCGCAAGATCACGCGTATGCGGGCCAAGCACGCGCAAACCCGGGAATACATGGAAATCAATGCGCTGCGCGGCGTGGTGAAGGACGGCGCCGGTACCGAGATCTACGACTATTTCGACGAGTTCGGCCTCGCCCAGCAATCGGTCGACTTCGTGCTCGGCACCGCCGGCACCAACATCCAGGGCAAATGCCGCGAAGTGCTGCGCGACATCGAGACTGAGCTCAAGGGCGAGACGATGAACGGTGTGCTCGCGCTGGTGAGCCCGGGCTTTTTCGACAAGCTGATCAGCCACGCCAAGGTCGAGGAGGCCTACAAGTACTTCTCATCGACCGGTGCGCAGCCGCTGCGCGAGGACACCCGACGGCGCTTCCCGTTCGCCGGCATCGTGTTCGAGGAATACAACGCCACTGTCACGCTTTCGACCGGCACGACGGAAACTCTGGTGCCGGCGAACGAAGGCATCGCGTTCCCGCTCGGCACCATGGACACGTTCGTCACCTACGGCGCGCCCGCGAACCTGATCGAGACCGTCAACACCATGGGCTTGCCGATCTATGCGCGCCAGATCGCACGGCAGGACGGCAGCACCATCGACGTAAAGACCGAAGCCTCTCCGCTGCCGGTCAACAAGCGCCCGCGGCTGGCGGTGAAGATCCTGACGAGCAACTGAGCCGCCTTGATGGATGCATTCACGGCGGCGATCGACGCGCTGTTCGTCGATCCCAACATCGCGCGCGACGCTCTCTGGCGCCCTGGTGGAATCGGCGCCGGCACCGTCGTGCGCGTCGTCAGCAAAAGACCGGACCATGCCGCCAATTTCGGCGACGGCCGCGTCATGTTGCCGACGATGCTGATCGACGTTCGCCGATCACAGATTGCGGCGCCGGCCTCTGGCGATACCGTCGAGATTGACTCTGAGACGTTCGAGATCATCGCCACACCGGTGATCGATAGCTTGCGGCTCGTGTGGACATGCGAGGCGGCGCCGCCGGTCTGATCCCGATGCGCTTCACCTTTAAGACCGATGATCTCACCGCGCGTCTCGGTGAGGTCGAAACAGAGGCGGCGCGTTCTGTGACCGCGGCTATGCGGGAAGCGACGGATGGCCTCAAGGGCGACCTGCGCGCGGACGTCGCGGATGCCGGGCTCGGACAGCGGCTGGCGAACACCTGGCGCGGGAAGACCTATCCAGACGCCGCGATCAGCCTCGAGGCCGCATCCTTCGTGTGGTCGAGAGCGCCCAATATCGTCGATGCGTTCGACCGCGGCGTTACGATCAAATCGAGCCGCGGCTTCTGGCTCGCAATCCCGACGGCGGCCGCCGGCGTGAAGGGCATTAACCCCACAGGCGCCATGAAGCGGATCACGCCGGGTGGCTGGGAGCGGAGGACCGGGATGCGGCTGCGTTTCGTGTATCGGCGTGGGCGGCCGTCGTTGCTCGTCGCCGACAACGCGCGGCTGAGCAAGAAGGGCCTCGCACGCCCGAATCTGGGACGTACGCGCGGCGGCGCCTCCTTCACGCGCATCGGGGGTCGCTCAACGGTCGTGGTGTTCATCCTGGTGCCGCAGGTCTCACTGCGGAAGCGCCTGGATGTTGCAAGCGTTGCTCAGCAATGGGCGTCCCGCGTGCCAGACCTTCTCGCGACCCACTGGAAGTGACCACGACGCCATGACGAGCCGTCGAGAACAGGTGCTCGGTGCCATCCACGCGCTGATCGCCTCAGCGCTCCCCAGCGCCGAGGTGAAACGCAACTTGGCGAAGCCAGAGCGTGTCCCGCCAGGCGGCCTCGTCATCGTGCGCGATGGCGATCCCGGCGAACCCGAGGTGACGCTATCGCCGCTCACTTACATCTATGCCCACCGCATTCCGATCGAGATCGCAGCCTACGAAACTTCAAGCGAAACCCGCGAGCGCGTGCTCGACGACATGCTGGCCGCGATCGGCGCTGCCGTCGCATCCAACCGCACCCTTGGCGGCCTCTGCGATTTCGTCGAAGCCGAAGCACCTGCGACCGAAGACATCGAGACTGCAGGTGCCCGCGCGGTCCGATGGGCCGACGCCGTCATCGTCGCGGTCTACGGCACGACCGATCCGCTGAACTGAATTCCTTCAAGCTCGGGAGAACCTCATGGCACGCGCGCGCGGCGCCAATGCCGTCATGGCAGCGGCGTTCGAGACCACTTACGGCACCGCACCGGTCGCGGGTTACAAAAAGCTGCCTTTCGTGTCCTGCGCGCTTGGCGACGAGCAGAACCTGATCGCCAGCGATCTTCTAGGTTACGGCCGCGAGCCGTTGCCGCCGAGCCGCGACGTCGTCAACAACGAGGGCGACGCGGTCGTGCCGGTCGATCTTCGCAATTTCGGCTACTGGCTGAAGCTGCTGATGGGAGCGCCTACCTCGGTCGACAATAGTGGGGTCATCACCCACACCTTCGTCTCCGGCGCGCTCACGCTGCCCTCGATGGCGATCGAACTCGGCATGCCGGAGGTGCCGAGTTTCGGCATGAATGTCGGCGTGCGCGCCAACTCCATGAAGATCCAGCTGCAACGCTCGGATCTCCTCAACGCCACCATGAGCTTGATCGCCCAGGGCGAAACCAAAAACACCACAACGGGCGCAGGCTCGCCGACGACCGCGGTAATCGAGCGGTTCTCGCAGTTCATGGGCGACATCAAGCGCGACGACGTCGCGCTCGGTCACATCGTCTCGGCCGAACTCATGTACTCGAACAATCTCGACAAGGTCGAGGTGATCCGGCCTGACGGCCGCATCGAGGATGCCGATCCGGCGATGGTCGCGGTGTCCGGCAACATCAATGTGCGTTTCGCCGACACGGTGCTGCTCGATCAGGCCACATCGGGCGACCCTTGTGAGCTCTCCTTCGGCTGGCAAATCGACGCCGACAACGCACTCCTCTTCACCGTGCACAGCGTATTCCTGCCGAAGGCCAAGACGCCGATCCAGGGGCCAGGCGGCATCCAGGCAGGGTTCGCCTGGCAGGCCGCCAAGGACCCGACCGTCGGCAAGACATGCACGGCCGAACTCATCAATGACGTGACGGGGTATTGATCCATGACCGACCAGACCGCGGCTGCAACGCTGCTCAAACTTGGTGTCGGGCGCGAGCCGTTCTGGCTCGACGTCGCGCGCGGCGTCCGGCTCCAGTTTCGCCCGATCAGCGTGGCGGCGATCCTTCTTGCCCGCAGTGTGGCGGCCGATGTGCTGCAAGCGGGCGGTGATGATGCGTCGATCAAGGCCGGCGTCGCCTTCACGCGATCGCTCTCGCACACCGGGATAGCGGCGTGGGAGGGCATCGGTGATGCCGACGGCAATGTCGTCGAGCCGTCGCCGGACAATATCGACGCACTGCTCGAGCACTGGCCCGTCTTCGACGCCATTGACCGGCTCTATGTCGGCCCAGCCCTCATTCGGGACACGGAAAAAAACGTCTGATCGCCCTTGCCGAATGGCACTTCGGCGGGGGCGAGGGTTATTGCGCGGCGTGTTCCGACACGTGCGCGACCTGCCCCTATCGGGAGCAGGCGCCGCAAACCGCGGAAGGACGCGCGGCCTGGGCGGTGCTGCGCCGGTCGGCTGGGCAGGTTCGTGCCGTCATGGGCGGCGTTTACGCGCTGGATTTCGGATCGGTCCTGCTGCTGGCCGATGCCATGGGCGCGCTCACGCCGCTCGTCGTCGAGCTCATCCCCGAGATCGAGCCCATCATCGTTCGCGGCTACCGCCGCGACAACGACTGACAGCAGCCGTCCGATAGCGAGCCTCCGCCAGCGATGTCCACCACCAGCGTCTCGATCCGCCTCGGCGTCGAGGGTAAGGCGGACGTCAAGCGCGCCTTCGAGGAAGTCGGCAAGGCGGGCCAGGATGCGTTCCGTGGCGTCGCGACCGACATGGATGCGGCTGGCGCCGCCGCGGATCGCCAGGCGCAACGCCTGCAGCGGTTGGCTGAAGCGGCGCGCCAAGCCGGCGCGGCCGATCAGTCGCAGCGCAGTTTCAACGCCGTGCTCGGTGTCGGTACGGTACCGAAGTCCGCCCGCGAGTCGGCTTCGGTCTTCGAGGAGTCCGCCAAGGCGACGGAAGATCTGGCGGCGCGCACGGCTGCGCTCCGGGCGCAGATCGATCCACTCGGCGCGGCACAAGGACGTCTCAACGCCGAGGTCGCCGAGGCAAACGGACTCTTCAAGGCCGGAGCGATCACGGCGACCGAGCAGGCCGCGGCTCACGCCCTGGCGCAGGCGCGGTTCGACGCGACCACCAAGGCGCTCGGCGGTGTCAGCGCCAGCGGAAAGCTGACCTCCAACCAACTCGTCAACCTGAGCTATCAGCTCAACGACGTGGTGGTCTCGCTTGCCGGCGGCCAGCGCCCCTTGATGGTGCTGATGCAGCAGGGTTCGCAGATCGCCCAGATCTTCGGACCCGGCGCTGGCGTGAGCGGCGTGCTGCGTGGTGTCTGGCAGGGGCTGACGTCGCTGGTCACGGCCACCACGGCCGTGATCGCCGGCATCGCCGGCGTCGGCGGCGCCGTCGCCTACGCCTATTATTCCTACGTGTCCTCGCAGAAGGAGCTGGAGGTCGCGCTTGGCGGCACCGGACGCGCGGCTGGCGCCACCGTCGGCCAGATCGAGCAGATCGCGGAGAAATCCGCCTCCGCCGGGAGCGTGTCGGTTGCCGCCGCCCGCGAGATGGAGGCAGCCTTCCTCCAGACCGGCAAGATCGGCGTCGCCAATTTTGAGGGCCTGATCAAGGTCGCGAAGAACTATGCGGCCACCGCGGGCGTCGACATCACGGCTGCCACCAAGGAGCTCGCGCAGGGATTCGCGGATCCGGTCAAGGGCGCCGACGCTCTCAATGCGAAGCTCAATTTCCTGGACGACCGGACGCGTCTCTATATCCGGACGCTCTCAGACCAGAACGATCGCACCGGCGCGCAGCGAGTCATGCTCGATGCCCTCAAGGGCAGCCTGATCAATGCGGCGGACGCCGCGACCACGTTGGGCCGTGCCTGGGACTTCGTTGGCCGAATGGCGTCGAACGCCTTCGATGCGCTGGGCCGCGGCATGTCTCGGCTGTTCGACGGCGCACCGATCGAGGAGCAGCTCAAGCAGCTGCAGGCCACGCGGGAACGCCTGCAGGCGCTCATTGAGAACCCGCCGACCCGCTTCGCCGCGCAGGCCCGCAACTTCAATACGCGGATGCTGGCGGACGTCGACGCGGAAATCGCCAAGATCGAGGCGAAGCTCGACGCCGTCCAGGCGCGCGCCAAGGAAGCCAAGGCCAACGAGCTCTCGGTTCGGGCCGGCAGCGTCGCCCGGGATCTGACGCCTGGCTTCGACGAGTTGCAGACCCTGAAGGCGCGCGAGGCGCAATTGCGCACCGCGCTCGACGATCCGCTGGCGCGGCAGAAGGTGGCCGATCTCAAGCAGGTCGAGACTGCCTACGACGCGGTCACGCGCGCGATCCTGACCTGGCTCGATCCGGCCGAGAAGGCGCGCCGCCTCGATGAACTGGAAATCCAGGCGCTTGCCGCCAAGACGCCGGCGCAGAAAGCCGCAATCGCCGAGGAACGCCGCCGGCTCGAACTCTCCGGCCAGGCCATCCCGGCCGCGATCGCCGAGGCGGACGTCATCCGCGCCGGCACCAAGGCGCGTGCCGATGCGACGCAGGCGCTGATCGACCAGTCGCGCGTGCTTGCGGTCAATGCACAGGCGACGCTGGCGGTCGCCGACGCCTATCTCAAGAGCGCAGCGGCCGCGCAGCAGGCAGAGGTCAGGCGCAAGGCCCTAACCGAGGCGGTGCAGAACGGCGTTGACGTCGAGAAGCGCTCCCGCGAGTTGCTCCTCGAGCAAGTCGCCGAACAGGCGGCGCAATCCGCGAAGTCGGTCAACGATCTCGGGTCTGAGGCAGCGGCGAGGCGGCGCGTCAACGACGCGATGGCGGCGGGACGGCTTTCCTCCGAGCAAGCCAACCAGCAGATGCAGGTCGAGCAGGCGCTACGCCCGCTGCTGGTCGCGCAATCGCTCGCGGAAGGCGATGCCAAGGGCACGCTCGGCCGGGTGATCGACGCGCTACGCGGAGCGTACTCACGCCTGCATGGCGAGCAGGCCCGCGCCGCGGCGCTACAAACGATTGAGGGACAGAAGAACCAACTCGAACTGCTGCAGAAGCAGATCGACCTGGCCGGCACCAGCGAATCCCAGCGCGCGGTCATCATTGCGCAGCTGCAGGCCGAGCAGCAGCTGCGCCAACGAGGCATCGATCTCGCCAGCGCTGAGGGTCAAGCCATTCTGGCCAACGCGGGCAGCATCGAACGGCTAAACCAGGAGCTCGCGCGCTCGCAGGGCGCGATGCAATCGCTGCAAGGCATGACTGACACGACCTTCAACCACTTCTCGACGCTGATCGCCGAAGGCAAGACCGATTGGAAGTCCTGGGCCGACGCCGGTCGCGCCGCACTCGCCGATATCGAAAAGGAAATCCTGCGGCTTGCGGTGCTCAATCCGCTGAAGAACATGCTGTTCGGCACCAATCTGACGACGCTGAACAATGTCGGCGGGTTATTCGGCAATCTGTTCCAGAGCTTCAAATTTCACGATGGTGGCGTGGTTGGGGTGGGCGGCAGTCCTCGCTTTGCTCCCGCAGCGATATTCCACAATGCGCCGCGTCTGCACGAAGGCGCGTTCCTCTCGCCGGATGAAGTGCCGGCGATCCTGCAACGCGGCGAACGCGTGCTCAATCGCACCGAGGCCGCTGCCTATGGCCGCGACAAGCAACCCGCTCCGGTCATTCTGAACTTTGCGGTACAGACCCCAGATGCAGCGTCCTTCCGGCGCGCCCAGGGACAGATCACCGCCGACATGGCGTCGGCACTCCGGCGCGCCGAGCGCAACCTGTGACCGGCTTTCACGATGTGAGGTTTCCGGACGCCATCGCCCGCGGGGCGATCGGCGGCCCGGAATTCTCCACCGACGTGATCGCGGTCGCGTCCGGCTATGAGCAGCGCAACGTCAACTGGTCGGCGGCGCGCGCCAAGTTCGACATCTCGACGGGCATCCGCACACGCGAGCAGATGGCAGAGGTGATCGCCTTCTTTCGTGCGCGACGGGGACGCGCGTACGGTTTTCGCTTTCGCGACTGGAATGATTTCGAGGCGACAGGAGAGGCGCTGGCGAGCACGGCGGATCCTTTGGTCTGGCAGTTGCGCAAGCAATACGCTTCGGGACCATCGTCTGAGCAGCGCACCATCACGAAACCGGGAAGCGGGACGGTCGTCGTGCGCGTCGACGGCGATCCGGTTGCCGTGACCGTGGATCATCTTACCGGTCTTGTGACGTTTTCTACCGCGCCCGTTGCTCAGCCCTATGCGGACTTCGCGTTCGACGTGCCAGTTCGCTTCGACACCGATCATTTGCCCGTGACGGCGGTCGCCTATCACATCCAGCAAGTGTCCTCGATCCAGCTCGTCGAGCTTCGCGTCTAGCAGCCCTTTATCATCAGCTCTCATGAAACCCGCATCATCAGCGCTTGCCGCTCATTTGGACGGAGAGGTCACGACACTCGCCACCTGCTGGCGTCTGCAGCGTCAGGACGGCTGGGTTCGTGGCTTCACCGACCACGACCAGCCGCTCCTGATCGATGACCTCACCTACGTAGCCTCGACTGGATTCCTCCCCAGCGCCATCAAGTCGGGCGCGGACCTCTCGGTGGACAATCTCGACGTCGACGGCTTCCTCGACGACGATGCCCTCAAGGCTGAGGATCTAACCTCCGGCCGGTTCGATGGAGCCGCAATCGATATCTTCCTGGTCAACTGGGCCGACCTCACCCAGGGGCAGCTGCTGTTGCGGCGCGGGACACTCGGTGAGGTGAAGCGCGCGGACAACCGGTTTTCCGCGGAAATTCGCGGCGTCGCCAACCGCCTGCAGCAGGTCTCGGGCAAGCTTTATTCGCGCCTTTGCCGCACCGACCTCGGCAGTGCCGAGTGCACGGTGAATCTAGGACCGCTCACAGATGAATTCGCGGTGTCGGCGGTGTCGGCCGGCGACACCTTCAGCGTGCCGACGCTGAGGCCGACCGGCTTCTACACGTTCGGTCTCTGTACGTTCCTCACCGGGGCTAACGCCGGCGCCGCAACCGAAGTGCTTCAGCACAACGGCGAAGCGATACAGCTCTTCACGGCGATGCCGCGTCCCCTTGTGATCGGCGATCAGGTCCGGCTCATTGCCGGCTGCGACAAGACGCCGGAGACTTGCCAGGTGCGGTTCGCAAACATTCTGAACTTTCGCGGCGAGCCTCACATTCCCGGCAACGACAAAGTCTTCTCTTATCCCATCAAGGGCTGATGTTCACGCGCGAAGCGCTGATCGCTGAGGCCCGCACTTGGCTCGGCACGCCGTGGCACCATCAAGCCTCTCTCAAAGGCGTCGGCTGTGACTGCATCGGCTTCGTGCGCGGTGCCGCCTTGCCGTTCGTCGGGCCGATCGCGATCGAACTCGATTATCCGGAGACCTGGCATCTCTATCGCGCCGAGCCGCGCATGTATCTCGGTTTCAAGGAGCGATGCCAGGAAATCGACACCGACGATATTAGAGACGGTGATGTCTTACTGTTCGGTGCGGGCAAGGGTCCTGCGCATCATTGTGCTTACGTGACGCCCGGCGGCGGTCTCATTCATTGCTACCGGGAAGCGCGCGCTGTCGTCGAGCAAGGGTTCTCGCCGTGGTGGCGCGCAAAATTACGCCACGCTTTTCGGCTGCCGGGGATCGAAGACTGACGTGGCCAAGATCGTCCTCACGGTCGGCGGCTACGTCCTCGGCAACCTGCTGTTGCCCGGATTGGGCGGTGCGATCGGCGGTCTGGTCGGCGGCTATGTCGGCGGCATCGTCGACCAGCAGCTGTTCGGAGGCACGCCAAGCCAGACCGTGTACGGCGCTCGGATGCAGGATCTGCGCGTGCAGTCGTCGAGTTACGGCGCCGTCATCCCGACGCTCTATGGCAAGGGTCGGCTCTCCTCGAACATCCTATGGATGCGCGGCTTCGACGAGGTCGTCCGCACCGAAACGCAGACGGTCGGGGGCGGCGGCAAGGGCGGCGGTGGCGGCGGAAGCCAGACCGTTACCAATGTGAGCTACCACTACTACGCCGATATCGCGGTGGGCCTTTGCGCCGGTCCGATCGCGGCTGTGCATCGCGTTTTCGCGGACGGCAATGCTTTCGAGGACGACAAGGTTGGTGACATGCGCGTCTACCTCGGAGACGGCGCGCAATCGCCTGATCCGCTGATTCAGGCGGTCGAAGGCGCCGATCGAACGCCGGCCTATCGTGGGCTGGCTTACGTGGTGATGGAGCAGCTCTACATCACGCCGTTTGGCAATCGCCTGCCGAATCTGACCTTCGAGCTTGAGACCTGAGCGGTGGCGCAGCTCGTTCTGACGCTTGCCGGTGGCGTGCTCGGCGGGGGCATCGGTGGCGGCCTGGGGCAGTCGCTGGGGGCGCTGTTCGGCGCCTATGTCGGTGGCCTCGTCGATCAACAGCTGTTCGGGCCGCAGCAGGACCGCAAAGCGGTCGAGGGCGCGCGCGTCACCGACGTCAGCCTGTCGGGCTCCGCTTATGGGCAGACGATTCCCACGATCTGGGGCCGCATGCGCGTTCCCGCCAACATCGTCTGGCTGCGCGGCATCCGCGAGGTGGTGCGGACCGAAACCGAGACGGTCGGCGGCGGCGGCAAAGGAGGTGGCGGCGGAAGCGCGGCTCAGACAGTCACGCGGACGACGTATCATTACTATGCCGATGTCGCGCTTGGCATCTGCGAAGGGCCCATCACATCGATTTACCGCATCTGGCTCGACAAGACGCCAATCGATCCCGAGCACGTCGACGAGATCCGGCTCTATTACGGAGACGAGAGCCAAGTGCCGGATCCGTTGATTCAGGCAGTGGAGGGAAGCGACAAGACGTCGGCGCTCCGTGGCCTCGCCTACGTCGTCCTGGAGAACCTCTACCTCACGCCATACGGCAACCACTTTCCGAATTTCGAGATCGAGGTCTATAGCGGCTCACGGCCGGAGGTCGCCGACGCGCGGCATCTGGTGCGAAGCGTCTGCGTCATTCCGGCGAGCGGCGAATGGGCCTACGAGCCCACAATCGTGCGCAGCCGCGTCCGCAACGCCAATATCAACAGCAATGCTGGGCGAAAGGCCTCGGACTTCGCGGTCTCGATCGAGGGCCTCAAGCGCGAGGTGCCGAATGTCGAGTGGGTGAGCCTGGTCTATGCCTGGTTCGGCACATCGCTCGACGTTGCCAGTTGCTCGATCCGACCGGAGGCGGAGTATTCGATCTACCCGGACCGTCTGCCGGACACCGCGCCCTACACCTGGTCGGTGATGGGGACCGGCCGGCCGGTGGTCGGCGGTGGAGGCGCCGCCTGGCCGCTGGTGTCATCCTTCGCCAAGCCCGACGGATCGACGGGACTCTATTACGGCGGGACCATCAGCGATGGCTCAATCGTGCGCGCGATCCAGCACTTGCACAGTCTTGGCTACAAGGTGGCGCTCTATCCATTCCTGATGATGGATATCCCGCCGCCCGACCCATCACCGTTTCCCTGGCGAGGCCGGATCGGCGGCGCTGCCGCGGAC
The DNA here is from genome assembly GCF_003258865.1 of Rhodoplanes roseus. Classification (GTDB taxonomy): domain Bacteria; phylum Pseudomonadota; class Alphaproteobacteria; order Rhizobiales; family Xanthobacteraceae; genus Rhodoplanes; species Rhodoplanes roseus. The sequence goes on along the minus strand of NZ_NPEX01000001.1, from coordinate 31,515 downwards.
GTTGCTGGATTTTTCGAGCGGCCGGATGGATATCTTCGCTTCGTTCGCCACTGCATGTCGCTCGCTGAGGACGGCGGCGGCGTCGACGGCTTCGTCATCGGCTCCGAGATGGTGGCACTCAACCGGATCCGTGACGGCGCCGGCACATATCCGGCGGTGCCTTACTGGCAGGCGATTGCGGGCGAGGCGAAGACCCGCCTGGGTGCGGATTGCGTCGTCACTTATGCCGCGGACTGGTCGGAATACCGCTACCACGATCAAGGCGGCGCCAATGTCGACTTTCCGCTCGATGCGCTCTGGGCCGACGCCAACGTCGACGTGATCGGGATCGACGCTTATTTCCCGCTCACCGACGTGCCACGCGCCATCTATGACAAGGCGACGATCGCAGCAGGTTGGAATTCGGGCGAACTGATCAACTATTTCTACGAGGCGCAGGCGGACCGTGACCTCGAGCGGCGCGGCTTCGATCCGCAACGCTCCGCGATCGACGACCGTTTCTATGCGATCAAGGACATCCGTTTCTGGTGGGAAAATGAGCACGTTCCCCGAGTAAGCGGCACGCCGACGGGACCGCCGACAGCTTGGGCGCCGCGCTCGAAACCGATTTGGTTCACAGAGTACGGCGTTCCTTCGGTGAACTGCGCCACCAACCAGCCAAACGTTTTCATCGACCCGAAATCAAGCGAGAGCTTCGCGCCTTATTATTCAAACCGCGCCGTCGATCGGGTGGTGCAGCGCGCGGCGCTCGAGGCGACCGAGGAATTCTGGTCGGAATCAGCGAACAATCCGGTCTCTCCGCTCAATGGCCGCGAGATGGTTGAACGCCGCTTCGTCTGGTGCTGGGACGCTCGGCCCTATCCGTTCTTTCCGGCGCTGACGAACGTCTGGTCGGACGGCGAGAACTTCCGCCTCGGCCATTGGATTGAAGGGAAGATCGGCAACATGCTGCTCTCGGAAATCGTCCGGGATCTTTGCCTGCGCGCGGGACTGACCGAGGACGAATTCGACGTGTCCGCGCTCGATGATGAGGTCGTCGGCTATGTGGTGACAGAACGAAAGCCGATCCGCGACATGATCGGCGTCCTGCAGACCGCCTATTTCTTCGATGCCTTTGAAAGCGACGGCAAACTCGTCTTCGTCAAACGGGGTGCCGGCACGCCGATCGTGATCGATGCAAACGATCTAGGTGCCAGCGAGAATGACGGCGACCGATCCCGGATCAAGATCGAGCGCACCCAGGACACTGAGCTTCCGATCTCCATCGATGTCGTCCATCTCGACGAGGCGCGGGACTATCAGTCCTCGACCGCGACGGTTCGCAAGCAGATAGGGCGTTCTGAATCGGTCACGACAGTCAGCCTGCCGATCGTGCTGTCCATCGAACAGGCACAGGCCATTGGCCAGCGCGCGCTGCGCGAAATCTGGCAAGGCCGCGAAGCAGTCGATATCCGACTTCCAACCCGGGCGGTCCGGCTCGACGCCACTGACCTGATCGAGGTGCCGGTGGACGGCGTCTATCGCCGCATCCGGGCGACCTCCGTGACTTACGGCAAGCCCGGCCTCGTGCTGCTGCGCGGGATCGCGACTGACGGCGGCATCCCGGAATTCTACACCGCGCCAACCGGCAGCGGCGCCATTCCACCGTCCGCGGCGGAGCCTGTCGCGCCGGTCCGCGTCGAATTGTTCGACATGCCAATCATGATGGACGCCCACGAGGCTTCGGCGCCCAGCTTTTATATGGCGTCATGTCCGGTCGGGGTCGGCCGATTTCGCGGCACCAGTTTGTTCCAGCCAACGGCGGACGAACTTGACTACGTCGTCGCCTCGATCGCCGGACTGCCGTCGGTCATGGGCCAGACCGTGACGACACTAGCGGTCGGCCCGGCTTGGCGTTGGGATCGCGTCAACTCGGTCGAGGTGCAATTGGATTATGGGAGCCTGCAGAGTTTGGCCGACGAGAGGGTTCTGGCAGGCGCCAACGCCGCGCTGATCGACAATGAAATCCTTCAGTTCGGCCAGGCTGAACTGATCGGAGAAGGCCGATATCGGCTGAGCCGCCTGTTACGGGGTCAGCGTGGCACCGAACACGAGATCATCTCGCATCCGATTGCGAGCCGGTTCATCTTGCTGGATCCGTCGCGGCAGCCGCGCCCGACCTTCGGCGTCTCTCGGATTGGGTCTTCCATCGCGTGGCGGTTCGCGCCGGTCCCGCAGGGTCCGGCCGGCGATCTGTCGGAGGAGTTGGTTTTCACCAACACAGGCAACGGCCTGCGGCCCTTCTCGCCGGTCTATCTGCACGCAGGACGTGATCCAGCCTCTGGTGACGTCAATCTTTCCTGGATCAGGCGAACCCGACTCGGTGGCGATGCCTGGCTCAGTGAAGTGCCGCTCGGTGAGGAGAACGAGGCCTACGACGTGCAGGTCATGAGCGGGTCAACCGTACTGCGCACAACGCGGGTGGCGGCACCGATGCTGTTCTACACGGCCGCGCAGCAGAGTGCCGACTTCGGCAGCGTGCCGGCATCGATCACTTGGCGCGTCGCGCAGGTCTCGCGGGTCTACGGACCCGGCATCGCATCCGAACAAACTTCAATCCTCTAAGGGACGCTCATGTCGACACCGAACTTGGGCCTGCCGCAGCTTGCGGCAGACCAGGCACAGAAACACGTGCCAGTGAACGAGGCGCTGCTCGACCTAGACGCCCTCGTGCAACTGGCGGTGCTCGATCGGAGCCTCTCGGCTGCGCCCGGCTCGCCCGCCGAAGGCGCGCGCTACATCGTGGCGGCAAGCCCGACCGGCGCCTGGGCAACGCATGCCGATCATGTTGCGGTCTGGCTCGACGGTGCTTGGCGGTTTTTCATTCCGGGGACCGGCTGGCTCGCCTGGGTGATCGATGAGGCGGCACTGCTGGCCTGGAACGGTTCCGCCTGGGTGGATGCTCTGTCGGCGGTCTCGGCGATCCAGAACCTGGCGCTGCTCGGCATCCGCACGACAGCCGATGCCAGCAACCGTCTCGCCGTGAAATCCAACGGGGTGCTGTTCAGCCATGACGATGTCACGCCCGGCACGGGAGATATCCGAGCGACCTTAAACAAGAGCGCCGCCGGCAAGGATGCGGGTTTCACATTTCAGGATGCCTTCAGCACGCGCGCTCTCCTCGGCCTGCTCGGCGACGACGATTTCAGCGTCAAGGTGAGCCCGGACGGCTCTACGTTCTATCTTGGCCTCTCGATCGATAAGGACACTGGCCACATCGGGCTTGGCGGCGCGGTTGCCGACGCGCTCAACGCTTTGATCGTGAAGGGCACCGCGTTCCTGTTCGACCGCGAGACCGACGACGTCCGCTTCACCTTCAACAAAGCGGCTGCCGGCGACGATGTGGCGCTGACCTTCCAGACCAACTATTCGGCGCGCGCGCTGGTCGGCCTTCTCGGCGACGATGACTTTACCTTCAAGGTCTCGCCGGATGGCTCGACCTATTACACCGGCTTTGTCCTCAAGAAAGACAACGGACAATTCAAAATCCCGCTCGCACCAAAATTCTCGGGCTATACCAATTTCGACAACTACATCGCCGCGAATACCTGGACCAAGGTCCAGTTCAATAACGCCGACTCCAACGACCAGAGCGCCTTCAGCGGCGGCAGCAATAATTTTACCGCGCCGTTCGCTGGACCATACGCCCTAGGCTTCTCGCTGCGGTTCAAAGCCAACGCGACCGTCCCGACCAAGGTGATCGCGACGTTCTACAAGAATGGCGCTGAACTCGGCCGCGGCCGGGCTGTGTCGGGTGCCCCGACCGATGATGTCACGACCTACAATCTCACGGTTCTCACGCCGCTCGCCGCGAACGACGTCATCGACGTGCGGGTCAATTTCGCGACCAACGACGGCTACATCGAAAGCGACCACTCCCATTTCTGGGGCCACTACGTCCCCTGAACGAACGCACCCAGAACCACAACGCAAGCCGCCCCTTCCGGGCGGCTTTTTTCATTGGAGGATGCCCATGGCGGCTTCGACCTACGACGAGGCGCTGCGGCGCCTGCTGGCGCACGAGGGTGGCTACACCAACCACCCATCCGATCCGGGCGGCCCGACGAATTACGGGATCACAATCATCGACTATCGCAAATACGTGAAGCCGAACGCCACAGCGGCCGACGTGCGAGTAATGAAGCTCGACGAGGCGAAGGCGATTTACCGCGCAAAATACTGGGCCGCCCAACGCTGTGACGAGCTTCCGCCTGGTGTGGATGACAGCATCTTCGACTACGGCGTCAATTCTGGGATTGGGCGCTCCGGCAAGGTCCTGCGCCGTGTCGTCGGGCTTCCAGACAACACCAGCGTAGTCACCAACGAGGTCCTGAAAGCGGTCGCCAAGCGCGACGCGAAAGCAATCGTCCTCGCGATCAATGACGAGCGGTTGCGATTTCTCAAAGGGCTGAAGACTTGGCCGGTTTTTGGCGCGGGTTGGAGCCGACGCGTCGCCGAGGTCAAAGCGTTTTCGCTCAGCCTCGCCGAGCACTCGGTTGCAGCTCGGCCGCAGGTGGCAGCCGCACCGGCCGCTACGGCAGCGCCAGCCAAGGGCGTGGTCCCTCCGCCGAAGGCCCTCAAAGGACTCGTCACCAAAGGAATACCGGCGGGCGGCGCGGCCGGCGGCATCGGATTTTGGGAGTGGATCGCCGCCCATCCTTACGAGTCTGGCGCCATCGTTCTGGTCAGCGCGAGTGCAATCGGCGGCGCCGTTTACGCGCTCAATGGCTGGCATCAGGCGCGCCAAGAGGCGCCCACGCCCAATCTCATTCCCGTCCCGATCTGAAAGAGGAGCTCACTATGCTGACATTCGTCCTGATCTTCGCAACCGTCGCCGCCGTCTACTGGCTTTGGATTCGGCCGATTCTGAAGTCCCGCCCCGAACTGCGCGAGCTTTATCAGCAGGAGGAGAGCTTCTTCGTCGCCCTGCGTGAGAAGCTCAAAGGCATCAAGCAGAAGCTCTCCTCTGTTTTGGTGATCGCGGCGAGCGCCGCGGTCAGCGGCTACGACTTTTTTGCCCCAATAGTCAGCGGCGTCGACGTGAGTTCGCTGACAGCCCAGGTCCCCTCATGGGCTTGGCCCCTGGTGCTTATCTCATTGACCGCGCTCTTTCAGTTCCTCCGAAATCTCGCCGACAAGCGGCACCAATCCGAGCTCATCGAAGCCTCGCCAGTTGGGAGGGAATAGCCATGTGGACCTGGCTTGCCAGCCTCATTGGCGGGCCCGTGATCAGCGGGCTGATCAATGCTTACAAGGCCAAGCTCGATGCGGCCAACACCCAAGACCACATCGCCGCCGATCTCGCCGCCAAGGAAATCGAGGCAGAAATCGATGCGCGAAAGCAAGCTTCTGCAATCATCATCGCGGAACAGGGCCGGTGGTACACCGCGATCATTCGGCCGCTGCTCGCGTTCCCACTCATCGTCTACTTCTGGAAGGTAATCGTGTGGGACAAGGTGCTGGGATTGGGAAGCACTGACCCGATAACGGGCATGATCGCTGATTGGGCTGGAATGATTCTCACCGCCTATGTGGGCGGTCGCTCGGTTGAGAAGGTTGCGCGGATCTTCAGGCGGTAGACGCACCGATCCGCAACGCAGGTCGGTTTCGGCCCCCGCCAGACAAGATCAATTCCAACATCGCTGCTGAGACGCCAAGCGGCGCCGGCCGACTGCGGAGCCACATCGATGCCCAATAGACTGGACGATATCAGCCGCGTCATCGGTAACATCGAGGCGGAGGTTCGTGGACTTTCAGCCTCAATCGCTGAGGTGCGTCATTCTGCGGCCGAGCAGCATGGGGAGAACAGGCAACGGTTACAGTGCATCGGCGCCAGAGTTGAAAAAATCGAGGCCGACATGAAGCCGCTGGCCAAAACCGTCGCGACAATGGAGCCTATCGTGGCGGGCTATGCGGTGACGCGGTGGAAAATCGCCGGCGCATTCGCATTGGGTACGACCCTTATCACCACGCTCGGTTGGATCGTCTCCCTCTTTGCCGGCAAGATCATCACCTGGATTTTTTCTCTGTTTCGTTAAGCCCTGATTTGCGATTTCCCCACCGCCTCGCTAGCGACGCACCAGATGTTTGATCAACGCAGCAGCGGTTAGGATCAGCACCAGAACGGCCAGAATGCCGATCAGCATCATGCCGCCCATCATTCCGCTCATTCCATCCATCATGATGAGACTTCCGAAGTGAGTGGATAGTCGGCTGATGGCGCAGTTACGTTCCCGTGGAAGCCCGCACGGGGCAGCCTCCATCCTTTGATCAAGCCATAGATAGCCGGGATCACGACCAGGGTGAGCAGCGTTGACGAGATCATTCCGCCGATCATCGGAACCGCTATACGCTGCATCACCTCCGAGCCTGTCCCCGTGCTCCACATGATCGGCAGCAGCCCCGCCATGATCGCGATGACCGTCATCATCTTCGGACGCACACGATCGACAGCGCCGAGCATTATGGCCTCGTGAAGGTCCGCGCGCGTGAGCGCCTTGCCTTCGGCCGCTCTTCTCGCCCTGATTTCTTCCAGAGCGTGGTCAAGGTAGATCAGCATCACCACGCCCGTCTCGGCGGCCACACCCGCGAGAGCGATGAATCCCACCGCGACGGCGACCGAGAGATTGAACCCCAACCACCAGAGCAACCAAAGCCCCCCCACCAGCGAAAAGGGGAGCGAGAGCATGACGATGAGAGTTTCTGTGAGAGCCCGGAAATTCAGATAGAGCAGCAGGAAGATGATCAGCAACGTGACGGGGACAACGACCTTCAGCCGCGCTTCCGCCCGTTCCAGATATTCGAACTGGCCGCTCCAGGTGACGTAGTATCCAGGCGGGAATTGCACGCCGGCCGTGACGGCCTTCTGAGCCTCAGCAACATATCCGCCCAGGTCGCGGTCCCGGATGTCGACAAAGATGTAAGCGGCGAGCTGGCCGTTTTCGGTGCGGATGGTGGTGGGCCCACGCGTCAGTTTGACCGAGGCGACCTCCCCGAGAGGTACCGTGCCCCCACCCGGCATCGGCACCAGGACATCATCCGCAATCGCCTGCGGCGAGTCGCGCAGGCTGCGGGGGTAACGGACATTCACGGTGTAGCGCTCGCGGCCTTCGACCGTTGTCGTCACCGCCTCGCCGCCGAGCGCGGTGGCGATGACATCCTGCACGTCGCCTAACATCAGGCCATAGCGCGCGAGGTTGTCTCGGTTCGGCGTGATGTCGAGGTAATATCCTCCGATGATCCGCTCGGCATAAGCGCTGGAGGTGCCCGGAACGGCTTTTAAGACCTGTTCGATCTGCCGGGCGATGCGCTCTATTTCTGCAAGGTCAGCGCCAAAAACTTTCACGCCCACAGGGGTGCGAATGCCGGTCGACAGCATATCGATCCGCGCCTTGATCGGCATGGTCCAAGCGTTCGAGACGCCTGGAAATTGCAACGCCTTGTCGAGTTCAGCCACCAGCGAGTCGACCGTCATGCCAGCCCGCCATTCGGCCTTTGGCTTGAGATTGATCACCGTTTCGAACATCTCGGTGGGCGCAGGATCCGTCGCAGTGGAAGCCCGGCCGGCCTTGCCATAGACGGACTCCACTTCCGGAAACGATTTGATGATCCGGTCCTGCATTTGCAGCAATTCAGCTGCCTTAGTGATCGAAATGCCAGGCAACGTCGTTGGCATGTAAAACAGCGTGCCTTCGTTCAGGTTGGGCATGAATTCGGTGCCGAGCTGCCGTGCCGGCCACACCGTGATCGCCAGCATCATGAGCGCTAGAACAATCGTTACCGTTTTCGCCTTGAGCACGCTTCTGATCACGGGTCGGTAAACCCAGATCATGAACCGGTTCAGCGGATTGCGGTGCTCCGGCACGATGCGGCCGCGGATGAAAATGACCATTAGCGCGGGAACGAGTGTAACTGACAGCAGTGCGGACGCCGCCATTGCGAATGTTTTCGTGAAGGCCAACGGACTGAACAGCCGACCTTCCTGCGCTTCGAGCGTGAAGATGGGTAGGAAGGAAACTGTGATGATGAGTAGACTGAAGAATAGTGCGGGGCCCACTTCGCTGGCGGCTTCGATCAGAATTTGAACGCGCGGCTTGCTGGGGTCACTTCGTTCCAGGTGCTTGTGAGCGTTCTCGATCATCACGATGGCGGCATCCACCATTGCTCCGATCGCGATTGCGATGCCGCCGAGGCTCATGATATTGGATCCAAGCCCGAGCACTTTCATAGCGGCGAACGCCATTAGGACCCCTACCGGCAGCATGAGGATCGCCACCAAGGCGCTGCGCACGTGCAAAAGGAACACGACGCACACGAGTGCGACGATTGCACTCTCCTCGATCAGCGTGCGTCGCAAAGTCTCGATGGCCGAATAAATGAGATTCGAGCGGTCGTAGACAGCTCTGATCTCAACCCCCTTTGGGAGGCTACTTGCGAATTCTGCAACGCGCCTTTTGACGTTCTCGATGACATTGAGAGCATTGACGCCAAATCGCTGCAGCACGATTCCACTTGCCACCTCGCCGTCGCCGTTCAGCTCCGTAATACCCCTTCGTTCATCCGGTCCAAGCTCGACGCGCGCGACATCCTGCAGCAAAACTGGCGTGCCGCCTTCGACTTTCAGCACGATCTTTTGCAGATCGGGTATGCCCTTCAGATATCCGCGTCCGCGCACCACAAACTCGAACTCGGATAGTTCTACCGTCCTTCCGCCCACATCCATGTTGCTGGCGCGGATCGCTTCGCGGATTTTGGAAAGCGGGATTCCAAAGCCGCGCAGGCGCTGGGGATCGATCACCACGTTGTACTGTTTGACGAAGCCCCCAACGCTGGCGATCTCCGCCACACCTTCGGCTTTCGCCAAGCCATAGCGCACGTACCAGTCCTGGATGGAACGCAACTCCGCCAGCGAGTGATCTTTGGAAAGGAGGGCATATTGATAGACCCAGCCCACCCCTGTGGCATCAGGCCCCAGCGTTGGCGTGACGCCTGACGGGAGACGCCGGGCGGCGGCGTTGAGGTACTCGAGCACGCGGCTGCGTGCCCAATAAATGTCCGTGCCGTCTTCAAAAATCACATAGACGAAACTCACCCCAAAATAGGAAAAGCCTCGGACTACGCGCGACCGCGGCACGGTGAGCATCGAAGTGGCGAGCGGATAGGTGACCTGATCCTCTACGACTTGTGGCGCCTGGCCTGGGTATTCCGTGTAGACGATGACCTGGGTGTCGGATAGATCGGGAATCGCATCTAGCGGCATGTGAAGAATGGCATAGAGGCCCGCCGCCACAGCAAAGACCGCCGCAATCAGCACAAGCACCAAGTTGCGGGATGACGCAGCGATGAGCTTCGTGATCATTGCGGAGCCCCGGCCGTCAGGCTCTTCAGCGCTGCCTTCAGGTTGCTTTCCGCATCGATCAAGAAGTTTGCGGCGGTGACAACGGCTTCGCCATCCGCAACGCCTTCACGGATTTCAACGTAGCCCCCACCTCGGCGTCCGAGGCTGACAGGGCGGGGCTCGAATCGCCCCTCGCCCTTATCGACTATGACGATCTGCCTATCCCCGCTGTCGATCACGGCGCCTACGGGAACACTCAAGGTCGGCTGGCCGCTGCCGATATCGATTTCGGCCTCCGCGTACATGTCCGGACGAAGCAAGAAGTCGGGGTTCTGTAGCTCGATCCGCACCCGCACTGTGCGGGTCGACGAATTGAGATGCGGATAGACGAGCGCAACCCGGCCGGGGAAGCGCTTCTCAGGATAACTACGCACCCGGACGACCACGGGCTGATTTTCGGAAACGCCGGCGAGCTGCGCCTCCGGTACATCCACCAGCGCCCAGACCACCGAATGATCGGCGATTCGGAACAGCACATCGCCTGGCATCACGCGCATGCCTTCGACCACGTTGCGTTCGAGGACGATGCCGTCACGTGGGGCCGTCCAGGTGAATGTGATCGGCACCTGTTTGGTGCGCTCAATCTCTCTGAGGAGTTGCGGCGGAACGGCGAAGTTCAGGAGTCGCTGCGCAGACCCTGGCAGGCTTGGTGATGAGAGATACTGCGCTGCCGCGGAGGCGATCGCAGGGCTGTAGACCTGCATCAGCTTCTGGTCTTTACGGACCTCACTTCCTGTGGTCACGTTCTCGACGGATTCAATGAAAGCCTCGGCCCTCATCGAGATCACTGCGACCCGACGCTCATCGAGCTGGATCGTGCCCGGCGCCCGTACAGGTTCGGCGATGATGCGTATTTGCGCTGCCTCGGATTTTACGCCGATGCGCTGAAGCCTCCCTGGCGTTATCTTGATGGAAGAGCCGTCTTCGTCATCGCCCTCATAAACCGGGATGTAGTCCATCCCCATCGAGTCCTTCTTAGGTACCTGTGAGATGTCAGGAAGGCCCATCGGGTTTCTGTAATACCGAACTCGCCTCGAAGCCGCAGAGTCGGGGGCGGCGACCTGAGCTTGGGGTGGCGGATCGAAGGTAACGTCCTCACTCGCGAGCACCGCGCGGTAGCTTCTCCCATCAGGAGTTTGCTTTGGCTCCAAGGAGTAGATCGGCCGGCCATCGGGGTCCCGGTAATAGATGACCGGCCCGGCCGCCATCTGCCCATTCGTTTGGGATGCGCGCTCTGCCCAGACAGACGCGGGCAGTTTAAGACCGAGAGTGGCAGCCCAATAGCCGCCAACCCCCGCCGCCAGAACGGCGACGAAGGTGGCGAAAACCTGGAAAGATCGATTCACGGCGTGGCTTTCAGCACCAGCTTCGACTCGACCGTGCCTTCCTCACCCTGGATTTTTGCGCCCAAAGACAGCTGCCAGCGTCCCGCCATGCTGAGATTGGTCTTGAAGCGGTAGACGCCCGGTTCGGTCGACGGCAGCTGTTCAATGGCTTCCGCCATCGTCGCCATGCCGTCGGGCGCCATGTCGATGCGCTTGGCGAATATCACGGCATCTGGGACCGGCTTCCCGGTCTTCTTGTTGAGGAGGCGTACCGCAACGATCGCGCCGTCGGCTTTCTTCACCTCACTTTGTACCAGTTGGAATTCGTAATCCTTCACATCGGCCAGCACCTGCGATGTGATAACCACCCACGAGAGGGCCGCTAGCGCTCCGAGCAGAGCGCACTTCTTCCACAGCATTGTCATGTGTTCGTTTCCTTGGTTTCAGGTGCGAATCCGCGCGGGGATTCCCAGCGCGGCTGCTCGCGGCAAAGCCGCGCGCGTTCTCGCCGCGCGACGAGCGCACGGCGGTGCATCCGGTACGTTGCGCGTACCGGCCTGAAACTAGGCTTTGGGGGGTCTTGGGGGCGGACCGTGGCCGAGACTGGAGAGGTCCTGATCGTTTCCTGGCAGTATCAGGCCTGCGGCCATTTCAGGGATGGCAAGTCCGATGCTCGCTGGCAGATTTAGCGCCATCGCCGCAAGGCACATTGCCATCAGCGGACAATCCTTGCCGCAATCCGGCACCGGATCCTGGTCGGGACAGCACGGCATGTCCGCCGGCATGCCCATGTCGACTGAGGTGACCGCATGGGCGGTGATGCCGACGTGCGGGTCGGCATTTATAGCCCCCGCCATTGCAGAACGTGCCAGCGGTGCCAGCACCAGGCCGACGATAGTAAGCGCGGCAAGCAGCCGCGATATGGCAAGACGGAGCTTCACCTCATTGATGATAGCACGTTGCCAGCATCCGTCAAAGAAGCCCGGCGTTCCAAGATATTCCTGCTGAGTGCAATTGAGGACAACCACGCGCCCTCAAGACGGAACGTTTATATTCCATGAACCACGTGATCAGAACTATGGCGCAATAAAGCTTTGACCGCCTTGCGAGCGCGCAAAGGCGGTCAAACTGTATGGATGGAGCAGGAGAGGAGAACGGGGCTATTTCTTGTTATTTCTTGCCTGTGCCGCTCTTATCTCGATGGCCATGCTGATCCAGATCTCCAGGTTTGTGGCCAGGATGATCATGATGCTCGCCAGGAACCTCTTTCTGTCCCGCCTTATCGCGGTGCCCATGCTGATCCACATCTCCAGGCTTGTGTCCAGGATGATCGTGATGCGGGCCCGCTTTGTCTTGTGCCATGGCATTCCTCCGTGGTTGAAACCATAGAGCGAAACGCGGGACAGCGTGTTCGGTTCCTTCGGCCCATTCAGTAGTCCGCTCTCCCTCGATCTTTGAGCTTCGTTTAACTTGTCTTGCCGGCAGGCGACAGGCAGGTGAAACCGGTAGCGAATGACCAATAGGCCAAGCGCATTTAAATGTGCTCCGCCGCTCACACTACTTCGCTCCGTCACACGTGGAGCAGGGCCTCTTCGGACCTCAAAACTTCGTCGTCAACTTGGATCGTGACGTGATCGATACCGAAGTCGTCCTTCATGATGTGGCGCGCTTGGCGTAGTGCTTCCCGCCCCGCAGATATGTCGGCGACGACGAGATGTCCGCTCATGGCGTCGAAGCCGGAGGTGACCGTCCATACGTGGAGATCGTGGACGGCCGTAACGCCGGGGATCTGCATGAGCTTCCGTTCCAGTATTCCCAGATCGACGTTCGCCGGTGTACCCTCCATGAGGATGTGCGTTACCTGTTTCAGCAGCGTCCAGGTCCTCGGCACGATGAACAGCCCGATGCTGGCGCCAATTATCGGGTCGGCGAGAACCCAGCCCTTCCACATGATGAGTAAAGACGCGACAATGACGCCGATGGAGCCCAGCATGTCGCTCAGCACCTCGAAATAGGCGCCCTTCACGTTCAGGCTTTCGGACGATCCCCCGGCCAGCAGGCGCATGCTGATCAGGTTGACGACGAGCCCTATCGCCGCGACGACCAGCATCGGCCCGCTCCGAATTTCTGGCGGCGCCTGGAACCGTTGGTACGCTTCATAGAGGATGTAGACCGTCAGCAACAACAGCACGACCGCATTCGTGAGCGCAGACAGCACCTCCATGCGCAGATAGCCATAGGTCCGCTGTGGGGTCGCCTCGCGCGCTGCAAAGTTGATCGCAAGCAGCGCGAGAGCCAAACCGCCGACATCGGTCATCATGTGCGCGGCGTCGGCCAGTAGCGCCAAGCTGCCTGTGACCAAACCGCCAACGATCTCGGCGAACATGTAGGTCGCGGTTAAGCCGAGCGCCCATTTGAGTCTTCCGGCATGCTGAGCGGCCGCCGTTCCCGTCGAACCTCCACCGTGCATCGCTCAAGCCTCTGAATGTGAATGGCGAACTGGCGAAATTCCCCCGTCGATGGACCTCCGCAGGTTTGCTTCGAGCTCGTCCAGCAAGAAGAAACTGACGTCATCGACTGACCCGTGCCCCTTGGCAAAGGGTTGCTCGAGCAGACGGACGAGGTAAAGCGCGTAAACGAACATATAGGAGATGAATCCGAAGAGGATAGCCGATGCCGGATCGCCTTCCGTTTTCAAGAACAGCATCATCGCCAGTATGGAGAACACTAGGGTCTGGACGAGCACGTGTACCGATGGCACGAATTCGACCCGCTGGATCTGATAGATGCGCAGCATCGACCTGCTGAGCACGTCCCGCGTGGCGCGCAGACGCACGACGAAATTGGCCGGCATTCCCTGCCTTTCGAGTTGTGTGAACAGCGGGTTTAGCTTGCCGATCTCGGCGAGGACGGGAGGAAGATCTTTGTGATCTCCAGCATGGCCTAAGCCGGACCGTAGCTTGTCGATGATCGACAGCAGGATTCGACGGCATTCGGCTATATCAAAGTCCCGGTTGATTGCCGCGAAAGATCCGAGATCGCCGTCAATCGCCTCGATCGAGGTCCGGATGTCGGCGGGGATGCGCTCTGCTTCTTTGTAGTCGGCGAGCACGCTCGAAAGCAGAAATCCGATGATGAAGATTGCGCCGCCGATGCCGCTGGTCAGTAAGCTATTGAGTTCAAGAATTTCAAAGCCGTAGTAGTGTACAGCTACCTTGGCGCAGCCGAGCGCCAGCACCACGACGGCGACCGTGAAGAACAACCGGAATTTCTTGCGAAAGCTAAGGTCTGCGCCCCCGAAGTGCAGGTGCGCGGTTATCGATGACGTCATTGATCTAAGATCCCTCTTCCGTTCGGCTCAACGGAAATGATTCAGTTCCAGACAATCTCCTGATTTTCCTCATTACAGCTGCCGGCCGTTTCGGCTTTCGCTGCAGCTTACGTTCTATCCCATGAGCGCCTCCGCTGCCGCAGCCCTAGTCGACCTTCTTCTCGGCTGCCTCTGCAAGCTTCACGATGTCGCCCTTGGTGAAAAGAATTCCCTGGAGCTCCGTCCGCCAGTCCTCCTTCTTGCGCAGTAGAAACTCCAGATTCATCCCAAAATGCTTGAATTCCTCTTTCTGCGCATTCTCCATAATCGCCCTCGCGTCCTTATCCTTTTCGACGGACATGCGCTGTTCATACCAACTGATCGCCTCCGCCTCCTCGATCAACGAAATGATCATGCGGGCAAAGGTGCGAGTTTCCTGCGAGAGTTCGTCCGGCGGTTCATGGTACTGGTCGAAGCCCATTTTGATGTCCTGTAGCTGAAACGAAATTGTGTTGCGATTGATGGTTGTCAGGTCGTGGGAAGCTTGAGCAGACGCAGTGCATTCAACGTCACCAAGACGGTGGCACCGGTGTCAGCGAGGATGGCCGGCCAGAGCCCTGTCAGCCCAATGACCGTGGTGACGAGGAAGACTGCCTTCAAACCCAGTGCCACTGTGATGTTCTGCCTGATGTTGGTCATCGTCCGTTTCGACAGGTCCACCATGGCGGCGACGTCCGAGACGCGCCCGTGTAGTACGGCGGCGTCGGCGGTCTCCAGCGCGACATCGGTACCCCCGCCCATGGCGATGCCAACGTCTGCCGCGGCGAGCGCCGGTGCATCGTTGATGCCGTCGCCGACCTTGGCGACCACAAGACCTTCCCGCTGAAATTTGCCGACAATCCTCTGCTTGTCTTCCGGCAATAAGTCCGCCTCGACGTCGATGCCAAGTTGTTTGCCTATCGCGATGGCGGTACGCCGGTTGTCGCCGGTGAGCATCACCGTTCGGATCCCTGCGTCGGACAACCGCTTCAGCCCCTTCTTGGCATCCGGACGGGGCTCGTCCCGCATGGCGATGGCTCCAGCAACCCTGTCGTCCATGACGAGGAGAGAAACCGTCTTGCCCTCGTCGTTAAGCGCCGAAATCCGGGCTTTCTGATCCGCAGTAACGGAAGCAAGTTCGGCAACCGCGTTCGGTGAACCGAGGAATGTCTTTACGCCCTCAACGGTCGCTTGGACGCCTTTGCCGCCGATCGCGTTGGAGTCGGAAGCGGGCGGCACCGAGATCTTCTGCTCTGCAGCCTTCGATAGGATTGCGGTGGCAAGTGGATGACTTGATCCGGACTCGAGCGCCGCGGCGAAACGCAGGACGTCTGCCTCGCTCCGATCAAACCCGATAATGTCCGTGACCAGCGGCTTACCTGCGGTGAGCGTTCCAGTCTTGTCGAAGCAGGCAATGGTTATCTTACCGACCTGTTCAAGAACGGCGCCCCCTTTCAGCAGCAGGCCGCGGCGGGCGCCAGCAGACAGGCTGGCGGCGATTGCGGCAGGGGTCGAAATGACAAGGGCGCAGGGACACCCAATCAGCAGGATAGCCAAACCTTTGTAAATCCAGCCGCTCCACGCCTCGCCGAACAGCAGGGGCGGAAGGATGGCCACCAGGGCTGCAACTGCCACAACGCCGGGCGTGTAGTATCGGGAAAAGCGGTCGATGAAGCGCTCCGTTGGCGCTTTCGACTCCTGCGCCTCTTCGACGAGCTTCACCACGCGCGCAATCGTGTTGTCTGCAGCGGCGGCCGTGACACGCACCCTAAGCAGTCCGTCCCCGTTCACGGTGCCGGCGAACAGATTCTCCTCGGGGCCCTTCCGGATTGGCGTGCTTTCGCCAGTAACGGGGGCCTCATCGATCGAACTCTCTCCGGATTCGATGACGCCATCCGCGGGGATTCGGTCGCCGGGTCGCACTTGGATTGTGTCTCCCACCGTAAGAGAATCCGCCTGGACCTCGCGGACCTGACCACCTTCCTCGATGCGGGCGGTCTTCGGGACAAGCTTGGTGAGATCCTGAATACTGGCGCGTGCGCGGCTCGCGGCGACCCCCTCGAGCAGCTCGCCGATCAAGAAAAGAAAAACCACCGTCGCCGCTTCCTCCGTCGCCCCGATGAATACCGCGCCAACCGCGGCGATCGTCATAAGCATCTCAATGGAAAACGGGGTGCCCGTCATCGCTGCGGAAATCGCCCGCTTGGCAATCGGGATCAGGCCGACCATCATCGCAAGCAAAAATGCCCACTGCTCCGTGGCTGGAACGGCTTTCCCTACGGCGAAAGCGATCGCGAGAGCGGCTCCGGACGCGATGGTCAACTGACCCTTGCGGGTTTGCCACCATCTCTGGTCGGCTGGGCCGTGGTCGCGGATGTGAGAATGTCCAGCGCCTTCTTCAGGCGCAGACACTTCATGGCCAGCATGACTGGCTGTGACCTCGTCCGATCCGGTGACGGCATATCCCAGACCCGCGATCCGGCTACTCATCGCCCCGGTATCCGCCTGGTCGTGGCTAACAGTGACCGTACCGCCGACGACGGATACATTCACCTCCGTGACGCCGGGCATCCGCTTGAGGGCGTTCTCGATCTTCGTTGCGCAAGAGGCACAATCCATCCCCTCGACTCGGAGACGGAGCGTTCGTGATCGAGATGCGTCGGCCATTGTAGATTCCATTTCGGTGGAGAGATTCGCGAAAGCTATTTCTTGTATTTTGCCTGGCCAGACTTACCATCGGCGGTCTTGATAGTAAGCGTCACCGTCGCACCGGGTGCAATTGCCGTCTTTGCCTCGCCCTGCAACGAGTTTTCACCTGAAACGGTGAGCGGTACCGTTTCCCTCACGGTCCCGTTAACGATCAACACTGCCCCCGAGTAGCCCTTTGTTGCGATTGGTTTGGAATTCTTGGGATCAAAAACGTTAATCGTGACCCTGTTGCCGGACGTGACAAGCTCCGCGTCGATGCCGGCGACATCCTCCATCTGACCCCCGTTCGGCCCCTTCTCGCTGCCATGCGAATGCTGCGCGAACGAAGGTGCAGCCCAGAAGAGGGACAGAATAATGATGGATGCGAACTTCATGTTGTGACTCCATTCGTGGTGGATTGAGCTGCTTCGTCTCGCTCTCCGTTTTCACGCCGGAACAAGACGTACAGTGCCGGCAGCACGAGAAGCGTGAGAAGTGTCGACGAGATGATGCCGCCGATGACGACGGTCGCCAGTGGTCTTTGGACTTCAGCGCCGGCGCCAGTCGCTATCGCCATCGGCACAAAACCGAGCGATGCGACGAGTGCCGTCATCAGTACCGGCCGCAGCCTGGTCAATGCCCCTTCGCGGACGGCGTCGACAAGAGCATGTCCTTCCCTTCGAAGCTTTTCGATGAAGGTGATGATGACGAGACCATTGAGCACGGCCACGCCGGACAGCGCGATAAATCCGATGCCGGCACTGATTGATAGCGGAATGTCACGAAGTAGAAGCGCAAGAATCCCTCCGGTCAGTGCAAGGGGAACGCCGCTAAACACCAGCAGAGCGTCCGCGGCCGAACCCAAGCTGATGAACAAGAGGATGAAGATCAATAGCAGTGCGATCGGCACCACGATGGTCAGCCGTTTTGTTGCGGAGACCAGTTGCTCGAATTGCCCACCCCATCCGATCCAGTACCCTGCCGGGAGCTTCACTTTCTCCGCAATTTGGCTTTGGGCGTCGCTAACAAACGATCCGAGATCCCGCCCCCGAACGTTGGCGCTGACCACGATCCGCCGCTTGCCGTCTTCGCGACTGATCTGATTTGGTCCCGGTGCAATGTCGATCTGAGCCAGTTCAGACAGCGGAGCATAGCGAATTTGGGCAAGGGGAGAATTGCCCCAGATCGCGGGCGTTGCCTTGGTCTGGTTCTCGATGGGCGGCAGAGGTACGGGTAGGGATCTGATCGCCTCCACATTCGATCGGAGATACTCGGGAAGCCGGACAACCAGCTCAAAGCGCCGGTCGCCCTCGAACACCAAACCCGCGCTCTTTCCGCCGACTGCAATCTCGACCAGGTTCTGCACATCGCCGACGCTGATCCCGTACCTCGACAGGGCTTGGCGGTTGAGCTTGACCGTCAGTACCGGCAGTCCGGATACTTGCTCGGTCTTGACGTCAGCGGCGCCTTCAACCGTCTGCAGGACGGTTTGTACTTGGCCGGCTACTTGCGCAAGAACCTCGAGATCGTCGCCAAAAATCTTCACACCGACGTCGCTTCGTACGCCCGAGATTAGTTCGTTGAACCGCAACTGTATCGGCTGCGACAATTCATAGCTGCTGCCGGCAATTTCTTCGGCGGCTTCCTCGATCTCCTTAACCACGGCCGACTTGGCTTTCTTCGGATCCGGCCATTGGTCGCGCGGCTTGAGCATCACATAGCCGTCTGAGATCGACGGAGGCATCGGATCCGTTGCCACCTCGGCCGTACCGGTGCGAGCGAACGCTTCCTTGACCTCTGGTATCTTGAGAAGACGCGTCTCGAGCATCTGCTGCATGGCAAGGGACTGCGTGAGGCTTGTCCCCGGGATGCGCAGCGCTTGGATTGCTACGTCTCCCTCGTCCAGGCTCGGAATGAACTCACCCCCCATCCGGGAGGCCGCGAAGCCACTAACAACGACGAGGATTGCCGCGACAACTGCGATCATGCCGCGATGCTGAATTGATCCGGCGAGAAGCGGAACGTAGACGCGACGTGCCCCGCGCATAAACCAATTCTCATGTTCAGAAACGCGTCCCGTCACCAGCAGAGCTACGGCCGCTGGAACAAATGTCATCGACAGTAGGCTTGCGCCCAACAGCGCCATCAGCACTGTCAGCGCCATCGGCGTGAACATTTTTCCTTCAACACCCGTCAGCGTCAGGATTGGCAGATAGACGACGGCGATGATCAAGGTGCCGAACAAGCTCGGACCGATCACTTCCTTGGATCCCGCAAGGATCGTTTCGAACCGTTCATCTTTACTTAGAACGCGGCCCAAGCGGTGCTGTTCGACCGCGAGCAGCCTCAGGCAATTCTCGACGATGATGACGGCCCCATCGATGATGATCCCGAAATCGATGGCGCCAAGACTCATCAGGTTGGCGCTGACCTTATTTTCGAACATTCCTGTAATGGTAAAGAGCATGGACAAGGGAATGACGAAGGCAGTCGCAATAGCCGCCTTGAAATTCCCGAGGATCAAGAACAGGATGACGATGACTAGCAGCGCGCCTTCGACCAGGTTCTTTTCGACGGTCGCAATCGTCGCTTCGACCAAATGAGTACGGTCGTAGATCGCCCGCGCGATTACGCCTTGCGGCAAGGAGCGGCCGATCTCCTCGATCTTGGCGGCGACCCGCTGCGCGACGGTGCGGCTGTTTTCTCCTATCAGCAGCATGGCGGTTCCGAGAACGATCTCTTTTCCGTTCAACGTCGCGGCGCCGGTCCGCAGATCCTTTCCTTCCTGAACGTCGGCCACATCGGAAATGCGAATGGGAACGCCATTCCGGGATCCGATCACGACCTCCTTGATCTCTTCTATGTTGGCCACTTGACCCGGGGTGCGCACAAGATATTGCTCGCCGTTCCGCTCAATGTAGCCTGCGCCAACGTTCGCGTTGTTCGCCGCGAGAGCCGTCATCACCTCGCGAAAGCTCATTTTGTGAGCCATCAGTTGCGCGGGATCCGGCAGTACGTGGAACTGCTTTTCGAAGCCGCCAATCGTATTGATCTCGATGACCCCGGGAACATTTCTCAACTGCGGCTTGATGATCCAGTCTTGAATCGTGCGGAGATCGGTTGGGCTGTATGGTTTGCCCTCTGCCGTTCGGGCCTCGGGTTTCGCTTCGACGGTAAAGAGATAAATCTCCCCTAGCCCCGTGGAGACTGGACCCATTGCGGTTTCAATTCCGGCTGGAAGACGATCCTTGACCTGTTGCACCCGTTCGTTGACCAATTGGCGCGCGAAGTAGATATCCGTTCCATCCTTGAAGACGACAGTCACTTGGCTCAAACCATAACGTGACAGCGAACGGGTATTCTGAAGGTTGGGTAGCCCGCCCATGCTGGTTTCGATTGGGAAAGTCATTCGCTGCTCGACTTCGAGCGGCGAGTATCCCGGCGCGCGCGTGTTGATCTGGACCTGAACGTTTGTAATATCGGGAACAGCGTCGATCGGCAGGCGCGTGAAATTCCACGCGCCAAAGGCCGCCATAACCAGCACGCCGATCATCACGAGCCAGCGTTGGCGGATGGAAAACGAGAGGATCCCGTCAATCATCGCGCTTCTCCGAACGCCGGCCGATTTCGCGGATGCGTGCGAACGTGTGGACCGGCGTGGTGAGCACAACGCCGTCGCCCTTCCTGCCCGTCCAAGCAGCTGACGCGATGCGATCGCAAATATCTTCTGCAAGTTCGCTTCTGCAGACCAGTCGCAGTTCCAAAAAGCGGTGATAAGTCAGGTCGGTATCGCTGGATACAAAGGCGCCGCCTTGTCCGCGCCCGCGTCCCTGACCACGGGCCTCGCTGAATGTAAACCCGGGGAAGTCCGGCAGGTCATGGAGAACCCGCACAACATGCCCTTCCATGTGTGGCCTGATGAGAGCTGTCACCAATGTCATTTCGCCATCAATGCTCATGTTCGGCTGTTCCTTTCGCCATTTCCGCTTTGACGATGAAACTATTCTGCGCGGCGTACATCTCGCCCTCGACTACACCGAATGTGATCTCGACAAACTCTTGGTCGCGGTCTCCAATCTCTACGTCCCGCGCCTCGAACTTTTCTCCGCTGCGCACGAATACGACATTCCGATTTTCCAGGGTTTGAAGCGCCGAGGACTTCACCGCGATGTTGACGTTTTTGGCGGACAGGGTGAGTTTGCCGGTGATGAACAGCCCCGGACGAAGGCGCTGATCTGAGTTCGAGACGAGCGCTCGAGCCAGGGCACTCTGGGTGTCGCTACTGCCAACTGGCGATAGATATGAGATCTTTGCCTCGATCGGCTTTCCACCGTCTGCGGGGTCTATCAGGACTTGGTCTCCGACGCTGACCCGCCTCAGATCGCGGCGATAAACGGAAAAGTCGACCCAAACGGTAGACAGGTCCGCGATGATGAATGCTGATTTCTGTTCGGATACGAATTCGCCCAACGATGTTTGACGGTCGATGATCGTGCCGCCCAGGGACGCCTTCAATTCGTACGTCGTCAGGCTCTGATTACTTTCGATGATGGCAAGGATATCGCCCTTCTGGACGCGATCCCCGATACGCTTGCGCACTTCGCGAACTATCCCTGGGAAGCGTGGCGTGACCTGCACGAGCGCTTCCTGGTTCGGTTGGACGATGCCGTTCAGCAAGAGGCTGTCCCGCAGCACGCCGGCTGAGGCTTTTGCAAGTTCGATTCCCGCCGCCAGGATTTTGGCATCGCTTAGTGCGATGGCGTCTGAATGTTCTTTCTTCTCTGACTTTTCAGTCGGCGTTGTCTTGGAGGTTGCGGGTAGCATCCGGTAGCCAACATAAGCGAGCGCTGCAGTCAGCAGGATAAAGATTGAATATCGGATCAGTCGCTTGATCATCTCGAACTCTCGCGAGTGAGCGTGAACGGATTACCGGCAAGACCTTCAATAGTCGCAATGGCGATGTGGAAATTCTGTAGGGCTTCCTGTTCGCGCAGCAACGCTTGCAAGAGCGATCCTCGGACATCGAGCAGTTCCAGTAGAGTAAAACGCCCTTGCGAATAGCCGCTGAAGATTGTCTCCGAGGCGCTGCGCGCATTGGGAATGACCGACGAACGAAGCAGCTTTATCTCGGCCAGGGCACCAGTCAGAGCGTCGTAGGCTCGGCCAACGATGCTGATCAGCACCAGCTTGTTTATCGCTCGCTCTGCTTCGGTCTTCGCGAGCGTCTCCCGGGCAGCGATTATGTTGCCCGTGTTCTGGTCAAACACTGGGAGTGGTATCGAAACGCCGAGCCGGACGGCGTTGTCGTTGGTATCCTGAAAGTGGCGCCAGCCCGCAGAAATGCGCGGGTCGGGGATGGCTTTCAGGCGCGCGATGAGGAGTTCGGCGTTGCGTTGTGCGGTGACCGCGGTCCAGCGCAGCAACTGCGGATTTGCTTCAATGGCATGGACAATGGACTGGAAGGATGGCGGCTGACCGACAGTCGCGAGCCGTCCGACCGCATTGCCGAATCGCGGGCTGCTGTCGCCCATGAGTATAGCTAGATCGCGGCGGGCCAAGGCTAACTGGGTCTTCGCCCGCTCGCGCTCGACGCGAAAAAGGTCGGCTGCGATTTGGCCACGCAGCGTCTCGGCGGGCGAGGAGGCGCCCTCCTGGACACGCTTTTGCAGCAACGGAATGAGCGGATCGAAGCTGGCGATCTGCTCATCAAATATCTCGATGCGGCGCTGGGCGCTGATGATGGTGATGAACGCGGTCGCCGTCTCGGACAGCACCTCCAGCCGCGTCGCTCGCCGCTGCCAGACGGCTGTATCGATGCCGGCTTCACCCGCCGCAACGCGAGCCTCGCGCTTGCCGCCAAGTTCGACCAACTGGCTTAGCTGCAAATTGGACTCGGCCGATCGTAGTCCCCTGTAGGGGCCCGAGCCCAATGCATTATCGAGCTCGAAGGAGAGATCCGGATTGGGGAGGGCTCCCGCCTGGATCCGAAGTCCTCGCGCAACTCCAATATCGCGTTCGGCGGCCGTCAAACGCGGATTTGCAGCCAAGGCGCGCTGAAGGGCCTGCGGCAATGAAATAGGCCGCGTCTGACGTTCAGCAGCTTCGACTTGAATTGTCGTTAAAAGCAGTGCGCACGTCAGGCGCAAGGCCACACCAACCCAATGCATCACACCAACCTGGAAACGCGACAAGACAACGCGGCCGAAGCCGCGCAGCGACGGTCTTAGGTCAGATTTTTGGGAGGTGGGGTATCAAGTCGAGAGTGGTCGCCGAACTGAAGCTGTTGCGTGAGGAACACAAGTTCGATCGGGCGCTCTGAGGGGCCACCCGCCACAAATGGCGCCGCCATCAAGACCGGAGCGCAAACGTGGCAGTGGCCCACGATAACCAGAGAGTCCTTCCCGCCGTCCCCGTCCGATCTGTCATCCGAGATGCTATCCGCATTGGATGAAATAGCAGCTGCGACCGATGCCTCTGCGCATGAGACCGTGTGAGTCAAACCCACGAACAAGTAAGAAAAAGCGAGGAACATCAACAGCATCCGGCGAAATGCCGGTGCTCGCAGTCGCGGCGTTCTCGGGCCGAGCTGTCGTTCCATGCCTGGGGGGGTAACACAGATGCACTGGCGAACACTATCACATTTCCCCACTTATGCCGGCAGTGAAGGCTGGATCGTCATCCGCGCCGGAAGGTTCCCGACAACGCAATCACCATGGCTGCGGCACCAAGGGGGCCCACGATGGTGACCCAAGGATGATCCGGAAAGACACGGTGCAGGAGAATTCCTGCGATTGTCGCGACCAAAGCGATTGTAGCCAAAATGCCGATAACGAATGTGGTTCTTTGGTTTCGGGTCATCGTATGCGAGGCTTCCCTTGATTCGTCGGTGCGCACTCGTTGGTTATAGGAAGATTAACCCCTCACGTTTCGGCGTGAACTGTCTGTGTTCGTCCCAGATTGAGGGCAGACGTGTCGGATTTACCTCTCCCCGAAAACCCTAGCGCGGTAGTGGCTACGAGCAAGCCGCGCTTGCTGGACGCGCTAGGTCCTGGACTTATCACGGGGGCGTCCGACGACGATCCTAGCGGCATTGCCACATACAGCCAAGCCGGAGCTCAATTTGGATATTCCCTGAGTTGGACCATGCTGCTGACCTATCCGCTCATGGCCGCCGTCCAGATGATCAGCGCCAGAATCGGCCGTACGACCGGGCGTGGCCTCGCAGGAAACTTGCGTCAGCACTATCCGAATTGGTTGTTGCAGATATTCGTCGCGCTATTAGCAGCAGCTAACACCATCAATATTGGCGCCGACCTAGGGGCCATGGCTGATTCCACCGGTCTGGTGCTGGGCGGTCCGAAAACTCTTTACGTGGTCATATTCGGGGCTCTATGCATCGGGCTTCAGGTGCTCTTGCAATACACCCGTTACGTCTCGTATTTGAAGTGGCTCACCCTTGCACTTCTCGCCTATGTGGCAACCTTATTTATGGTGGACGTGCATTGGGACGAGGCGTTACGCCAATTCGTGCTGCCATCGTTTACTTGGAAAACTGAATACATTCAGACCATCGTGGCTGTCTTCGGTACCACGATCAGTCCGTATCTTTTGTTCTGGCAGGCCTCTCAGGAGGCAGAGGACATCCGAGCCGTTCCAGAACGCCAAATCCTGAAGCGTGCGCCTGAACAAGGACAAGATGCGCTGAAACGCATTGAGTTGGATACTCTCATCGGGATGGGAGTCTCCAATTTTATTGCACTGGCTATCATCATAACGACCGCAGCAACACTTCATGTGTCCGGGGTGACGAACATTGAAACTTCCGCTCAGGCGGCCGAAGCGCTGCGCCCGATCGCGGGTAATTATGCCGCAACGATCTTCGCGCTTGGGGTTCTGGGAACGGGCCTTTTGGCTATTCCGGTTCTGGCCGGCTCCGCGGCATATGCGGTCGGCGAAGCCCGCAAATGGCCGATAGGACTTGCGCGGCAGCCGAAAGAAGCAAAAGCATTCTACGCCACCATCGTGATAGCAACAGGTGTGGGAGTGCTGCTTAACTTCACCCCCATCAACCCTATCAAAGCGCTGTACTGGTGCGCGGTCATCAACGGAATAGTCGCCGTGCCGATCATGGCGCTCATGATGTTGATGGCGGCGAACACCAAGATAATGGGTGCCTTTACCATTAGCGGCTGGCTGACGGGCCTGGGCTGGACCGCAACGGCCATCATGGCCGCGGCCGCGAGTGCGATGGGCGTCACTTTCCTCCTGTAGCCTTGTCTATCGCAACCTGCGACACCAGCTGCGCTGGGCCGAGCCGAGCATGGCGCGCGCGACCGCTGCAAGCTACGACACTGGCCACGTCGGCTTTAGATTGCCGCGCCTGAAGACATGAGACAGCCTACATCCGCGATCAGCGTAGCCCAATTTGCGGCCGTTATCGACACGGACCAAATCCCGCAAATGATGAGGACTAACACGTTTCGCCATTTCTAGAATGACGCCCGCAGTCGTGCACCTGCAACGGAAACGGGCCCACGATCTCGGTTGTAGGCGGGATTGGCAATGAACTGATAATCGAATGTTAGCCGCCACGAATTGAGAGGCAAACTGTAATACACCTCAACAATTTTTTCCCAGCCCGGATTAGGGAGTTGCCCATCTCCGATAAGAATTCCCAAACCTCCCGCATTGAAAAATTCCTGGTGCTTTGCCGAGATGCCGTTCGCAACGGCAGCAAAGCCCATCGTGTCATCTGGCCTACCCCATGGCTTCCCCGAGACGGATAAACCTGCAGCCAACGTACGGTCCACGTCAGTGAATTCGTAAGGTTCAATCTGTCCATTCGCTAAGCCCCCGCGGGCGAACATGCCTACGCCGGGAACGATCTGCTGTTCAAGGCTTAAACTCATTCCGCTTCGGCTTCTATACCGCCGGACAGCTGTGATGTCGGCGGGACCTCCGGTGAGTTGAGCCAAATTCACGGCATCATCAAAGCGGCCCATTCGGCCTCTGGTAAGAAATCCCGTTAGAAGAACTTTCCCAGGTTGCCCCCAAATGTTATGCCGATGCTCGATCTCGCCCACCCACTGGAATTGCTGGAATTGAGGATCGAGTTGTGTGCTGTTTGGCACGATGGAAAGATCGAATAGTCCGCCCCGCAACGTCCAGTTTCCTTTGTACCATTCGACTGCGGCTCCGTAGGTATAGCCCCATGCATCGGCTGCATAATCAAACGTGGCCGTGTCGATGACCGACCAGTTCATAAAGTCGACGCGCGGATCGTGTGCATACTTGTTGACATCAAAGATATCGACCACGCTGAACTTGCCTGCCGTGATCACGAGTCGATCTGCTGTTTGTTGTCCGGTGAATTGATTGGGACCGGGTTCCACCTTTTGCACCTCACCGCCGAGATCGATTGTTTGGCGGAAGAAATAGCGCTGCAGGCGCGCGTAGGGAGCGGAGGATCCCACCTTGTACGCTTCGCCACTAGGAAACCCGGCAACGCCCAATGTCCCGCTCAGCCCAAACCCCTGATCGATCTCCGGATTGAACCAGACTTCAGCTCCTTGCCAGAGTCGAACTCCGGCGTACAAGGTCACGTCCCACGTTTCGCGACCTTGATTAGGAGAGAGGCTATTCTGACCGGAGTACGGCGCCCTAAAGGGCGCAGCATATTGGGACAAGAACGTAGCTTGGCCACGGAACGCGAACCGATCAGTCTCAAGAGGTTCGAGTTCTTTCGTAAGGTCTAGCGTGGCGCTGGATCCTTGTATTTTGTAATTCAGGCCGACGCGAAGGCTTTGTAGATGCAAGTCCGCGTCGGATCGCTCTGCAAAGTCCGGAAAATTGACTGCTCGATTGCCACAACTTGTGAACATATATTCGAGCCTTGCCGACCAACTGGATGTGAGCGGCACTTCAATGCCTGCGCCGACAGCGACGCCTAGGCGCGGTATCATGGAAACGGAGTCGGCGCTTAGGCTGGTCACATCCGGAGTTCGCGTGAACTGGCTATATGACCAAGCCAATCCCCCCGTGACATACGACAGCCAATGGTTTGGAAGTTCGTATCCGAGGCGGCCACGAATAGTGCCCCCAAAAAGAAGCTTCTCTTCGTAAATCGCATTTCCGGATGTCCGATTCCCACCGATTGTGTTGGGGAACGAAACATCTGCCTCGATGCCAAGCACCAGTCCCGAGGTGTACTGGTGATTGTAGCCTGCCTGCAAGCCGAGAGCGTAGCTGCCAGTGCCGCGGAATGCGTCGAAGGTTGCTGGGAAAATAACAGAGCTGGGAGAGGACGGCCCGTTTGTTGGCGCGATGCTCCAATCCGAGCGGCCCCACCCAAGCGCGAAATTCGTTCCGATGTAGGATCCTGCCCAGGGGAGTGCAGCCGGGGCTGCCGGAGATCTGAAGGTGTCGGCTGCTACAGGCCGGCCGGTGGCAAATATCAGGATTGCCACCGACGACCTGACTAACACGCTCATCAAGCGACCCACGCCGACCCCCGCCCGCAAACAAAGTACCGCTTACCGGGCGTAGCCTAGATGCGAATGACTTGCAACAGCTTGAGGAGCCCCGCCCGTCGTTGGCCGAATGTTCGTACCCCAGACACCACAAAGAGGAAAATCGAGACCGTGAGCGATTAGCGGGCTAGAAGTCGCAACTCTGCTTTGGCACCGCTAAAAACCACGTCGTGGGCACGGCACCGGGCTGCAATTGCCTCCAGCAACTCACGGGCGTCTTTCTCTGACACTTGTCGAACGTGGTACTGAAATTCCACGATGAAGAAATCTGCCTCGCAAGCCTCTTTCGGGTCACCAGCGGAAGCGGACGCGCGAACCTCGCCAATCTCTGACTTGCGTAGGTAGAGATCGAGCAGGTTCGTAGGCCACTTCCCTCGGTTTACCCTCGCGGCATTGGTCGCCAATTCCGCCTCATCGGATTCGCCTCGATGGACTCTCGCGATGTGAAGCCAGATAACCGGATATGGGTTCGACGGTCGAAGGCGCACGGCTGTTTGAAAGTCCTCCGCGCTCGCCTCAGAATTGCCCGCAAACAACCGAGCACGGCCTCGCCCGAGATATGTTCCGACATTGCCAGGATCTAACTGTAAAGCTTGATCGAAGTCGCTCAATGCCCGGTCATATTTTTCGAGCGTCAGATACGCGTTGGCGCGATTGTTCCGGAAAGTTGCATCGCGCGGTGTCAGTTGAATGGCCTTGTCAAAATCAGCGATCGCCTTTTCGCTGTCACCACGCATCAGGTAAAGTGCACCCCGATTTCCATAGGCATTGGCGAAGTTGGGGTTCAACCAGATAGTCTGGTCATAATCCGCAAGGGCGCGATCGAAGTCTTTCTGAATGAGATAAGCGTGAGCGCGGTTGTAATAGGCGTCAGCATAATTAGGGCTCAACTTGAGAGCTTGGTTGTAGCTGGCGATCGCTTTCTCAAATTCGCGTTTATTTTCGTACACTCCACCTAGATTGTTGAAGACCATCGGATCGGACGGGTTCAGGCGACTGGCCTGCAATAGATCCTCGATCGCGCGGTCGTATTCCTGCCTGTCGGTCCAGATTAACGCGCGATAAATGTAGGAGTTCGGAAAACTCGGAAGCAGCGCAATAGCTGCGTCAAGATCTACGAGAGCTCTGTCGCGAATCCCAAGGCCTTCGAGCGCTACTCCTCTGCTGTACAGCAAAAAGCCACGCTGATCAGCAGGAAAGTTCCCGATCCTTAGAGCCTCGGTGAACAGCTGTATGGCACGTGGGTAGTCCCGGCGCTCTTTCGCAGCGAACCCGGCCTGCGCGAATTCGTTGCCCGACTGCGCACGGCCGTACGAGCCGGCGCCAAACAGCAACAGCGCGGCGATTGCTGCGACGACAGAGGACCTTCGGGCAAGCGGCGACGTGTTCATTGAACGTTTTCGGTGTGGACCGGGGATGGCGAGTGTACTTTACTCCGCAGAGAGGAGGCTGTCATGACTCAATTGCCTGCCAGCCGTGCGGACAAGGACGGGATTCTGCCGCGCGGGCGTGGCCATGCCACAACGAAGGTCTCACCATCGAAGGCACATTTTCCGGCAAATTGCTTGAAACTCTGGGCTAGCGAGTGGGAAGGAAAGGGACCTAGCGAAGTCGATCGCAATCGTGCGGGAGACCGTTGAATCCCAGTTCCTCTCCCTCCGCCACGCGATCGAGCCGACCTGGCATCGAAATTTCTCCGGGGTACGCTTCTTCTCGAGCGGTTCGCCTCCGAGGCGCCGCGCTGAGTATGTCGCAACTCTTCGCTGTCCTCCGTTCCTCCCTTCAATCCTGTTCCGTGCCGCGGCGGCTGCCCGCGTATTCGATCGTCTGATATTCGGCTGGAAAATACCGCCGCTGCAATCCATCGATGATCTCGTTTGGCCGAATATATAATCCCATGTCCGGCCAATCGGATATGTGTTCGGGGACGGCCACGGCGACCACGATCTCCCATCCGGGGAAGTCCGCGACGATGCGTTGGAGACGCTCGACGATGTCGGGGCGTAAAAGCTCGAGGCTCTCGACGGTGACTTTGACTTGAGGAAAGCCCCAGTAGTCCCCATAAATGGAGTAGTCGCCCATTTCCAACAAGCTGTCGTGTCGTCCGAACTGTTCGAGTAGCTTACCGACCCGATCGCTCAAACGGTCGAACGTTTCTGCCTGAACTTCGTCACCCCCATTGTGAGACATGGTGTCGGTCCTTACTCGTTTCCACGTGGGACACGGCGAAGCCAGTACATGATCTCGCGCATGTAGATTCTCATGTTGACGGCTCTGATCCGGGGGTCCGTGCTGCGCTTGGTGGCATCGATGAACTTCCGAGCTTCGTCCGGCGTCATGTCCTCGATACGAATACGATTATCTCGTAGATAACGTTCAAAGCTCTCCTCTACGGCTCGATTGTACGTGTAATGCTCTTTGCTCCATCCATGCGGTCCCGCTCGGAGGGGGCCCGTAACGGCCGTTTCGAATACTTTCCGTGTGTCGGGACGCAGAGAGAGCTTCTCATAAAGGGATCTGTGGACGAAATGATGACCCCTCGGTGCTGAACCCGGCGAAACGCTCGCACCCTCGGCAGCGCTGTCACCTGTTCCCGCTCCGCCCGACCAGCGTCCGCTGATCTCACCATTCCCTTTCGGCCAACGCGGTTGGTCCTCTATGAACCCCGCTTTCTGTTCCGCATCAAAAAAGAGGACAAGATCGAGTTGGAACTGGCGAAAGGCAAGGTTCGATTTGATGCGGAGCCACTCGGCGCGCTGCCGTGGTCCCGGAGGCAGCAGCTCCGCCAAGCCCAGCAAGACCGCCTCGGCTGCGACCAAGGACTTGTACCGGAGGATTTGGGAGGCGAGGTCGGGAGAGGGTGCCATGATCAGTGTCTCGGTGGACCATGACAATAATCCTATATCGGAGCCGGGTAGGCAAGGAAATAATTCCTGTTGCCGGCGTCGCCCCAATTGAGCCGCTCGCGCTCACACCTCCGGACGTGAGGCTCAAACGGGAGCAGGTGGTGGAGTTTTCGTCTCCGATTTTGCGCTGTCACTTCTGCGATCGAGTCCGCCATCGCACGATCTGGTGCGTCGCTCCACATGGAGAATGTTCGCCCCGGTTCCACTCCCTCCGCCGGCGGACCGAGACGACCTCGAATCGGAACTTCTCCGGGGTACGCTTCTCGGGTGGAGGCTCGCCTCCGAGGCACGGCGCTCAAGGCGTCGCGATTGCGCCGAGCGCTACCAGGCCTTCGTAGACGCCTCGGCCGCCGCGTCGCCGAGGGCCACGGCTTCATCCACGAGGTCTCCATCCAGGCCGAGGGGCAGCGGGCGTCGTCACCAGAGGCGTCGGCCGATGCCGAGAGTCGACCCTCCCGCCTCGGGTCATGGGGAGCGGAGCTGCGAGCCCTGGGGTGTCGCATCCCATAGCCCCGAGGGTGGCGCCGGACGCGCGCGATCGATCCGTGGAAGCCGATGCTCCTGCAGGCCGGCGCGCAGCGCGACCGGGACGGCATCATCGCGGCCAAGCAGCTCGGCACGCACCCAGATCGGTCAGCTTAGGACAGCATCTCGATGAAGGCCTTCACCCGCATGATCTGCTCCTCGGTGGGCGGCTCGCGGTGCACGTCCGTCTCCAGCGCGATCAGCGGAATGCCGACCGACTTGAAGTGATCGCGCTCGAGCTGCTGCATCAGGCTCGCATAGGGGCAGCCGGTGATCGACGACGAGATGATGCCGCGCGCGCCGGTCTTGCGCACCTCCTCCTCGACCAGCACGCGCCGGTAGTTGACCGAGGTGCCGATCGCCTCGCCGAGATCGCCGCGCGCCTGGGCGTCCAGCACGTAGTGGGCGAGCGCCTCGAGCGGCGGCAGATCCTCGCGATAGAGGTCGGCGCCGTGATAGACCCAGCCGACGATGGCGCCGTTCGACTCCTCGATGGCCTGGAACAGCCGGACATTGCCGACCGACCCGGCCAGCACCAGCGGGATGTAGGACGGCGGCGCGGCAGCGTCGGGCGCGCCGAGATCCTCCAGCTCGCCGATCAGCAGATCCAGCACCTCGGCGAACGCCTCCAGATCGCCGTAGCCGTGCATCGCGCCCATGAAGATCAGCTTGGTGTGATAGCCGTCGACATGCAGCGGATGCAGCGAGCGCAGCTCCAGCACGCGAGCGACTTTTCGCAGCACGCGGTTCTTGCGCC
>NZ_NPEX01000019.1:27609-43642 GCF_003258865.1 Rhodoplanes roseus | reverse complement strand
GTCGATCGCCGACGTCACCGGCCGCATCGTCATGTCGACGCATCCGGCGTCGCTCGGCGCCGTGACCATCGCCCCGGTCGCGAGCTGCGCTCGCGCCCGACCCTCTCCCGGCGGGAGAGGGTCGAGAGACGCCTCACGCGCCGGCCAGCCGCGCCACCTCGTCGATCACGGCCTGACCCATCTCGCGGGTGCCGACGACCGTGGTGCCGTCCGACTTGATGTCGGCGGTGCGCAGGCCCTTGTCGAGCGTGGCGGCGATCGCCGTCTCGATGAAGTCGGCCTCCTTGCCCAGCCCGAACGAGTAGCGCAGCGCCATCGCGAAGGACGCCAGCATGGCGATCGGGTTGGCGATGCCCTTGCCCTGGATGTCCGGGGCCGAGCCGTGCACGGGCTCGTACATCGACTTCCGCGTGCCGGTCGCCGGGTCGACGTCGCCGAGCGAGGCCGACGGCAGCATGCCGAGCGAGCCGGTCAGCATCGAGGCGACGTCGGACAAAAGGTCGCCGAACAGGTTGTCGGTGACGATCACGTCGAACTGCTTGGGCCAGCGCACGAGCTGCATGCCGCCGGCGTCGGCCAGCACGTGCTCGAGCGCCACGTCCTTGAACTCGCGGGCGTGGAGCGCGGTCATCACCTCGTTCCACAGCACGCCGGACTTCATGACGTTGCGCTTCTCCATCGAGGCGACCTTGTTGCCGCGCTTGCGCGCCAGCTCGAAGGCCACCCGGCCGATGCGCTCGATCTCGTAGGTGTCGTAGACCTGGGTGTCGATGGCGCGCTTCTGGCCGTTGCCGAGATCGACGATGGTCTTCGGCTCGCCGAAATAGACGCCGCCGGTGAGCTCGCGCACGATCATGATGTCGAGCCCGTCGACCACCTCGCGCTTGAGCGAGGAGGCGTCGGCGAGCGCCGGGTAGCAGATCGCCGGGCGCAGATTGGCGTAGAGCGCGAGGTCCTTGCGCAGCCGCAGCAGGCCGGCCTCGGGGCGCGCCTCGTAGGGCACGTCGGCCCATTTCGGCCCGCCGACCGCGCCGAAGATCACGGCGTCGGAGGCCTGAGCCAGCGCCATGGTGGCGTCCGAGATGGCGACGCCCTCGGCGTCGTAGGCGGCGCCGCCGACCAGCCCCTCCTCGGTCTCGAAGCTGCCGAGCCCGTGGGAATTCATCCAGGCGATCAGCCGCTTCACCTCGGCCATCACCTCGGTGCCGATGCCGTCGCCGGGAAGCAGGAGAAGCTTGTACGTCGCCATGATTTGCCTTGTGGGGGGTCGTTTGTTCGGGACAGAGCCGCCGTCGCCGGCCGGCGCGATTGTGACGGGCGAGTGCTAATTCGCGGCTCGCGGCTTGGCAAGGCACCGCGGGTCATTCCGGGGCGCTGCGAAGCAGCGAACCCGGAATCCAGCCCGGACGTCGGTGATGGCCGCTGGAGTCCGGGTTCGCGGGCTGGCGCCCGCGCCTCGGAAGGACGGCTCATGCCCTCGGCGCCGGCGACCTCGACCGCCTCGTCGGTTCTGCGACGCGACACGACGCTGCCCGTCGCACCGCCCGACCCCCGGGGCCACGAGGCTAGCCGACGATGGCAGCCATTACCGACGATTGTGTTCCTGTATCGATGCCTCGCGCCCCCATTGCGTGCGTCAAGAGCTGCAGATCGCAGCCGTGATAGCGGATCCAGCGGACAATGGCGTCCACGCGATCCCGGCGATCGCGGCGCAGTTCAGTTGCAAGCCGCAGCTCGATCGCCACCACCGCAACGAGCCTGTCTCCGGCGGCGATGTCCGAGAAATACTCCCAGGGTCCGCTTCCGATGGCCTCGACAAACGCGGAGTCCGACGGCCACTCGACCGTGCTGGCCTCGACCTTGACGCCGTCCACATCGAACGCTGCGTAGTACTGTCCGGCGGACTGCAGCCACGTCGGGGAGGCCAGGCACCGATAGGAGCGGAGTGCGCGCGCGAAAGTGTCGACATGGGCGCGTTCGGTCACCAACAAATCCACGTCCCCGGGCTCGAGTGGCACCCCGCGGAGCAAACCGGCTGCCGTGCCGATCAGTCGATACCTGAACGCTCCCTCGCGCTCCGCCCGATTGAGTACGTTTGCGAGGGTCTCGCGCAGAAGTCCTATTGTCAGCGCCATCAGACCGGTTTCTTTCCGCGGCATCCTGACAGGGCTTCGGGGCGGAGCACTCCCGAACGTCCGCGTGGGAAGGGGCGGCTCACCACCTCCCGCGCAAGGCCGTCGCCTTCGCAGCGCGTTTGCATGTCCGCTTCCTGGACGCTCCCGAGCCCCGGCCGAAGATCGACACGGGACGCACCGTCGCCGTCCGTCCTAGACGTTGGGGGCCGGCAGGCCGGCGGCGGCGCAGGCGGCGCGGAGCGTGTTGACCAGCAGGAACGCCACCGTCATCAGCCCGACGCCGCCCGGGACCGGGGTGACGGCACCGGCGACCTGGACGGCCTCGTCGAAGGCGACGTCGCCGGTGAGGCGGCCCTTGCCGTCCTGGGTCGGCACCCGGTTGATGCCGACATCGATCACGGTGGCGCCGGGCTTGATCCAGTCGCCCCGGATCATGCCGGGTTTTCCGACCGCGGCGACCAGCAGGTCGGCGCGGCGGCACACCGCCGGCAGGTCGCGGGTCTGCGAGTGGGCGACCGTCACGGTGGCGTTCTCGCGCAACAGGAGCTGGGCGACCGGCTTGCCGACCAGGTTGGAGCGGCCGACCACCACGGCCTCCATCCCGGCCAGCGAGGGATGCACGGTCTTGGCCATGTAGAGACAGCCGAGCGGCGTGCACGGCACCAGGCCGGGCAGGCCGCTGGCCAGCAGGCCGGCGCTGAGCGGATGCAGGCCGTCGACGTCCTTCATCGGGTCGATGGCCAGGATCACGGCGTGCGGGTCGATCTGCTTGGGCACCGGGAGCTGGACCAGGATGCCGTGCACGGCCGGATCGGCGTTGAGCTGCGCGACGATCGCCAGCACCTCGTCCTGCGAGGCGGTCGCCGGCAGCCGGTGCTCGAACGAGCGCATGCCGGCCGCGACCGTCTGCTTGCCCTTGCTGCGCACGTAAGCGGCGCTCGCCGGATCGTCGCCGACCAGCACCACGGCGAGGCCGGGCACCAGGCCGTGCTCGGCCGAGAGCCGCGCCACCTCGGCGGCGACGGAGGCCCGGACGGCCTCGGACGCCACCTTTCCATCGATCAGACGAGCACTCATGCGACCACTCCGGGCAGATGTTCCAGCGCGTCCCGGAGGGCGTTCGGCTCCCCCGTGATCTTCACGCGCTTGATGCGGGACGTGTCGCCGGCGACCAGGGCGATCGCACGAGACGGCACCTTGAGCGACTTTGCGAACAGGGCGAGAAGGGCGGCGTTGGCCTCGCCCTCGGTCGGCGCCGCGCGCACGCGGGCCTTCAGCACGGCGCGGCCGTCGGCCAGCACGTCGACGCCGTCGAATGCGTCGCGGCCGCCGCGCGGCGTCAGCCGAACCGTCACGACGAGACCGTCCGGCGCCTCGATCCAGGCGGCCGAGCCGGCCTCGGTCACATCAGCGCCCGGGCGAGATTCGGCAGGATCACGGACTGGATGAAGAAGATCACCAGGATCACGATCACGGGCGAGATGTCGATGCCACCGAGATCGGGCATCACCCGCCGAATCGGCCGCAGCACCGGCTCGGTGATCCGGTACAGGAACTCGCCGATCATCGAGACGGCCTGGTTGCGGGTGTTGACCACGTTGAAGGCGATCAGCCAGCTCAGCACCGCCGATGCGATCAGGATGTAGACGTAGAGCGTCAGCAGGGTGCTGATGAAACCTAGGAATTCGATCATATCTCGGGTCTCGTCGGGTGATCGCAAAGCGCCGGTGGCGCGCGATGCGGCGGGCCCGGGCGTGCGACGTGTAGCGTTCCGGTTTCCCAGCGGCAAGCGCGAACAATGCCGCTGGTAAATACCGATTGGACGCCGCCTGTGGCGTCAGGCCGACGAGCGATTCGCCGGCCGTGACGGGGATCGCGGCCGGCCGGGCGGGGCGCCGGCCGGCCGCGATGCGGCGCGGCGGCCACGCCCGTACGACATCCGGCGTGAGCGCCGGACAATCCTTGACACCGTCCGGGGCGGACACGTAAATGGCGCCACCTGATGGCTCGCCGCCTTTGCGGCCGAGCGGCGGGGCCGTAGCTCAGTTGGGAGAGCGCCGCAATCGCACTGCGGAGGTCAGGGGTTCAAATCCCCTCGGCTCCACCATCCCATCCGGTCCGATCCGTCGTGCATCGTCGATCCGCCGCCACCCGGCGCGGCCCGAGCCGATGCCGAGTCGAGGTCGGCCTCGTTGTCAGCCGTATTGCGTCGATTCCGGACCGTGCGCGGATCCGGCAGCCGTGCCGCGGCAGAACTGAACTCTTGGAAGGAATCTCACCCCATGGCGACTCGCGCCGGGAGCAAGACCCTCACGAAGATCGTCGCGTCGGACGACGTCGCGGCCGAGCCGCGGTCGCAGCGCCGCATGCCCGAGGCCGGACGTTACCTGCTGCAGGTCGACCGCCAGACCAAGGGCTCCTACGTGACCAGCGAGGCGGCCGAGCAGGCCGGACTCGTGATCAAGAAGGCCTATCCGATCCTTCAGGTCGCGGTTTACGACCCGGTCGACTGCGTCGCCAAGCTGATCCAGGCCGAGTGATCGTCACCGGTTGACATCGGATCGGCCCCGGCCACCGGGGCCGGAGCCCTGCGGCCCCACCGTCGCCCGCCGTGAGCGGGCGCGCCGGATCCGCGCCGCGTCGTGCCGCCCTCAGGGCCGGCCGGACGCCGTCTGGGTGCGCAGAGGCTCGGCCCTGCGCTCCGTCGGCGGCGCGTCCTCGTCGATGACGAGACGCAGCGCGCTGCGCACCGCGAAGGCCGCCAGCACCAGAATGCCGAGCACCCCGATGACCAGCAGCCCGGCGGCGAGGCCGGTGATGACGGCGCCGAGCACCCGATCGTCCGTATAGAGCAGAACGCCGGTCGTGAGCACGATCGCCGAGGTGACGACGACGCGCAGGATATTTCGAAGCATCGCGATCCCGTGGACGGGCCGTCGAGGGCCCGAGGCTGTCGCGCGGGCGCCGGGGCGCACCGCACTGTCACAAATCGGTTAAGCGGATTGCCGTCCGAGGGCAAGCCTCGGTGCCGCTGCCTCGCGCCATGACCGGTCTGCATTGCGGGCAGCGGGTGCCTGCATGGCGGTCCGAAGAGGGTCTATTTACCGTTGTTTGGTTGAGTGATCCGGCCCGAGACAGCCGAGGTCAACATCGTGCGCCGCATTCCGTTCGCCAAGCTTCTCCTCATCGTGAGCATCGTGCCGGTGCTGGTGCTGACCCTGTTTGCCAGTCGCCTCACCTACGAGCAGTGGTTGAAATACCATGCGCTCTCGGAGGCCGATCGCATGCTGCGGCTGGCGGTCTCGGTGACCCGGTTCGTCGCCTTCGCGTTCCCGGCCGAGGGATCGGCCGAGCGCAACTGGCTGCTCGGCACGACCGACAAGGCGGCGCTCGACGGCCAGCGCCGCTCCACCGACGAGAGCTACAAGGCGCTGCAGCAGACGGTGGCCGAGGTGGCGCCGAAGGATCAGGCGATCCGCGGCTATCTTCGCAGCATCGACGAGCGGCTCGGCCAGCAGGCGGCACATCGCACCCGCATGGACGGCAAGACGGCTGCGCTGTCCGACATTCCGGCGTTCCGGGCGCCGCTCGCCGGCCTCGGCATCGAGCTGGTCGGCCGCACTGCGGTCGCGACCGCGGAAGACGGGCTCTCCCGCCGCATTCTCGGCCTGTACGCTCTCCTGAAGTACAACAGCGCCAGTCTGGTGCTGCGCAACAACGGCGAACGCGCCTTGCGCGAAGGGAGCCTGCCGCCGCCGGCCTTCCTGATGCTGGCCGAGGCGGTGACGCATCAGGGCAGCTTCGGCAAGCTGCTCGAGGAGTACGGGCTGCCCGAGGTGGTGGCTCAGTTCCGGGCTTTCGGCGCCGCCAACGGCAAGCGCTATGCCGAGCTGCAGGCCGTCGCCCTGAAGGACGCCGGCGCGAAGGCCTCCGAGGCCGAGATCCGGGCCTGGGGCGAGGTCAACCAGGCGCTCCTGCCGACGTTGGGCAAGCTGATCACCGCGGGACTGGACGGCAGCACGGCCGAGGCCGAGCAGCGGCTGTCGACCGCGTGGTGGAACATCGTCCTGTATTTCTCCCTCACCATCGGCGCCGTCGTCGCGGTGCTGGTGCTCACCCGCATGGTGCTTCGGACGATCCGGGATCTGCTCGGCGGGCTGTCGCACAGCATGGACGAGATGCGGGCCGGCAACTACGCCATCACGGTGCCGAGCTGCGAGCGCGAGGACGAGATCGGCGTGATGGCCCGCTCCATCGAGGTGTTCCGCCGGTCGGCGATCGAGCGCATGGCGGCCGACGATCGCGCCCGTGCCGACCAGACCGCGCGGCAGCGCCGTGTCGACGACCTGATCGCCGGCTTCCGCTGCAGCGTCGGTGACGTGCTCGGCGCGGTCGACGCCAGCCTGAAGACGCTGGAGCGCACGGCGTCGTCCCTGGATTCGGTCGCGGCCGACGCCAGCAAGCAGGCCGGCGCGGCGGCGCAGGCCTCCGAGCAGGCGGCCGGCAACGTGCAGAGCGTCGCCTCCGCGGCCGACGAGCTCGGCTCGTCGGTGGCCGAGATCGGCCGCCAGGTCGGCCAGGCCAACACCGTGGTCGGCGAGGCGACGACGCTCGCCAACCGCAGCAATGCGCAGGTCGCCACCCTGGCCGAGGGGGCGCAGCGCATCGGCAACGTGGTCGGCCTGATCAAGGCGATCGCCGAGCAGACCAATCTGCTGGCGCTCAACGCCACCATCGAGGCGGCGCGGGCCGGCGAGGCCGGCAAGGGCTTCGCGGTCGTCGCCTCCGAGGTCAAGACGCTGGCGAGCCAGACCGGCAAGGCGACCGAGGACATCGCGGCCCAGGTCGCCGGCATCCAGTCCGCCACCGG
This sequence comes from Rhodoplanes roseus, assembly GCF_003258865.1. Classification (GTDB taxonomy): domain Bacteria; phylum Pseudomonadota; class Alphaproteobacteria; order Rhizobiales; family Xanthobacteraceae; genus Rhodoplanes; species Rhodoplanes roseus. Next base: position 36,637 of record NZ_NPEX01000019.1, on the reverse strand, counting down.
CGATGCCGTCGAGGCGATCGGCCGGATCAACGGCACGATGGACGAGATAAGCCGCTTCACCGCGACGATCGCGGCCACCATCGAGGAGCAGTCGGCCGCCACCCACGAGATCTCGCGCAGCGTCGCCCAGGCGGCGGACGGCGCCAGCCGCCTCGCCGGCAACATCGCGACCGTCACCGGGGCGATCGGCGAGGCCAGCCGCTCGGCGACCGAGGTGCTCGGCGCCACCGGCGAGCTCGCCGGCGCGGCCCGTCATCTCCAGGCCGCCGTGGACGAGTTCCTGGCCAAGGTGGCCTGAGCGGCGGGCGAACCGATCCGGGCCGGCGGGCGCCCGAGCGTCGCCGCTCGGATCACAGCCGGCCGAGCACCAGCCACCACATCACGTCGAGCGGCCACAGCAGCAGGATCGTCAGGACGGCGAGCTGGATGCAGCTCGTCACCGCCTCGCGGGGCGGCAGGGCGCCGATCTGCAACGCGACGGCGAGCGGCGGCGCCTGGTAGGGCAGGAAGATCGTCGAGAAGCCGAGCACCTGGCTCATCGTCACGGTCGACACCGGCAGGCCCGTGGCGGTCGCCAGCACGGGCGCGATCGGGGTCAGGATCGCCGGCACGCCGACCGCCGTCACGATCGGCCCGAGACCGGCCGCGATGGCGGCGAGCCCGACATAGGCGGCGACCGGATGGCCGGCGAGCGGCGAGACCACGCCGGTGAGCAGCTCGCCCAGCCTGGTGCCGAGACCGGTGTAGCCGACCACGGCGCCGAGCCCGACCACGCCGGCGACATAGACGATCGGCTCGAAGGCGACGCTCTTCATCGGATTGGCCGGCAGGAGGCCGGTGCCGGGCCACAGGCATACGACCGCGGCGGCCATGCCGACCCAGGTGGCCGAGACGCCGTGCAGGCTGTCGGTCAGCCACAGGCCGATGGTGGCGGCGAGCAGCACGGCGAGCCGCTTCTCGCTGACCGTCATGGGGGGCGGCGGCTCGGCCTCCGGCGCCGGAACGGGGCGGACGTCGCGGAACGTCACCGCCAGCAGGCCGATCAGCAGCGCGAGCTTGCCGAGCCCGATCACCGGGAAATGCACCAGCAGATAGTCCGAGAAGGTCGGCACGCCGAGCCCGGTGGTCTCCAGCAGGCCGGCCAGCACGTTGTTCGGCACATTGGCGGGCAGGATGCCCATCGCCGGAAAGAACGTGCCGTAGAGGCCGGCCAGCATCACGCCGGCGCGGCCGCGCGAGCCCTTCGGCAGGCCGGCCCGCTGGGCGAAGGCCGCGAGCAGCGGCGCCAGCAGGAAGATGCGGCCCATGCCGGATGGCATCAGGAAGGCGAGGCCGGTGCCGAACACCGCGACCCGGGCGATCACGGCCGGGAAGGAGCCGTTGGCGACCGCGGCCAGCTTGGCGCCGAGCCGGTCGGCCAGGCCGGTGTGACCGAGCGATGCCCCGATCACCGAGCCCGAGAAGACCAGCCACGCCGCCGCCCCGGTGAAGCCGGACATGAACACCGAGGGCGGCGCGACGAGGCCGATCGCGCAGACGACGCAGAACACGAAGGCGGCGAGGTATTCGGGGACGATGCGGGTCGCCCACATCAGCACGGTCGCCAGCACGACGAAGAAGGCGAGCCACAGGCTGTGGGTGCCGCTCAGGTGCTGCACGGCGGCCGCGACCATCAGGGCGGCCACCACCCCGGCGGCGACGAGGGTCCTCCAGGTGCCGCCCATCACGAGACGGCCCGGATGCGGAACGACGGGAGCGGGGCGCTGCGGACGGGGGGAAAAAGCAAGGAACTGGGGGGCACGGTTCGGTCTCCAGCGGGGGCCGAACCCATGCATGTGGCAGGCCAGGACGCAATCGACATTGCGATCCGGGGGCATGCCCCGTGCGGCCGGCGCGTGCCGCCACGCTCCGCGAGGCTGCCGAAGGGTGGGACCTATGCGGCCCGCACCGTCGCCAGGAACTTGCCGACCTCCTCGCGGAGCTGGTTGCTCTCGATGGCGAGCTGGCCGGCGGCGTTCAGCACCTCGCCCGAGGCCGCTCCCGTCTCCTCGGCGCCGCGGCTGACCGTGGTGATGGTCTCGGCCACCTCGGAGGTGCCGGCCGCCGCCTGCTGGATGTTTCGCGAGATCTCCGCCGTCGCCGCGCCCTGCTGCTCGACGGCCGCCGCGATGGCGGAGGCGACCTCGGCGATCTGCCCGATGGTGCCCGAGATCTCCTTGATGGCCGAGACCGAGTCCTGCGTCGCCGACTGCATCGCCGCGATCTGGGCGGAGATCTCGCCGGTCGCCTTGGCGGTCTGGCCGGCCAGCGCCTTCACCTCGCCGGCCACCACGGCGAAGCCCTTGCCGGCCTCGCCAGCGCGCGCCGCTTCGATGGTGGCGTTGAGCGCCAGCAGGTTGGTCTGCTCGGCGATGTCGGTGATCAGCTTGACCACGTCGCCGATGCGTGCCGCCGCCCGGGACAGCTCGTTGACGCGGGAATCGGTCTTGGCGGCCTGGCTCACCGCTTCGTCGGCGATGCGGCTCGACGCCTGTACCTGACGCGAGATCTCGCCGATCGACGAGCTCATCTGGTTGGTCGCGGCGGCGACGGCCTGGACGTTGGTGGACGCTTCTTCGGACGCGGAGCTCACGGTCGCCGACATCTGCTGGGTCGTGTCGGCCGTGCGGGTCAGCGTCGTCGCGGTCGCCTCCAGCTCGGTCGCGGCCGACGACACCATGCCGATGATGCCGCCGACCGCCTGCTCGAACTGATCGGCGAGCCGCACCATGTCGGCCTTGCGGGCGGCTGCGGCGGCCCGCACCTGTTCGGCCTGCGCCATCGCCTCGCGGCGGGAGCGCTCCTGCGCCTCGACCTTGAAGGTCTCGACCGCACGGGCGATGTCGCCGATCTCGTCCGTACGGGAGAGGCCGGGCAGCGCGATCTCGAACTTGCCGGCGGCGAGCTCCCGCATGCCGGCGGTCAGCGCCGTCAACGGGCGCGACATCGTCAACCCGATCACCCCGGCGATGCCGGCCACCGCGAGCGTGACCAGTGCGATCACGATCCAGAGCAGCCGCGAGGTGCTGTCCACGGCCGTCGTCTCGGCCGTCTCGCTGCGGGTACGGGCAGCCTCCAGGCCGCGATGGATCGCCTCGATCCGGGGCTCGACGGGTGCGAAGGCGTCCGATGCGTCCTTCTGTGCTGCAGCGGCCCCCTGGGCCTCCTCCATCCAGGCGAAGAAGCCGGTCTGATAGGCGTCGAGCGCCGCCAGGATGGTCGCTCGCGCCGCCGCCGGAACCTCGCTCGCCGCCAGCCGGCTGCGGAATTCGGCGTCACGGCGCTTCATCTCGGCGCCGTAGCGCGGATCGCCGCGCAGCATGAAGTCCTTCTCGTGCCGCCGCATCATCAGCAGCGTCGCGAGGAGCTGCGGCTGGTCGAAGGTGGCGACCTCGCGCTCGATCGACTGGACGGCCTTGCGCAGTGTGCCTTCGAGGCCGGCGTTCTCGTCGAGGCCGAGCCGGGTACGACTGCGGGCGAGCGTCGCGACGTGGCCCACATAGGTGTCGAAGCCCGATCGCACCGCGGCGACGTCGTCGGCGAGACTGCCGGACGACCCGACGGCCCTCGCCTGCAGTGCGGCCAGATCGGCCCCGACGGTGCGGCTCAGCGCGGCGTGCCGCTCGACGTAGCGCGGGTCCTTGCGCAGCAGGAAGTCCTTCTCGTTGCGGCGCAGCTCGAGCATCCCGATCAGGATGGTGTTGGCGGCGCGTTCGAGCGTTCGCGCCTCGGTGGCGTCGACCCGGTACCGGGTCTGCTCCGCCGTGCCGACCAGGTAGACGACGCCGACCACGAGCAGGCCGACGATTCCGAGGGCACCGAGCCCGGCGATCTTGTGTGTCAGGCGAAGTCTCATCGAGACGCTCCGTTCGCGGCACGACCGGTGCAACGGGTTCAGTCGGACGGGAAATGCTTCGCCGTGCCTACGAGATGGCGATCGGCCGAGCGTGGCGATTTCCGGACGCCGGCCGTGGAAATGTGGTGCAAGAACTGGAAACAATCGCTTAAGAGGTATTCTGCTTGCGCTGCAACCCTGGGGGCGGGCAGGCCGGGCGCCGCGCTGCGGCGCCGCGCCCGTGGGCTTTCCGCCGCCTCACCGCTCCGAGTCGAGCACCGCCATCTGGGACTCGGCGTAGCGGCTGCCCGCCGCCGCGCCTTTCGGGACGGCGCGTTCGATCGCCGCGAGGTCGTCGGCGCTCAGCGACACGTCGAGGCTGCCGAGCGCCTCGGCGAGCTGGCCGCGGCGGCGCGACCCGACCAGGGGCACGATGTCGGATCCCTGTGCCGCCACCCAGGCGATCGCCGCCTGTGCGACCGTGATGCCCCGACCCTCGGCGACCTGCCGCAGCGCCTCCACCAGCGCGAGATTGCGCGCGACATTGTCGCCCTGGAAGCGCGGGCTGTGGGCCCGGAAGTCGGCCGAGGCCATCGCGGTCTGCGCCGTCCAGTGGCCGCTGATCAGGCCGCGCGACAGCACGCCGTAGGCCGTGACGCCGATGCCGAGCTCGCGCAGGACGGGGAGGATCGCCTCCTCGACGCCGCGCGAGATCAGCGAGTACTCGATCTGCAGGTCGCTGATCGGATGCACGGCGGCGGCCCGGCGGATCGTCTCGGGCCCGACCTCGGAGAGGCCGACATGGCGGACCCAACCGGCCTTCACCATGTCGGCGATGGCGCCGACCGTCTCCTCGATCGGCACGTTCGGATCGAGCCGGGCGGGGCGATAGACGTCGATGTAGTCGGTGCCGAGCCGCTGCAGCGAGTAGGCGAGGGCGGTCTTCACCGCGGCGGGCCGCGCGTCGTAGCCGAGCCAGTCGCCGGCCGGGCCGCGCTGGGCGCCGAACTTCACGCTGATCTGCACCGCGTCGCGCGGCACGCCCTTCAGGGCCTCGGCGATCAGCAGCTCGTTGTGGCCCATGGCGTAGAAGTCGCCGGTGTCGAGCAGCGTGACGCCGGCATCGAGCGCGGCCCGGAGGGTGGCGATGCTCTCGCTGCGGTCGGTGGGTCCATAGAGGGCCGACATGCCCATGCAGCCGAGCCCGAGGGCCGAGACGGTGGGGCCGGCGGTGCCGAGGCGGCGCTGTTGCATTGGTGTCTCCTGCGTGGGGCGACCGGCAGCGCCGGTCGTGATGGCGCGGAGAATAGGGGCTGGCGCCGTGTTCGATAACGCGCCAATGTCTGGACAGCTTGTGCGCTAATCCGAACAACGGCGGTGGCCATGGCCGAGGTGGATCTGGCGGATCTCGACGCCTTCGCGGCGGTCGCGCGCAGCCGCAGCTTCCGCGGCGCGGCCGGGGGACGCAGCGTCTCTCCGTCGAGCCTCAGCGAGGCGGTGCGGCGGCTGGAGGCGCGGCTCGGGGTCCGGCTCCTCAACCGCACCACCCGCAGCGTGACGCCGACCGAGGCCGGGGCGCGGCTGCTGGAGCGGCTCGCGCCGGCGCTCGGCGAGGTCGCTGCGGCACTCGACGCCGTCAACAGCTTCCGCGACAGCCCGACCGGGACGCTGCGCCTCAACGTGCCGACCATCGTGGCCCGGACCGTGCTGCCGCCGATCGCCTGTGCGTTCCTGGCCGGCCATCCGGCCATCACGCTGGAGGTGATGGCCGAGGACGGCTTCATCGACGTGCTGGCGGCCGGCTTCGACGCCGGCGTGCGCTACGACGAGCGGCTGGAGCAGGACATGATCGCGGTGCCGATCGGCCCGCGCATCCAGCGTTATGCCACCGGCGCCTCGCCCGCCTATCTGGCCGTGCACGGCGCGCCGGAGCACCCGCAGGATCTGCTCGCGCATGCCTGCATTCGGCATCGCTTCGCCAGCGGCGCCTCGCTGCCGTGGGAGTTCGAGCGCGCCGGCGAGGTCGTTCGGATCAGCCCGAAAGGACCGCTCGTCGCCTCCAACATCGATCTGGAGATCGCCGCGGCGGAGGCCGGGCTCGGCATCATCGCGACCTTCGAAGACGCGCTGGCGCCGGGGTTCTCACGCGGCACGCTGGTGCCGGTGCTGGAGGCGTGGTGGCCGAGCTTCTCGGGCCCGTTCCTGTATTACGCCGGGCGCGATCATCTGCCGGCGCCGCTGCGCGCCTTCGTGGCCTTCCTGCGCGAGCGGGCGCGCGAGCGCTGAGCCGGCGCGGTGCGGCTCACGCCGCCCGGACGGTCGCCAGGAACTTGCCGACCTCGGAGCGCAGATGGCTGCTCTCGGTGGCGAGCTGGCCGGCGGCGGACAGCACCTCGCCCGAGGCGGCCCCCGTCTCCTCGGCGCCGCGACTGACTGCGACGATGGTCTCGGCGACCTGGGTGGTTCCGGCGGCGGCCTGCTGGATGTTGCGCGAGATCTCTGAGGTCGCCGCGCCCTGCTCCTCGACCGCCGCGGCGATCGCCGACGCGACCTCGGCGATCTGGCGGATCGTGCCCGAGATCTCCTTGATGGCCGCGACCGAATCCTGGGTCGCCGACTGCATGGAGGCGATCTGGGCCGAGATCTCGCCGGTCGCCTTGCCGGTCTGCCCGGCCAGCGCCTTCACCTCGTTGGCGACCACGGCGAAGCCCTTGCCGGCCTCGCCGGCCCGCGCCGCCTCGATGGTCGCGTTCAGCGCCAGCAGATTGGTCTGCTCGGCGATGTCGGTGATCAGCTTCACCACGTCGCCGATCTTGTTGGCGGCCACCGACAGCGCGCCGACGCGGGCGTCGGTCTTGGCCGCCTGGCCGACCGCCGCGTCGGCGATGCGGCTCGACGACTGCACCTGCCGCGAGATCTCGCCGATCGACGAGGTCATCTCGTTGGTGGCGGCGGCGACGGCCTGGACGTTGGTGGAGGCCTCTTCGGACGCCGTGCTGACGGTCGCCGACATCTTCTGGGTGACGTCGGCCGTGTGGGTCAGCGTCGTCGCGGTCGCCTCCAGCTCGGTCGCGGCCGACGACACCGTGCCGATGATGCCGCCGATCGCCGCCTCGAACTGGTCGGCGAGCCGGATCATGTCGGCCTTGCGGTGCGCCGCGGCGCGGGCGTCGGCTTCCTTCTGGTCGGCTTCGAGACGGACCCGCTCGATCGCATGGGCCTTGAACACCGCCACGGCTTCGGCCATGGCGCCGACCTCGTCGCGGCGGCCGACGCCTGGAATCTCCGTGTCGAGCTTGCCGGAGGCGAGCTCGCCCATGGTCGCCGTCATGGCCTTCACCGGGCGCACCAGGCCGCGCGCCAGGACGACGGCGCAGGCGCACAGCGCCAGGATCAGCACGCCGGCCCAGATCAGCGCGGAGCGGGCGGCGGCGTAGAAGACCTCGTCCAGATCGTCGATGTAGACGCCGGTGCCGACCACCCAGCCCCAGGGCTGGACGGGCGCCGCGTAGCCGAGCTTGGCGGCCGGCTTGTCGCTGCCGGCGCGCGGGAACATGTAGCCGACGAAATCGCCGCCCCGGGCGGCCGCCGCCACCAGCTCGCGCACCTGGTAGACGCCGTTGGAATCCCGCAGGTCCGAGAGGTTCTTGCCCTCCAGCTCCGGCCGCGGGCCGAGCACCAGGTTCACGCCGTCCGGGCGATAGACGAAGATGTAGTCGTTCTGCCCGAACCGGATGGCCCGCAGCGCCGCCTTGGCGCGCTCCTGCGCCTCCGCGTCGGTGAGCTGGCCCTTCTCCGCCGCGACCGCGAAGCCGCGCGCGCTCGACACCGCCGCCTGGACCTGTGCCGTGACGGCGGCCTTGCGCTCCTGCAGCAGCGACGAGCGCAGCGCCACGAGCTGGACGGCGATGACGGCGAGGCAGGCCAGCACGGCGAGGACGACGAGCAGGCCGAGTCGCCGGGGAATCGTGAGCGTCATGGGACGAGCCTTTGAGGATCCGAAGGATGCCGGCGGCGGCACGGGCGCGGCGCGTGTGCCGCTCGAGCCCGTGGATCGAAGGCGAACCGTCGTCGAAAAACGTTTCCCCACATTTGAACCAAATGATTTAAAAACCACCTAAGCTGGTAAGATTATGAGGACTGTCCCGCCCGGCGGCCCGGCTGATCGGAACGGTGACGCGGGCCAGGCCCGAGGCGGGCGGCCGGGACCAGCGACATTGCGTTCGCGTCGAGAAGTACAGCGGCATGCCGGGTTCCTGCATTTTGTCCTCCTGCTCCGGCCTCGGCATTCTGTCGGATCTCTTGACCCTCCTCGTCCTCGGCGTGCTGGTGGGCGTCACGGTTCGGCGCATCCGGGCGATGCCGCATCCGCGCCGCCGCATCGAATGGGCCCTGCTGGCGCCGCTCGTCTACGCCGGCGCACTCCTCGCGGTGGCGCGACCGCTGCTCGGGGCGCTGCTCGCCGAGGCGCTCGTCCGGATCCTGATCGAATTGCCGGCCCTCCTTCTCGCGCTGCGCAAGTCGGGCGCCTCCGCGGTCGCGGCGCGGGCCGTGTCGGCCTGGCGGTTCGCCGCTGCGCGCCTCGTCCTGATCGCCGCCGCGGCCTGGTGGGAGCCCGTCGCTCCCGGCCTCCGGGATCTGGCGCGCGGCGCGCTCGCCGCCGCCGGCGATCTCCGGCCGGCCGTGGGCTGGATCGCCGCGGCCGTCGTGCTCTACGTCGTGGCGAAGCGCATCCTGCGCAGCGAGCCGACCGCCGCCGATGCGCGCCTGGCCGGCAGCGCCGCCCTGCTGATCTTCGCCGCGGGTCTGCTGATCGCATGCCGACCGGCCGTCGCGGCCGTCACGGTCGCCGTCGTCGTGAACGTGCTGGTGGCGCTGTCGGTGGAAAAATTCCGGCACATCGGCATGAACCTCCATGCCTACGATCTCGTCGCGACGCTGCGCGAGCGGGCTGCCTTGCTGTTCCTGCTCGACACTCATCGCAGCCACGTGATGCGGATGGCGGCGCGGTGCCTGCTCGGTGCCGTGCTGCTGGGCGCCGTGGCCTGGATGGAACCGCCGGCGATCGGTCGTGGTGCCGCCGCGGCGCTGTGCGTCGCGGCGGCCGCGCTGGTCGCGGCTGCGTGGCGCGGCCTGCCGCCGCACGGGAACTTC
>NZ_NPEX01000019.1:0-27599 GCF_003258865.1 Rhodoplanes roseus | reverse complement strand
ACGGCGGGCTGGACCGGCGGCTACGGCAAGATGATCGAGATCGACCACGGCCCCGCCGGTCGGTTCGCCGCGCGGCGGCGTTCTCGCGGTGGCGCCTCCGGACGATCTGCCGAGCGACGTGACGATCGTCGACCAGCCGACCCCCGCGAGATCCGTGCAAGGCACGGCGGAGCCGCCCCCGGACATCATCCTGATCCTCAGCGAATCGACCTTCCCGCCCACCCTCCATGGCGGGCCGCCGCTCGATCCCGAGCTCGCCGCGTTCTTCCGCTCCGCCGACGGACGCAGCCGCGGGCTGCGGGTCGAGACCTTCGGCGGCATGTCCTGGCGCACCGAGTTCTCGGTGATGACCGGCATTCCGACCGGCTGCTACGGCGCGTTCGCGACCCATGTGAATCATTGGGCGACCGGCCATGTCGGCACCGGCCTGCCGCGCCGCCTGACCTCACTCGGCTATCGCAGCGCGGCCCTGTGCACGACCTTGAAGGCGTTCGCCGGTGCCGGGGGCTTCTACGACGCCATCGGCTTCGACGCGGTGCTGGACCGCGACGCCGTCGGGGCCGACAGCGATTGGGCGCCGGACCGGCTCTGCTACGCGCGCGGCCTCGATTGGCTCGACGCCCATGTGGCGGCGGGCGGTGGCCCGGCGTTCCTCTATGTCCTCACCGTCTCGAACCACTTCCCGCACGACCGGCGATACGACGGCGGGACGGCGCCGCCCGCCGGGCCGATCGTCGGCACCGAGATGGACGAGTATCTGCGGCGGCTGCGCGCCACGGCGCGCGACTATGCAGGGCTGCGCGAACAGCTCGCGCGAAGATTTCCGTCACGGCGCTTCGTCCTCGTGCATTTCGGCGACCACCAGCCGCCCTTGGCGGCGCGGCTGTTCGGGCGCGATCCCGCCGCGGCCGCCTCGCCGGACGCGTTGCCGCGTGAAGACCTCGCCTACCGCACCTACCTGGCGATCGACGGGGTCGGCACGACGCCGGTGATCGATCCCGATCTCCCGGACGAGATCGAGGTCGCCTATCTGGGCACGGTTCTGCTGCGGGCCGCCGGACTGCCGCTCGACGGGCTGCATGCGCTCCGCCTCGATCTGATGATGCAGCTCGGGGGACGGCTCTACACCGCGGACGGCGGTCGCACCGCGGCGCGGCTCAACGGCCTGATGCTGGAGAAGGGCCTGATCACGCCGCACTGAGGCGGCGCGCGAGGCGGGCGGTCGAGACGCCGCTCAGCCGGCCGAATAGGGGCCGGCCGCCATCGCCATGCCGGTGACGCGCTCGGCGCCGCGGCCGGGACGCGCATCGGCGCGGGGCGCCAGCCAGCCGTCGAGGAACTCGGCGAGCCAGGCCCGGACGGCGCCGTCGTACATCGGCCGCTCGGCAAAATGATCCATCCGGGGCCGCGCGCCCGGCAAGGCCAGCCGCTCGTGCCCGCGCGTGGTCCAGCGGCACATCATCGCGTGCGTGACCTCGGGGTGGAACTGGATGCCGTAGGCGGCCGGCCCGTGCCGGAACGCCTGCGCCCGGAACATGTCGCCCTCGGCCAGCAGGCGCGAGCCCGCCGGCAGGTCGAAGCCCTCGCGGTGCCACTGATAGACGTGGTCGGGCCATTGCGGGCAGACGCGGCGTCCGTCGAGCGTCGCGCGCAGCGGATAATAGCCGATCTCCGCCTTGCCCTCGGGATGGGCGCACACCTTCGCGCCGAGATGTTTGGCCAGCATCTGGGCGCCGAGGCAGATGCCGAGGAAGGGCTTCTGCTCCTTCAGCGGCACGGCCAGCCAGTCGATCTCCTGCTTGACGAAGTCGTCCGGATCGTTGGCGCTCATCGGGCCGCCGAACACCACGGCGCCGGCATGCTCGGCGAGCGTCTCGGGCAACCGCTCGCCGAAGCGGGGCCGCCGCACGTCGAGCGGAATGCCGCGCGCCTGCAGGTATTGCCCGACGCGCCCCGGCGTCGAGGTCTCCTGGTGCAGGACGATCAGCACGGGCTCGGGCATCGCTCGTTCGGCTCTCTGGCGAAGGCTGAATGGCATCGCATACAAGGCTAACCGCGGTCGGACTCGTCATGCAAGTGTCGAGCCATCAGGGCAGCGAGAATGAAACCGCATGCTTCCGGCGAGATTGCGGCAGCACGATCCTTCCTCGGTGTCTCGCGCAGAGGGAAGCGTTCGGTTCCGCGGTTCACAAGCCGCCGCGGCTGCCCAATCGGCGAATCTGCGTGGAGGCGATCAGGCCGATCATGCTGCGGCGCGGCAGAATCCGCGCGAGAAGCGGTACGAGGCTAGCGAGCCGCCCCGGTATCACCATGCGGCGGCCCGCCATCAGGCCGTCGTAGCCCACCTTGGCGGCCTGCGCGGCCGTCACGGTGAGCATGCTCTGCAGTCCCGTCACGGTGACGCCGGCGCGGGCCTGGAATCCGGTCGGCACCGGGCCCGGGCACAGCACCGTGACGGTGACGCCCTTCGGCCCGAGCTCGCGCCACAGCGCCTCGCTGAACGAGATCACATAGGCCTTGGTGGCGTAGTAGACGGCCATGCCGGGCCCCGCCATGAAGCCGGCCAGCGACCCGACATTGAGAAGCCCGCCGCGCTGCCGCACCAGATCGTCGGCGAAGGTGAGCGACAGCGCCGTGAGCGACTTCACGTTCAGGTCGATCATCGCGAGCTGCTCGTCGGCATCGAGCGACGTGGCGACGCCGAGCAGGCCGAAGCCGGCATTGTTGACCAGATATTTCGCCGCGAGCCCGCGCGCCGCGAGCGCCTCTTTCAGGCGCGCCACTGCATCCGGGGCGGCGAGGTCGAGGGCGACGACCACGGGACGCGGCCGCCCGGCGGCGGCGATCTCGTCGGCGAGCGCCTCCAGCTCCGCCTCACGCCGGGCGACCAGCACGACGGCATGGCCGTCGGCGGCGAACAGCCGCGCCAGCTCCGCCCCGATGCCGGACGACGCGCCGGTGACGATCGCGGCCGGGCTGCGCTCCGTTGCGCTCACGCCGGATCGTCCAGCGGATCACGGCCCGCCGCCACCTCGCGCTTGAGCTCGATGCGCTCGCGGTTCGGCACCGCCAGGAGGTCGGCGACCCGCCACATCACGTTGTCCTCGAACTCGGTCACGTCGCCGTCGGCGAACACCATCTCCCACATCATCGCGACCACCTTGCGGCGGCCCTCGTCGTCGAGGCTGCGCATCAGCAGGCTGGTGAACTGATAGAAGTCGACGGCGTCGCGATCGGCCGCGACGGCGGCGTCGATCAGCTCGTCGGTCGCCGCGTCGTCGAGCGCGAAGCGGGTCTTCAGCAGGGTGTGCAGCTTCTCGCGTTCGACGTCCGACAGGTTGGCGTCGAGCGTCGCGACATGGACCATCAGGGCGGCGGCGGCGAGCCGGTAGTCGTCGGCCTCGAAGCGGGCCGGATGCTTGCCGCCGCTCGTCAGCTCGGCGAAGAACGTCTTGATGTCGTTGAACATGCGGTCGTGCTCCGGGACCGGGCCTGGGCGCCCGTCGAGGGGGTCGGACCGGCGTTCTAGCGGATCTCGGGGCGAAACGGCAAAAGCCTACCCGCCGGGACGATCGGTCGCAGGGTGGGCCTGCTGGCGGTGGCGCCGGTTCGCCAGAAATGGTTGCATTCCCGGACCGCGGGTGCAGAAATCACCAGATTATCTAAATTTCTGCGAGCCGATTGCGAGATTGGGATTCCCATGGCTTTCGGAATGAGACGTTCGGATTTGCAGGCGATGGCCCAGGCCAAGTTGGACGACGCAACGATCCTCCTCGCGCATGGCCGTTTCTCGAACGCGTATTATCTAGCGGGTTATGCTGTCGAACTCGGGCTGAAGGCTTGTATCGCTGCGCAAGTCAACGCCGAGACTATTCCGGACAAGGAGTTCATCAAAAAGATTTACAGTCACGTCTTTCCGGAGCTGATCGGCTTGGCGGGATTGGCTGCGGAGTTCAAACGGCGAAAAGACGAAAATCCTGCATTCGCTGCGAACTGGGCTATCGTGTCGGAATGGTCGCCGGACGTGCGGTACGAGCAACGCGATCCGATGTCTGCCCAATTGATGCTTCAGGCGATCATCGAGCCCGAACGCGGAGTTCTTCCATGGATCAAAACGTTCTGGTGAGTAGCGGACAATCTCTCGTCAAGGCGATGGACGAGACCGGGCTGGCGCCGCGGATTGCCATGTGGGTCCACAATTCGGACACCGACACTTGGAAGCTCTGGCTGGTTCCGCCGAGCGGCCTCCATGACAAACGAGAGTTCTACAGGTCGGTTGCGACCATCATCGCACACAATCGCGATACACTTCAGGGTATCGATGCAAGTGATACGGAGATGGTGCCGGAGAGCCACCCGGCCATGAGAGGCCTTGGTCAGGTGATCAGAATGCCGGGGCTCGGAGTGGCGCACTTCGCAGGCAATCGGTTCAATGGCTTCTACCTGCCCGATGGGATCGTGCTGCGCTCCGCCCTTTGAGGTCGGGCGCGAGGGACTCCTCGCCGCCTACCTTATCCCCTCCTTCGTGGCCGTCGCCTCGGCCAGCAGGGCGAGGTTGTTCTGCACGAAGGGATTGGCCGGATCGCGGGACGCCGCCTCGTTGAGGGTGGCGCGGGCGCGGCGGTAGTCGCCGCGCAGCATGTAGGAATAGCCCATGTTGTTGAGCACGGCGGCGGTGCGGCCGACCAGGCGGATGAGCTGCAGATAGGCGCGGTCGGCGAGATCGAAGCGCTTCAGCCGGTCGTAGGACGCGGCGAGGCAGAGCCACGCGTCGGCGGATTTCGGCGACTGCTCGACGGAGCGCCGGCACATCTTCTCCGACATGCCGTAATTGCCCTGCCGGAACTGCTCGCGGCCGACGCTGAGATCGTCGTTCGGCGCGCTCGGCGTCATGTTGTCCTGGATCAGCTTGGGATCGGAGCCGGCGGTCGAGCCGGTGATGTCGCCGTCCGCGACCACGATCGGCACCGAGCCGGTGGCGTCGGTCTGGCCGAAGCTCGGCAGCTCCGGCAGCTTGACCGAGGTCGTCTCGCACCCGGCGAGCCACAGGAGCCCGGCCGATGCCACGACCACGAACGCGAAACGCTGAAACTCGACTCTCATGACACGCTCGGGACCGGCGGCCCCTGCGGCGCAGACGGATGGATGCGCGGCGAGGACTTCGAAGGGCTTTCGGCAGAGCCTAGAAAATGACGGTTAAGATTTTGCCTTCTCCGCAAAATTGCACTTCTTTGTCTATAAAGCTCGTCCTGGTTGTGGCGCGGCGGTTTCGATCCGCAAATCAGGCTGTCTGCCACGACTTTCGGGCTAGCAACACGCGGAGAGGGGCGCCTGACGGGCGGCCCGGCCGAAGCGCGAAACGCGCCGTCCCGCGGCGCGAGAGGTCGGTGGGGTCGCCCGTCAGCCCGCTGCGTCGGGGGCGGTCAGCGCCTTTGCCTGGATGCTCGCCTGGCCGGGCGTGTTGCAGAAGCGCGCCAGCGCGTCGATCTCCCCGGCGCCTTCGGCGGAGGCGAGCCGGGCGTAGAGCAGGGCGACCGCGTGATAGAGGTCGCAGGCCGGCCGGTCGGTGTGCAGGAAATCGGCGATCTCCTCCATCTCGGCGACGAAGCGATACGCCTTGGGGAACATGGCCGGCACCTGCCGGGACAGCCATTTGAGGAGCTGCGGCTGGCTTTCCGCGAGCTCGGCGGCGAGGTCGCCGGCGCAGCCGGCGCGCGTCGCGCCCAGCATCATGGCGGCGCCGATCGCGGTCAGCCCCTTGGTGACGCCCGCATAGGACATCTTCAGCGCCGATGCGGCGCCGACCGGTCCTTCCAGCACGCGAATGTCGAGCCCGTGGTCGCGCATGTCGGCGGTGCGCCGCGCCGCCTCGCCGGAGACGTAGAAGACGGTGCGGCCGGCCGCACTCGGCGGCGGTCCGATGATGCCGCCGTCGACGAACGGGCAGCGGGTGTCGGCGAGCGCCGCCGCGATGTGGCGGACCGTGTCGGGCGCCACCGCATTGAAGTCCACGTAGACCGGCTTCGTGGGCAGGCGCGCGAGCTCGGGCCGCAGCCGCTTCGCCACGCCGACCGCCTCGCCGGGCGGCACGATGGAGAGCACGAGGTCGGCGCCGGCGACCAGCGCCGCATCGGTCTCGGCAATGGCGAGGCCGGCCTGGCGGGCGCGCTCGGCGCTCGCCTCGCTGCGGCCCGCGAGCGACGTGGTGACATGGGCCCCGCCGGCCGCCAGGCGTGCGCCGACGGCGGCTCCCATCTCTCCGGGTGCGAGAATTGCGATCGTGAGCGGCATGTCGAGACCCCGTGCTGCGCAACTATTCCGCAACGGCGCCCGGTCCGCAACAGCCTCCGGGAAAGTCACGCCCGACCGCGGTGGGCGCGCGAGTTCGGCCCGTGCCGCCTGCGTGCGGGCGCGACGTTCGCAACCGCCCGCCCGCCCGCCGCGCGGCGGCACCCCAATGCTGCCGTGCACACTTCGTAAACAATAACTCTTCAGGTGTTCTTCATCATGTCGGCAGAACCGTGGTTCGGTTCACGAATTCAATACTCTCGCGGCCCCTAGTAGTCGTTCAGGGCCCGCATGGTGCGGGCTCCCGGCAGGACGGGACCGGTGCGCAGCAGCACAGTCATCATGATCGCCGTGGCGGCGGTGTTCGGGCTGCTGGCCGTGTTCGCGACCCGCACCTGGCTGAACAGCCAGTCGGATGCGCGAATGCGCGCCATGGAGGCGAATCGCGGCTCGCCGGTGGCGGCCCGCACCGTCGTGGTCGCGGCGCGGCCGCTGCGCTACGGCCACGAGCTCTCCGCCCAAATGCTGCGCGAAGCGCCGTGGCCGGCCGACGCGCTGCCGCCGGGGGCCTTCGCCAAGGTCGACGAGGTGTTGTCCGGGGGCAAGCGCGTGGTGCTCGCGGCGATCGAGCCGAACGAGCCCGTCCTCGCCATGAAGATCACCGGCCCGGGCCAGCGCGCGACGCTCTCGGCACTCGTCGGGCCGGGCATGAAGGCCGTCACCATCCGGGTCAACGACGTCGACGGCGTCGGCGGCTTCGTGCTGCCCGGCGACCGGGTCGACGTGGTGCTGACGCGCCAGACCGACAAGGATTCCGCATCGACCCAGGTGCTGCTGCAGGACGTGCGCGTGCTCGCGGTCGATCAGGTCGCCGACGAGCGTGCCGCCAATCCGATGATCCCGAAGGCCGTGACGCTCGAGGTCGACACCAACGCGGGCCAGAAGCTTTCACTCGCCGCCTCGATCGGCTCGCTGTCGCTGCTGCTGCGCAAGGCCGGCGAGACGACGGCGGGCAAGTCGGCGCGGGTCACCATCAAGGATCTGCTCAGCGATCTCGTCGGCGAGAAGCCGAGGAGCGACGTCACCACCGTGGTGGTGTCACGCGCCGGGCAGAAGCAGGACTACCGGGTGCCGCACGAGGGCCAAGGCGGGCCGTCCTGGGCGGCGGCGGAGTGAGCAGACGGCGAGTCCGCGCCGGGGGGCGCGGGATCGCCGAAGATCGATCGGGGGCTGGAATGGACGGGGACCGCATGATGGGGAACAGGACGGCTGAGCCGTCGGAGAGGGCGCGCGGCCCGCGGTGGCGCACGCTGCTGGTCTCGGTCGCCATGGCGGTGGGCGGCACGCTGGCCGGCGCGATCCTGCCCGGGATCGCCGCCGACGCCAACGCCCAGAAGGCCATCACGCTCGCGGCAGGCAAGAAGACCCAGTCGGTGACCGTGCCGGTCGGCAAGTCGCAGGACATCCGCACCGACGTTCCGTTCCTCGAGATCTCGCTCGGCGATCCGGAGATCGCCGACGTCAATCCGCTGACCGACCGCTCGCTCTCGATCCTCGGCAAGAAGCTCGGGACCACCCGCGTCGCCGTCTACGGCGAGGGCCGGAAGCTCGTCGGCGTGTTCGACATCGAGGTCTCCTACGACGTCTCGGCGCTGGCCAACGAGCTCTCCCAGCGCTTCCCCGGCGCCAAGTTCCGGGTGACCAGCGTCAACGGGCGCATCCTGCTCGGTGGTCTCGCGCCGGACTCGATCACGCTCGACCAGGCGCTCTCGATCGCGCGCCAGTTCGGCCCCGAGGTGATCAACGCCGTGCAGGTCGCCTCGCCCCAGCAGGTGCTGCTCGAGGTCCGCTTCGTCGAGGCGTCGCGCGCCGCCGGCCGCGAGCTCGGCGTGCAGTGGAACGCCTGGAGCAAGAACGGCCGCTTCACCGGAAACGTCGGCGCCCAGACGACGACGCTGCCGATCACCCAGGCGGTGGGGACCACGGCGGGCGGCGTGCTCTCGGGCGGCAACCCGTTCGGCTTCATGGTCGGCAGCCTGCTCACCAAGGGCATGCAGATCGACGTCGCCCTCAACGCGCTGGAGGAGAAGGGCCTGGTCCGCCGCCTCGCCGAGCCCAACCTCGTGGCGCTGTCGGGCGACACCGCCAACTTCCTGGCCGGCGGCGAATACCCGATCCCGGTGTCCGGCACGCTCGGCCAGATCTCGGTCGAGTACAAGCGCTACGGCGTCAGCCTGGCGTTCACGCCGACCGTGCTGAACAGCAGCATCATCAATCTGAAGATCGAGCCCGAGGTCAGCCAGATCGACAAGTCGACCACCGTCTCGGTCGCAAACGGCATCTCGGTGCCGGGCCTGACGGTGCGGCGCGCCTCGACGACGCTGGAGCTGCGCGACGGCCAGAGCTTCATGCTGGCCGGGCTGCTGCAGGCCGACACGACGACCGAGCAGGAGCAGCTCCCCTGGATCGGCGACGTGCCGGTGCTCGGCGCGCTGTTCTCGTCGAAGTCCTACCAGAAGAAAGAGACCGATCTCGTCATCGTGGTGACGCCGCGGCTGGCGCGGCCGGCGCGCCCGGGCGATCCGTTGAAGACGCCGCTCGACAACACGCTGCCGGCCAACGACCTCGACTTTTTCGTCGGCGGCAAGCCCGAGCTCGACCGCGGTCCGGCGGTACGCGGCGAGACCGCGGCGCTGCGGCCCTACACGGGCCACATGATCGAGTTCCCGGTGGGAGGTGCCTATGTGGTGCGCTGATCTGTTCCGCGTCCGCGCGCTCGCCGGCGCGCTCCTGCTGGCCGGCTTCGTCGCCGGCTGCTCGGACATCTACTACGACCGCCGCCAGACCGTGCTGTTCGGCGCCCAGGACGCGGTCGCCAGCAACGTGGCGATCCACACCATCGACCCGTGGCCGAAGGCCGCGGCCGACCGCAATATCCCGGGACAGGGCACCACCGTGGCGATCGCCGCCGAGCGCTACCGCACCGGCAAGGTCACCCGTCCGCAGGGCCTCGGCACCACCTCGAGCTGGAAGCAGTCGCAGGGCGCGGACGGTGCGCCGACCGTCGCCGGCCAGACCTCGGGAGGCAGCGCCGTCAAGGACTGACGCGGGCCGCCCCGCTCACCCTGGAAGCCTGAAAGACCCCCATGCGAAGCTCCCGCACCAAATCCTCCGGCAGCAAGACCCGCGTCGTCGTGGTCACGCCCGACCCCGCGTTCGAGGAGGTCGCGCGGCAGACCTTCGCGACGGCGCCCCAGGCCGAGCTCGAGCTGCTGGCGGGCGGGATCGCGGTGCACGCCGAGGCGATCGCCGAGGCCGACGCCACCGTCGTGGTGGTCGACCTGCACGCCGCCACCGCCGAGGAGATGTCGGCCCTCGACGCGCTTTCGGTGCGGCTCGGCGGCTGGCCGCCGATCGTCACCGTGACGGACGCCTTCGACAAGGAGGTGATGCGGCAGCTCCTGAAGATGCGCATCGCCGATTTCCTGGTGAAGCCGGTGCAGCCGGTCGAGCTGGTCCGCACCTGCGCCCGCGTGGTGCAGACGCCGGCCGGGACCGAGCAGAGCGAAGCCGAGATCTTCTCCTACCTTCCCGCGGTGGGCGGGGCCGGCGTCACCACGCTGGCGATCCAGACGGCGCTCCTGCTGCTCGGCAGCGGCACCCAGAAGACCCGGCCCGCGACCTGCCTGGTCGATCTCGACTTCCAGCACGGCGCCTGCGCCGACTATCTGGATCTCGAGCCGCGGCTGGATCTCAACGAGATCGAGCCGCGTCCGGAGCGGCTCGACCGCCAGCTCCTAGAGGTGATGCTGTCCTATCACGCCTCCGGCCTCGCCGTGATCGCGGCGCCGTGCCGGCCGGCCGAGATGCGCAGCTTCGATCCCGACACGGTGACGCGGCTGCTCGATCTCGTCTCGTCGCACTTCAACTACGTCGTCATCGACCTGCCGCGTACCTGGTTCTCGTGGACCGACAACGTGCTGCTCGGCTCCAACCGGCTGTTCGTGGTGAGCGAGATGACGGTGCCCGGCATCAAGCACGCCAAGCAGCTCGTCACTGCGGTGCGCGAGCGCCTGGAGGACGGGCCGCGCCCGCAGGTGATCATCAACCGCTTCGAGCAGCGGCTGTTCGGGGCCGGCCTGCGCCGCAGCGACGTCGAGCAGGCGCTCGGCGAGGACTTCGCGGCGACGATCCCGAACGACTACCGGCTGGTGCGCGAGGCGATCGATCGCGGCGTGCCGCTCGACGAGGTCAAGGCCGGCAACAAGATCACGGCACAGCTCAGGAAGCTGGTCGCTCCGACGACGTCGCCCGACAAGGCCGCCGAGCCCGCCGGCAAGCGGCGCCTGAGCCTGTCATGGGCGCGCGGCTGACCGCCCGGGCGGGCGGCGGCGCGGCAACGAGGTGACGAGAGACGCCATGGCCGGACGGTTCAGCTTCCGCAAGGTGACGTCGCCGCCGGTCGAGCCGGCGCTGCCCGACGACGCCGCGGCTGCGCCGGACGGCATCGCCTGGACGGTGTTTCCGGAGGGAGAGCCCGAGACGGCCGCCGTCCTGGCGCCGCCGCCTCCGCCGCCCCCGCCGCCGCCGGCCCCGGTCGTCGTGGCGCCGGCCAACCCGGTGCTGCGCGACAAGCTGCTCGACGCCAAGGTGCGGCTGCATCGCCGGCTGATCGAGGAGATCAACCTCTCGGCGCTGGAGAAGCTGCCCGAGGAGGAGATCCGCAAGCACATCCAGCAGCTCGTCGCACAATACGTGCTGGTCGAGCGGCTCGCCCTCAACACCCAGGAGCTCTCCGACTTCGTCACCGAGATCCTCGACGAGATGACGGGCCTCGGCCCGATCGAGCCGCTGCTCAAGGACGCCAGCATCAGCGACATCCTGATCAACGGTCACGAATGCGTCTATGTCGAGCGCGGCGGCCTGCTCGAGCCGACCGCGGTGCGGTTCAAGGACGAGACGCATCTCCTGCGCATCGTCAACAAGATCGTCTCGGCGGTCGGTCGGCGCGTCGACGAATCCCATCCGCTCTGCGACGCGCGCCTGCTCGACGGCTCGCGCGTCAACGTGGCGGTCCGCCCCGTCGCGGTCGACGGCCCGCTGGTGTCGATCCGAAAGTTCTCCAAGAAGCCGCTGCACCTCAACAAGCTCGTCGACGTCGGGGCGCTGCGGCCGCAGATGGCCGAGCTGCTGGCGGCGCTGGTCAAGGCCCGTGTCACCACCATCATCTCGGGCGGTACCGGCTCCGGCAAGACCACGATGCTGAACGCGCTCTCGGCGTTCATCTCCGACAAGGAGCGGCTGATCACCATCGAGGACGCCGCCGAGCTGCAGCTCCAGCAGCCGCACGTCGCCCGCATGGAGACGCGGCCGCCCAATGTCGAGGGCAAGGGCGAGATCCGCCAGCGCGACCTCGTCAAGAACGCCCTGCGCATGCGGCCCGAACGCATCATCCTCGGCGAGTGCCGCGGCGAGGAGGCGTTCGACATGCTGCAAGCGATGAACACCGGCCACGAAGGCTCGATGGCCACCATCCACGCCAACAATCCGCGCGAGGCGATCTCGCGCCTCGAGCAGATGATCGGCATGGCCGGCCTGCCGATGACGATCGCCTCGGTGCGCGGCCAGATCGCCGCCGCCATCCGCATCGTCGTGCAGCTCTCGCGACTCTCCGACGGCAAGCGCAAGGTGATGAGCATCGCCGAGATCACCGGCATGGAGGGCGACATCATCCAGATGCAGGAGATCTTCAAGTTCGTGCGCACCGCGACGCTGGAGGACGGCACCGTGCAGGGCCACTTCGTCGCCACCGGCGTGCGGCCCCGCGTGCTCACCGAGCTGACCGCCAAGGGCATCAAGATCCCGTCGAACTACTTCGATCCGGGGCATCCGCTGTAGGCCGCCATGCTCGACATCGATCCCCTCTACATGATCTACGTGCTCGCGGCGGCCTCCGCCATCATGTTCGGCGAGGGCGCCTATCTGCTGCTCTCCTCGGCGACCTCCTACCGCAAGCGCATCAATCGCCGGCTCGCGCTGCTGAGCGAGACCAACGACCGCGAGAGCATCCTGGTGCAGCTCCGCCGCGAGCGCGGGCTGACCTCGGGCGGCGACCTCACATTGCCGATCCTGTCGTTCAACCGGCTGCTGCTGCAGTCCGGCATGTCGGGCGGGCTGACCCGGCTGGTGATCTACACGCTGGTCTTCGCCGTGCTGGCGTTCGCGGTGGTGCTGGTGTTGCGCAACAGCATGCTGGAGGCGGTGGCGGCGACCCTGGCGGTGCTGACGCTCGGTCCGATCCTGGCGCTCAAGTTCCTGCGCTCGCGCCGGCAGAAGCAGTTCGGGGCCCAGTTCGCCAACGCCATCGACATCATCGTGCGCAGCCTGCGGGCCGGCCATCCGGTCCCGATCGCCGTCACCATGGTGGCACGCGAGCTGCCCGATCCGGTCGGCACCGAGTTCGGCATCGTCGCCGACGAGATCACCTACGGAGCGGACCTGGAAACCGCGATGCGCAACCTGTTCTACCGGGTCGGCCAGGACGACCTGCCGCTGTTCGTCACCGCGGTGGCGATCCAGGGCTCGACCGGCGGCAATCTCGGCGAGATCCTGGAGAACCTCTCCTCGGTGATCCGCGACCGCTTCAAGATGCGGCGCAAGATCAAGGCGCTCGCCTCGGAAGGCAAGATGTCGGCGATGCTGCTGTCGGCGTTGCCGATCGGGATGTTCTTCATCGTCCAGGTGGTGTCGCCGGACTTCTACGGCAGCGTGTGGAAATACGACCTCACCAAGCTCGGCCTCGGCCTCGCCGCCGCCTGGATGGTGATCGGCAACCTGCTGATGTTCCGCATGGTCAACTTCAAGATCTGAGCCGCCGGAGCCGCGCGCATGGAGTCGCTTCTCGCCGACAACACCGACCTGCTGATCACGGCCTTCGTCTTCGTGGCCGCGACCGCGGCGGCGTTCGGCATGATGGCGGTGGTGCGGGTGCGGGGCGCGGTCAAGCGGCGGGCCGCCGGGATCGTCGGCGGCGGCAGCCTGGTCGAGAGCGGCGGCGGCCGGCGCTCGTTCCGCCAGACCAGCCTCGATGCGGTCCAGAAGCTGATCGACTACACGACCAAGCACTACGCCACGCTCGACGACGGCAACATGAAGCTGCTGCGGCACCGCCTCGTGCAGGCCGGCATCTTCGATCCGCGCGCCGTCGGCTTCTTCTTCCTGGTGCGCGGTACGCTGGCGGTGGGGCTCGCCGGCCTCGCCTTCGCGCTGCTGCCGACCGTGATGGACGCCTCCGGCTCGTCCTACTGGGGCGTCGTCGTCGTGGCCGGCCTCGCCGGCTATCTCACGCCGAGCCTGGTGCTCGACCGCATCATCAAGAAGCGGCGCGACGAGTATCGGTCGGGCTTTCCGGACTTCATGGATCTGCTCGTCGTCTGCGCCGATGCCGGCCTCGGCATGGAGGGGTCGCTCGAGCGGGTCGGGCGCGAGCTCGCCGATTCCTATCCGGCGCTGTCCCAGAACATCCACATCACCAATCTGGAGATCCGCGCCGGCCGCACCCTCTCCGAGGCGCTGGAGCATTTCGGCGACCGGCTCGGGCTGGAGGAGGTGCGCTCCTTCGCGACGCTGATCCAGCAGTCCGACGAGCTCGGCTCCAGCATCACGGACGCGTTGCGCGTCTACAGCGAGGACATGCGCCACAAGCGGCTGTCGCTCGCCGAGGAGAAGGCCTACAGCCTGCCCGTGAAGCTCTCGGTCCCGCTGATGATCTGCGTCTTCCCGGTCCTGTTCGTGGTGATCCTTCTGCCCGTCTACGTGCGGGTGAAGATGGGCGCGTACTGACGCGGGAACGAGGCGTTTCCCTAACGCTTACGTATTAGACCGGGCCCCTGCTAAGTCACGGAGGGGATGCATGAATCCTTAGCGATTCATCCGGCATGATGGGGCTCGTTCCCAGCACATGTCTCCATCCCGCAGAATCGGCCCGTCTCGCTTCATGTCGCGACCCTGGACCTTCCGGACACTATCCGGCGCCGCCGTGCTGGTCCTCGGGCTGGTGACGGGCGGAGTCGTCGCCGGTGTCTATCTGGACCGGGAGCACGAGATCCGGGCCGGGCTGCGAGAGGCCCGCAACGTCGCGATCATGCTCAGCGGCCAGATCGGCGGCTCCATCGACGCGGTCGACACGGTGCTGCGGGACCTGCAGAGCCGGCTCA
Source organism: Rhodoplanes roseus (assembly GCF_003258865.1). Lineage (GTDB taxonomy): Bacteria > Pseudomonadota > Alphaproteobacteria > Rhizobiales > Xanthobacteraceae > Rhodoplanes > Rhodoplanes roseus. The sequence goes on along the minus strand of NZ_NPEX01000019.1, from coordinate 13,095 downwards.
CGCCCCACCCGGCGCGGGCCGACGTGGAAGCGCCTTCGGTCGACGACCCGCAGGGGTTCAGGGACCTGATGCTCGACCGGATCACACGGCTGCCGCAGGCCTTCTCGATCGCCGTGACGGACAGCCGCGGCCGCGTGATCGTGACCACGGCGGCCTGGCCGACGCCGGAGATCGAGCTCGGCGACCGCGAGTACTTTCTCGATCTCCAGGCGAACGACGACGATCGGCTGAGCACGCCGGTGCCTTCCTTGAACCGGCTGAGCGGTGCCACGACCTTCGTTCTCGCCCGACGTATCAACGGACCCGAGAACCGCTTCCTCGGCGTCGTCTTCGTCAGCCTCGGGACGCAGTATTTCGAACAGGTCTACAGCCCGGTCGCCCGGCTCGACCGGCAGGTGCTGACCTTCGCCCGGGCGGACGGACGCCTGTTCGTGCGCTATCCCGACACCCAGAACCGTTCCGGCACGCCGATTCCGACCGACTCGCCGTGGCACGGCGTTTTCGCCAAAGGCGGCGGAACCTATCACTCCCCGGGCCTGTTCGACGGCGTGCCGCGCTGGGTGACGGTCCAGCGGCTCGACCGATACCCGTTCGCCGTCAGCGTCTCGGTTCCGGAAGGCGCGATCCTCGAGCGCTGGTGGGCGCGCTCGATCGCGGTCGCCGCCGCCACGCTGGCGTTCCTGGCCGCGGCCTTCGTGCTTCTCTATCTCATGATCCGTCAGTACCGCCGCCTGAGCGCCTCCGAGGCGTCGCTGACCGAGAAATCGCGCGACCTCGAGCGCGAGCACGAGACGCTGCTCGTCCACAAGCTGGCGCTGCAGAAGCAGAACCGCCGCTTCGACGCGGCGCTCAACAACATGACCCAGGGGCTCGCGATGTTCGACGGCACCGCCCGTCTCGTCGTGTGCAACGAGCGCTACCGCGAGATGTACGGCATACCGCACGACTGCAGCGCGCCGGGTACGCCGCTGCGCGAGGTCATCGGCGGCTGCACCGATCTTCGCGGCGACGGCGCGCGGGCCGACAAGGTCACCCGCGCGATTCAGGAGCGCGTGTCGTGTCCGTCGGAGACCACGCACGAGTTCGCGCTCGGCAACGGGCGCATCATCGAGATCGTCAATCAGCCGATGGACGGCGGCGGCTGGCTCTCCACCCACGAGGACGTCACCGACCGCCGCGTCGCCGAGGAGAAGGTCCGGCGGCTCGCGCTCAGCGACCTTCTGACCGGCGTCGCGAACCGCTCGAACTTCCTCGAGCAGATTGAGGTGGCGCGCCAGCGGCTCGACACCGAGAGCCGACCGTTCTCGGTGCTGATGCTCGATCTCGATCGCTTCAAGGCCGTCAACGACTCGCTCGGCCACGCCGCCGGCGACGCGCTTCTCAAGGAGATCGCGCGCCGTCTGGTCGGGGCGTTGCGGGCCGACGACGTGCTGGCCCGGCTGGGCGGCGACGAGTTCGCCGTGATCCAGTCGCCGCCGCGCGACTTCGTGCCGGACGGGGACCCGACCGAGATCATGCGGGAGAGCGCGATCGTGCTGGCCAGCCGCATCGTCGACCTGGTCGATCAGCCTTTCGTCATCGACGGCAACAAGGTCGTGGTCGGCGCCAGCATCGGCATCGCGCTGGCGCCCCGCGACGCGGTGCGGGGCGACGAGCTGATGAAGAAGGCCGATCTCGCGCTCTACGCCATCAAGGGCAACGGGCGGAACGGCTTCGCCTTCTTCGATCCGTCCATGGCCGCGCAGGCGGACGAGCGGCACCGGCTGGAGGTCGACTTCCGGGCCGGGCTGGCGCGCGGCGAGTTCGAGCTCTACTACCAGCCGCTGGTCGAGGCCGGCACGCGGCGGCTGCGCGCCATGGAGGCGCTGGTCCGCTGGCATCATCCCGATCACGGCCTGGTCGCGCCCGACCGCTTCATCGCCATGGCCGAGGACACCGGGCTGGTCGGCGCGCTCGGAGAATGGATCCTGCAGACCGCCTGCGCCGAGGCGGCGAGCTGGCCCGACGACGTCAAGATCGCCGTCAACATCTCGCCGGTCCAGTTCCGCAAGACCAATCTGCTCGACGTGATCATGTGCGCCCTGGTCGATTCCGGGCTGCCGCCCGAGCGGCTGGAGATCGAGATCACCGAGCGCGTGCTGCTCGAATGGGAGGCCGAGCATCTGTCGACCCTCCATCAGCTCAAGACTCTCGGCATCGCGATCGCACTCGACGATTTCGGCACCGGCTACTCGTCGCTGAGCTACCTGACCGCCTTCCCGTTCGACAAGCTCAAGATCGACCGCTGCTTCACCCGCGATCTGCTGGCGCGGGACGATTGCGGCGCCATCGTGTGCGCCATCGTCAATCTCGGGCGCTCGCTCGACATGGTGACGGTCGCCGAGGGGGTCGAGACCGAGACGCAGCTGCAGCTCCTGCGGGCCGCCGGCGTCGATCAGGTTCAGGGCTTCCTGGTGGGTCGGCCGGCGCCCGCGGCGGAGCTCGGCATCACCATGGCGCGTGACGGCGCGGCCTATGTCCAGGCGTGACGCGATGACCACGAGCAGGACCATCATCGAGGAACTGGAGGAGGCGCTGTCCAACCGGGCCATCGGCTACCGGGCCGAGGCGCTGCGCCGGATCACCGACCTGTTCCTGGGGAGCGCCGCCGACTACGGCGAGGACGAGATCTCGCTGTTCGACGACGTGATGGTGAGGCTGATCGGCGAGATGGAGACGTCGGTTCGCGCCGCGCTGGCCCGACGCCTCTCCGAAGTGCCGAACGCGCCGAGGACGCTGATCCGCAAGCTGGCCCAGGACGACGCGATCGACGTCGCCGAGCCGGTGCTCACGTCGTCGGAGCGGCTCGGCGAGGATGCGCTGGTCGAGACGGCGAGCACGGCGAGCCAGGCGCATCTGCTCGCGATCTCGCGACGTGCGGCGGTGAGCGAGGCCGTCTCGGACGTGCTGGTCACCCGCGGTGATCGCGACGTCGCTTTGTCCACCGTGGCGAATGCCGGTGTCCGCCTCTCGGAGCGGGGCCACGGGATGCTGGTCGAGCGCTCGAAGGACGACGACGCGCTCGCGGCCGGCGTCTGGGTGCGGCGCGACATTCCGCGCCACCATCTGCTGAAGCTCTTCACGGTGGCCTCCGAGAACGTCCGGCGGACGCTCGAGACCGTCGACGGCCGGAGCTCGAAGGTGCTCCGCGAGCTGCTCTCGGACGTGTCGGGCCAGGTCCAGGCGTCGATGCGGCAGCCGACCGGCGACTACACCGAGGCGCGCCGCGCCGTCGCCGAGCTGCGCCGCTTCGGTGTCCTCGACGAGGCCAAGGTCCGCGAGTTCGCCGCGACCGGCCGGTTCGACGAGACCACGGTGGCGCTGGCCGAGCTGCTGGACCTGCCGATCGACGCCTGCGAGCGGGCCATGACGCAGCCGCGGCCCGAGCTGGTGATCCTGCTCGCCAAGGCGATCGGACTGTCGTGGAACACGACCAAGACGATCCTGCGGCTGCGCGGCGGCAACGCCGCGCTCGACCGCAGCAACGAGGATCTGACGGCCTTCACCAAGCTGCGGCCCGAGACGGCCCGCAAGGCGGTTCAGTTCCTGCGGCTGCGCGGCCGTGTGACCCAGGGGCGAAGCTGAGAGCGGCGGGCCGGCCCCGGAGAGAGTCTCTTAAAGCGCGCGCGTTATGTTACCTCCGGAGCGGTGGAGTGGAATTCGATGAGACCTTCGGGGGCGTGGAGGCTGGCGAGACGGGGGACGGCGGCGCTGCCCGCCGACGTGCACGCCGAGCTGGTGGCGGCGCTCTTCACACCCGTGCCGTCGCTGGTGCTCGGCTGGAGCTGCACGGTCCTGATCGCCGTGGTCGTCAGCCTGCGCACCGACAACCTCGTGCTGACCGCGATCACCACCGGGTTGGCGGCGATCGCCGTCGCCCGCCTGGTGCTGGTGCTGTCCTATCGGCGCCATCCGATCGCGCGGGGGGCCGAGGCCGCGACGGTGCGGCGCTGGGAGCGCCTCTGGGCCCTCGGCGCCTGCGCCTTCGCCGGCGTGCTCGGCCTGCTGTGCCTCGCCGCCTTCGTCGAGGTCGACGATCCGGTGACGCATCTGCTCGTCGACGCGGCGACGATCGGCTACATCGCCGGCGCGACGGCACGCAATTCCGTGCGGCCGCGCGTGGCGATCGCACAGACCGTCCTCACCTTGCTGCCGATCGCCGCCGGTGCGCTGTGGCGGGGCGGTGTCGCCTATCAGATCTTCGCCGTGGTGACGCTGCTCTACACGCTCGCCGCCGTCGAGCTCGCCGTCACGCTGGGGCGCCGCAGCCTGCGCCATCGCCTGGCGCACGGCGAGAAGGCCGCGCTCGCCCGCTCGCTCGCCGCGCAGAACATGCGGTTCGAGGCGGCGCTGAGCAACATGTCGCACGGACTCTGCATGTTCGACCGGCGTGGCCGTCTGGTCGTCAGCAACCGGCGCCTGTGCGAGATCTACGGCCTGCCGTCCGGCTCGTTCCGGCCCGGAATGTCGGTCCGCGACATGCTCGTGCGCAGCGTCGAGGCCGGCAATCATCCCGACCGCAGCGCGGCCGAGCTGGCGGAGTTCTTCGAGGGCCGGCTCGTCGGCGGGATGCCGAGCTGCTCCAAGATGGAGATCGCCGGCGGCCGTACCATCCAGCTCTCGCAGTGGCCGATCGAGGACGGCGGCGCCGTGGTGCTGTTCGAGGACGTCACCGAGCGCGAGCAGGCGGTGGCGCGGGCCGAATGGCTCGCCACGCACGACGACATGACCGGGCTTCCGAACCGCACGCTGTTCGGCCGCACGCTGGACGACGCGGTCGCCGCCGCGCGCGGCGACGGCGGACGTTTCGCCGTGATGTTCATCGACCTCGACCGCTTCAAGTTCATCAACGACTCGCTCGGCCATGCGGCCGGCGACCTGCTGCTGAAGGAGGTCGCGGTGCGGCTCGCGCGCTGCGTCGGCGCCGACGACGTCGTCTCCCGCCTCGGCGGCGACGAGTTCGTGATGCTGCTGCGCGGCGTCCACGAGGCCGAGGACGTGGCCGTGGTCGCCCGCGCCGTGCTGGCGGCCGTCGCTGAACCCATCGTGGTGCTCGGCCAGGAATGCAGCGTCACGGCCAGCATCGGCGTGGCGTTCCATCCGACCGACGGGCACGACGCCGAGACGCTCACCCGCAACGCCGACGCCGCGATGTACATGGCCAAGGACGAGGGCCGCAGCTGCGTGCGCGTGTTCTCGCCCGTGATCGAGCGTCGCTCGTTCGAGCGGCTGGTGCTGGAGGCCGGGCTGCGCGGCGCGCTCGAGCGCGACGAGCTGGTGCTGCATTATCAGCCCAAGCGTCGGATCGCGACCGGCGACATATCGGGCGTCGAGGCGCTGGTTCGGTGGCGCCATCCGGCGCTCGGCCTGGTGTCGCCCGCCCGCTTCGTTCCGCTCGCCGAGGAGACCGGGCTGATCGTGCCGATCGGCCGCTGGGTGCTGGCGACGGCCTGCGCGCAGGCCGTCGCCTGGCAGCGCCAGGGGCTCGCCCCGCTGCGGGTCGCCGTCAACCTGTCGCCGCGTCAGTTCGCCGACGAGACGCTGCTCGCCGACATCGAGGCGGCGCTCGCCGGCTCGGGCCTGCCGCCGGATCTGCTGGAGCTCGAGATCACCGAGAGCATGGTGGTCGAGAATCTCGGTCACACGCTGCCGCTGCTGACGGCGCTGCGCGAGCGCGGCGTGCATCTGGCCATCGACGACTTCGGCACCGGCTACTCGTCGATGGCGCTGGTCAAGCAGTTCCCGGTGGACACGATCAAGATCGATCGCTCCTTCATCCGCGACGTGCTGTCCAATCCGGAGGACACGGCGATCGCCGAGGCGGTCCTGGCGCTCGGCAAGGCGCTCGATCTCACCATCGTGGCGGAAGGCGTCGAGACCGCCGCCCAGGAGGCGTTTCTGCGCGAGCGCGGCTGCGACGAGATGCAGGGTTATCTGTTCAGCCGGCCACTGCCGCCGGACGAGATGGCCGCCTTCGTGACGGACTACGAGCTGTCACGGTTGAAGGTGCTCGCGGCCGGGCAGGAGGGGACGCGCAACCGTCGCGGCCGGACGCGCCGCGCCGGGAAGGCGTGAGGCGGCGCGCGGCGCGTCCGAAATATCGCTCGCCAATGCGGCCCAATGCGCCCATAGTCCCCCGGGCGCCGGTCCTCACTGCGCCGACCTGAAACTGCGCCGATCCAACAACACGCCCGTTCACGTCGATGCGGTGTCGCGTCGACGTTCAACTGCGTTCGGCTCTGCGGCACTGGCCTGCAGAGCCCGTCTCGCCGCGTCCGATACGGCGGGCCATCGACGGTCGGGACCAACGAGCACGACGCCGTCCGCGAAATCGCGGCGGCGATCATCGACCGTGGCCGACGTCACGCGAAGGAGCACCACATGGACGGGTTCGACTGGAACAGTGCCGCGGAGTTGTTTCCGTCGCGCAGTCGCAGGACCGGACGGCAGCTCACCTATCGCCGCTTCGACCGGGTGAGCGAGGCGGTTCGTTTCGCCGTCGAGGATCTTCCCGCCGCGCTGCTGACCGGAGCCTATCTGGAGGTCGACGAGGAGCGCTTCGACGCGCACGGCATTCGGCGCCTCTATGCGCGCCGCGATTTTCCGGCGGAGCGGCGGATCGTCGGAACGGCGGCGTGAGCCCGTCGATCCCGCACGATCGAGGGTTCCGATGACCGAGAAGACGATCGATCTCGACCAGCACCGCGGCATGGCCGCCCAGCACGCCACCGAGCTGCGCCGCATGCGCGCCGACGTGGAGGCGAACGCCAAGGCGCTGCAGGAGCGCCAGCTCGAGCTCGAGATGCGCCTGCTCGCGTCGCCGGCCCGCAGCTGGGCCGAAGCCGCCGAGAAGGCGCAGTACCTGCTGTCGCTGCTCGCCGACAGTCCCGCCGGGCAGGATCCCCGGCGCAAGCGTCTCATTGCCGACGTGGTCGAGGAGTTCCGGCGCCTCGGCAACGAGTCGAGCGCCACGTCGTGACGATCGACTTCTGCGATCGCATGACGAGGCGGCTCCCCCCGGGTCTGCGCGTCGCGCGGCCCGGGGGTCTGCTGCGACCGGCGTCTGGCCGGCGCATGCCGGGCGGCGACCGGCCCGCGGGCGGGTCCGCCTCGGGTCGGTGATCATCGCGTGGTTTGGAAAGCTTCGGAGGACAGCGCCTTGACCAGCACGGCCAGTGACGGCGGGCAGCTCGCCCGCTACGCCCTTCCGGCGACGATCGTCGTCGTCGCCGGATTGTTCGCCGTGTTCCTGATCGTCTTCAACTTCACCGATTTCTTCTGACTTCGCCGCGGCGTCGCGGCGCAGGTCCGATGACTCACGCCGCCGGTCGGGGCGGCCGGGCCGCCGCGCCGGCGCGGCCGGGGGCCAGCACCTTCTTCTTCGGCGCGGCGATCAGCCCCTCGCGCACGGCCTTCTTGCGGGCGAGCTTGCGGGCGCGGCGCACCGCCTCTCCCTTCTCGCGATTGGCACGCTCCGACGGCTTCTCGTAGAAGCGCCGCCGCTTCATCTCGCGGAACACGCCGTCGCGCTGCATCTTCTTCTTCAGGACGCGGAGAGCCTGGTCGACATTGTTGTCGCGGACGAACACCTGCAAGCGGATCACTCCTGTGTCGTGCCGGCGCCTGACGCGGGACACGCGTTCGGCGCCTGGTGACGGGCGGCCGGGACGAGGTGGCCCGGAGTCGTCGCGGACGACGACGGCCACACGGGCGGACGAGAACGATCGGCGCGCCGGGATGGTCCCGGCGACGTCGTCATCCCGAACGGCTCTCTGAATCCGGCTGACCGACGAGAGCAACGCACGCCGTCGAACGAAAGAGTCCGGTCGCGACGGCTGCAGCCCGGCCGTCCGGGCACCATGGACCCTCGGTCGGCAAATAGCCACCCTTAATCTCGGCGGCCGCCGTCCCATGGCGGTGCCGTGCGGTGTGGAGGCCGGCCGGCGAGCGCGGCGCGCGGGCTTGCCTATTGCAGCGTCACCGGGTCGCCGTCGTCGGTTTCCCAGACGAAGTTGACCCCGCCGGCGCCGACCGTGAACCAGCGCTGTCGATGCGGGGATTCGATGCGGTGGAAGCCCAGCACGACCTCTCCGGTCACCTCGCTCACCGCGACGATGGCGGCTTTCGCCATCAGCAAGGCGCACAGCACCCGCGCGTCCTGCTCGTGGCAGCCGGAGGTGGAGAGCGCGCGGCTGAGGGTCGAGACGGCCTCGTCCTGGTCGTGGATCACCGAGACCTGCTGCAGCTCCGGCGGAAGGCGCATGCCAGTTCTCCTGCCGGAATCCGCGTCGAGAACCGAGCACGATAGCCCGGTGCGGTTCGTCGGCCTGGCTTCGTCGCCTCGCGTCGAGACCACTCCCACCGGAGGTCTTCCAACAACGAACGGGCGATCGGTTTTCTGATCTGGATCAAAAAACCCGAGAAAGAGGCGTGCCGGGTCGGCGCCGCAACCCCCACGGTCGCTCGCCGGCCCGGAGCCGGGCGGTCTCCTCGCCGGCACGCGCCTCTTCTCGGATCAGGTCCGCGCCGCCACGGCGAGACGCGCCCCCACCGCGGCGACGATCAGCTCGTGGGCCCGGTCGACGATCGCGTCGATGGACGGGGTCTTGGCGAACATCCGGCGGGCCTCGGCCTGCAGCTCCTCGCGGGACGGCAGATGCGGCAGCTGGAGGGTGGACAGCGTGTCGGCCGTGCGCTGCTGGGCGCGGGCCAGGGTCGCCCGCAAGGTGGCGAGCTCGGCCCCGTGGAGGGTCGCCGCGACGGCGGCGGCGATCCGGTCGGCGCAGAAGCGCTCGGCGAGCTGCGCGGCGGCCCGGTCGACGACCTTGCGGCCGAGCCGCTGCTCGTTGCGGAGCACCTGTGCGGGCGGCGACTTCAAGTCCCACACGACGCCGACGACCGAGAGCAGCCTCAGCACGTAGTAGGTCGCGTCGATCTCCCACCAGCGGAATCCCTGCCGGGCGCTGCTCTGATAAGCGTGGTGATTGTTGTGCCAGCCCTCGCCCATGGTGAACAGCGCGAGCGCCCAATTGTTGCGGGAGTCGTCGCCCGTCACGTAGCGCTGGCGTCCGTGCACATGGGCCAGCGAGTTGATGCAGAAGGTCCCGTGATACAGCAGCACGGTGCTCCAGAAGAAGCCGACCACCAGTCCGGCCCAGCCGGCGACCAGGAAGCACAGCACCGCGAGCACGATCGCCGGGACGAGCTCGTGACGGTGCAGCCAGGCGATCTCGGGATAGCGGGCCAGATCCGCGACCTTGCCGAGATCGGTGTCGTCGTGACGGCGCGCGAAGATCCAGCCCAGGTGACTGTAGAAGAAACCGCTCTGCCGCGGCGAGTGCACGTCCTCGACGGTATCCGAGTGGAGATGATGGTGACGATGCTTGGCGGCCCACCACAGCACGCTCTTCTGGGCCGTGCTCTGCGCCAGCACGGCGAGCACGAACTGGAAGGCCCGGCTGGTCGAATAGGCGCGGTGCGAGAAGTAACGATGGTAGCCGGCGCCCACCGCGAACATGCGCAGCCAATAGAGGCCGATGCAGAGAGCGACCGCGCTCGTCGTCACGCCGGTCCAGATCGCGCCCAGGCAGGCGACGTGAACGAGCACGAACGGAATGGCGGACGGATAGACGATGTCGTCGTGATCATCCGGCGGCGGCGCGGCGCGGCGCTCGTCCATGGCGGGCTGGTCCATGGCGGGCTGGTCCTTGGCGGGCTGGTCCATGGGGGTCCCGGCGATGGACGTGGGCTCGTGCTGCATAAGGCTCCTGTGGCGCTTTCGACGGGATCGGCCCGGCGGCGTCGTGCTGGTTCGTGGCGAGTGCTGGACGGCGTCACCGCAGCCGTGGCGCCGAGTGGCGCGTCAGGGACGCGGCGACGAAAGGTGCGGTATCGGGTGACGTCCAGGCCCGGGCGTCGGATCGATCACGTTCGGCAGGGATCCAGTGTGCCGTGACGACCGGACCGGTCGGATCAGCGGACGGTGACGAACCATGTCGGATTCCGGCGGGCGTGTCCAAAATCACGACAGGCAAATCACCCGATGCTTCACAGTTGAGCGGGCGAGTCGGGCAAGACAAGGGCGGATCAGACGATGCCGGCCGCGTCATTTCGTCCTGAATCCGTCGGCGGGACGCGCCCCGATTGGTCGCCACGGGCGGGACGGCGACGAAAAGAACGATAAAATAGTGCTCGACGAGGGCGGTCCGAGCCCCCACATATGGTGGATCAGGGGCACGCTTCAGAGGCGCCCCTGCCTGAGAGACTGCTCGTGCTCCCGCCTCGATGAAGGAGCCGACATGCTGCGCACCCGGTCCGAGACCCCGGTCGAGACGACACGAATGCGCGGTGCAGACGCGGTGGCCGCCGAAGCGATGCTGTCCGGAATGCGGGAGTCGGGTGTCTGCCCGTCCTGCGGCGCCATCGGCCCGATCGCCCCGCTGAGATCGGAATTCATCGAATCGGAGGAGGGCGGGCTCGGCCACGTTCTCCATCACTGGCGTTGCGCGCGGTGCCGGCACGGCTGGAGCACCTCCGTCCACATGCCGATCGGGGAGTGGTGAGCATGAATCACAAGTTTCGGACCGGACAGAACGTCCGCCTTCTCGGCGGGGCGCCGTATCGTCAGGCCGCCGACGGCCTCTACGAGGTGGTGCGCCAGCTTCCCTACGCCGAAGGCGACTTTCAGTACCGGATCAAGAGCGGCCGCGAGCAGTACGAGCGCGTCGTCAAGGAGAGCGAGATCGAGACGGTACGCGGCTGACCGTGCGTCCGGTCGCGGCGGCGTCTCACCCGGTCGTGAGAGGCGACAGCGTCCGGCCGGTATCTTGATCTCGATATCTCGATATCGGTGTCTGAAGGTGGGTGTCGGCAGGTCGGTCATGACCACGATTCAGCAGACCGCCGGATGCGGCGGCGAGTTCACCTGCGAGAGCTGCGGCGCGCTCTATGCCGTCCGCATCGAGGAAACGCCGGTGCAGGACCGCAGCGCCGCGCGTTGCGAGGTGTGCGGGCAGATCATGGCGGACTGGCAGTCCGGTCACAGCCTGCACTTCGTCCTGAAGGAACGGCCGCAGCCCACGTGATCGGGGGGCGCGATTGTTGCCCGCGCCTCGCGACCCGCGTCGCGGAGCGTCGAGGCCGGCCTGATGCTGACGCCGGCGAGACGCGTCGATCCAGAAGTCGATCCAGAAAGAGAGAGCCGCATGCCCACCGCGAATTCGGCCTTTCCGGCCAATCTCCACTTCGATCGGGTCACCATGGCGACCATGGAAGCCGCCTTCGATCGGGTCTGCGGCGCGCTCGGATGCGGGCACGCCCTCACACTGGTGAAGATGGCCGCCGCCATGCACATCATGACGCTCGCCCAGGCCGGCGAGCGCGATCCCGAGCGGTTGAGCGCCCAGGCTCTCCTGGCGATCGGATTCCGTCCCACCGCGGCGGAGCCGCCGCTCGCCGCGGCGCCGACCGTCGCGCCGCAGGTGGATCAGGACTGCGCCGAGTCGCTGCCGGTGGAATAGCGCGCCAGCACGCGATCGACCGTCTCGCCCGCCGCCCCGGTGTAGTTGGCGGGATCGCAGAGCCGGTCGATGGCGTCCTCGTCGAGATGCTTCGTCACCTCGGCGTTCGTCTTCAGAACATCGGAGAGCGGTCGCCCGCTCTCCAGCACTTGGCGCGACAGCTCCGCCATCAGATGATGCGCGTTGCCGCGGCCGATCTTCGCGGCCAGCCCCATGGCGACCGCTTCGGCCGTCACTAGGCCGTTGGTGATGTCGACATTCCTGCGCATCCGCGCCGGATCGACAGACAGGCCGCTCACCAGCGCACGGGTGTGAGCGAGCACGCCGGCCGCGAGGCAGAAGATCTCCGGCACCACGATCCATTCGCTCTGCCAGGCGCCGCTGGCGCGCTCGTGGTCCTCGACCATCGCCTCGTACAGCACGCTCGCGAGCTGGCGCACCACCGGCACGGCCGCCTGGATCATCACCGAGGACACCGGGTTGCGCTTCTGCGGCATGGTGCTGGACGAGCCGCGGCCCGGCGCCGCCGCTTCCGCGACCTCGGCGACCTCGGTCTGCATCAGCAGCGTCACGTCGCGGGCGAGCTTGCCGCAGGTGCCGGTGACCAGCGCCAGGAACCCGCCGGTCTCGGCGATGCGGTCGCGTGCCGTATGCCAGGCGATCTCCGGCGTTCCGAGCCCGAGCTTGGCCATCAGGGCCGTGTGCACGGCCGGGCCCTTCGGGCCCAGCGAGGCGAGGGTGCCGACGGCGCCGCCGAACTGCCCGACCAGCACGCGCGGCGACAGCTGGGCGAGGCGCTCCCGATCGCGCAGCACGGCGGCGAGCACGCCCGCCATCTTGAAGCCGAACGTGGTCGGGATGGCGTGCTGGAGCTGGCTGCGCGCCGCCATCACGGTATCGCGATGCGTTCCGGCGAGGTCGGCGAGCGCCTCGGCGATGGCGGTGAGATCCTGGTCGATCAAGGCGAGGGCGGCGCGCATCTGCAGCACCGTCGCAGTGTCCATGATGTCCTGGGTGGTGGCGCCGAAATGGCACCACTGGCCGAGATCGTCGCGGCACAGCGCGGTGAGCTGGGCGACGACGGGCTGTACCGGGGCGCCGATGCGCTCGCTGTCGCGCTTCAGCCGGTCGAGGTCGAGCGCGTCCACGGCGCAGTGGCGGGCGATCTCCGCGGCGGCGTCCGCCGGGATGACGCCGAGCCGGGCTTCGACACGGGCGAGCGCCGCCTCGATGTCGAGGTAGAGCTGCAGCCGGTGCTCGTCGGAGAAGACGGTCCGCATCGCCGCGGTGGAGAAGACGTCGCGCAGGATTATCGAATCGAGGGCGGTGGCGGGCATGGGGTCTTCCACGGACGGGGGGCAGGGCGCCGGGACGGGTGGAGCCGCCTGCATACCGATGTCACGGTTATGCCGGATACAGGAGACTACCCGTCCATGCGAAGTTGCTCCATGCCCGAAGCGTCCGATATCCGGCTCCCGGTCCTGCACGCCGCCTTGCCCGCCTCCTTGTCCGCGCCCGAGCTGCGGCCGGGCGCCCG
>NZ_NPEX01000198.1:6063-11125 GCF_003258865.1 Rhodoplanes roseus | reverse complement strand
CCGGCGGCCCGGTGGCGCTGCTCGCCGTCGGCGCCCTGGTGCCGCGCAAGGGCTACGACGTGCTGATCGAGGCGCTGTCACGCGTCGCGGATCTGGACTGGCGGCTCACCATCGTCGGACCGCCGGACCGCGATCCGGCCTGCGCCGCCGCGATCGCCGCGCAGGTCGCGGCGCGCGGGCTGTCCGGCCGCGTCACGCTCGCCGGCACGGTGTCGGCAGAACAGCTCGCGGCGCTCTACGGCGCGGCCGACGCCTTCGTGCTGGCGTCGCGCTTCGAGGGCTACGGCATGGCGTTCTCGGAGGCCGCGAGCTACGCTCTGCCGGTGGTCGGAACCACCGGCGGGGCGATCCCGGACACGGTGCCGGCCGGAGCCGGGCTGCTGGTCGCGCCGGACGACGTCGCCGCGCTGGCGGCGGCGCTGCGCCGAGTGATCGGCGACCCGGTCCTGCGGCAAAAGCTCGGCGCCGCGGCGCGGGCCGCCGCCGAGAGGCTGCCGACCTGGGCAGAGGCCGCGGAGACGATCGCCGGGGCCATCGACAGGACGACCGAGAGGATCGAGACCGCATCGTGAGTGCCTTCAGCGCAGACTGGCTCGAGCGCCGCGAGCCGCACGACCGGCGGGCCCGCAATCCCGAGGTGCTGGACGCCGTCCGGGAGCGGTTCGCCGGCGAGGCGTCGCTGTCGGTCGTCGACCTCGCCTGCGGCACCGGCGCCACCCTGCGGGCGCTGGGCGAGACGCTGCCGCGGCATCAGCACTGGATGCTGGTCGACAACGATCTCGGCCTCCTGGCCCGCGCCAAGACGGCGGCCGAGGCGGCGGCCGTGACCGGCACGCGCGCCACCGTGGCGGCGGTCGACCTCGCCCGCGACCTCGAGGCGGCGCTCGACGGCCCGGTGAATCTCGTCGTCACCTCGGCCTTCCTGGATCTCGTCTCGGAGGAGTGGCTGGAGCGGCTGGTGACCGAGATCGCCGCCCGGCACCTGCATCTCTACGCGGCCTTGTCCTATGACGGGCGGGTCGCCTTCGAGCCGGCCGACGACGCCGACGTCACCATCGTCTCGGCCTTCAACCGCCATCAGACCACCGACAAGGGGTTCGGCCCGGCGCTGGGGCCCACGGCGGCGGCGCGCGCCGTGCAGATGTTCGAGCGGCTCGGCTACGAGGTGACGGTCGGTCCCTCGGACTGGCGGGTCGAGGCGGGCGACCCGCTGCAGAAGGATCTGGTCGCCTCGCTGGCGGGCGCCGCGCGCGAGCTGGTCGGCGTGCCGCAGACCACCATCGACGGCTGGGCGACCCGGCGCAGCATCATGATCGCGGCGAGCCGGTCCACGCTGCAGGTCGGTCACCTCGACTTCTTCGCCTGCCCGACCACCCGGCGCTGAGCCGACAGGTCGCAGTCGAACAGCACCTCGTCGCCGAGCGGCACGGTCCTCACGCGCGGGCGCAGCGCGTCCTCGGCGTCGGCGATGGCCGGGAGCGTGCAGCTCGGACGGCCCGAGCCGAGGATGATCGGCGCGATCACCACGTGCAGCCGGTCGAGGCAGCCGGCGGCCAGAAATCCCGACAGCGTGTCGGCGCCGCCCTCGATCAGGATGCGGCGGAAGCCGACGGCGGCGAGGCCGGCCAGGATGGCGGCGGGATCGAGCCGCCCGCCGTCGGGGTCCGGCAGCGCGACGCGCTCGACGCCTGGGGGCAGCGCTGCGCCGGCGCCCCGCGTCGTCACCACGACCCGGCGGGCGCCGTCGTCGGCGAGCAGGCGGGCATCGGCGGCGAGCTTGCCGCGCGGGTCGATCACCACCCGGGCCGGGTTGGGGCCGGCGACGTGCCGCACCGTGAGCTGGGGATCGTCGCACATCGCCGTGCCGATGCCGATCACCACGGCGTCGACCACGGCGCGCAGCCGGTGCAGATGGGCGATCCCCTCGGCGCCGTTGATGTATTCGAGCCGGCCACCGATCGTGGCGATGCGGCCGTCGAGCGACTGCCCGACCTGGCCGACGACCACGAGATCGTCGATCGTGCCCTCGCGAAACGGCCCGAACAGCGGCTCCCAGCAGGGCGGCAACGCCGCCCCGGTCCGCAACGCCTGCGGCACGGCCGACCAATCGTCGACCGGACTCTCACCCAGGAAGAAGGACGACGGGTCCACTTGCGGTTCCGGCCTCGGTACGACGGTGTACGACGACGATACGGCGGGGCTAATCCAATACGGCGCGACGGCGCGCCGGATCACCCGCCCGGACGAGAACGCGGCAGCAGCCGGAAGGCTCCACCTTCGGCGCGACACAAGGGAGGCTTGCAACCCGCCGGACTTTATCCTGTCATGCCGTGGCGGCTCAATGACCGTCGCACGACCGGCCGGTCTCGGATGCGTGGTAAGGCGCCGCAGCACCGCCCGGCCCGCTCGGACCGCGGCTGTTTTCGCCGCATCGGACGGAAACGAAGGAACGCTCGGATGACCGCCGTCGCCACCTCACCCGATCGGACGAGCGCGGGCTACACCGCGACCGCCCGCGCCTTCCACTGGATCACGGCGGCGATCGTGATCGGCATGATTCCAGGCGGCATCTACATGGCGAATGCGGAGCCGGGCCCGGCCCAGGATCTCGCCTTCAACCTGCATCGCTCCTTCGGCGTCGTGCTGCTGCCGCTGGTGCTGGCGCGCTTTCTCTACCGGCTCAAGAACCCGCCGCCGCCGCTGCCGCGCGACATCCCGCTGCGCCAGCGCGCCATCGCCCATGCGGTGCACGGCATCCTCTACGCCCTGCTGATCGTCCAGCCGCTGGTCGGCTGGATCGCGACCTCGGCCTACCGGGCGCCCATCACGGTGTTCTGGCTGTTCGAGCTGCCGCCGATCTGGCCGCAGGACCGCCCCTTCTCGGAGGCGCTGTTCGGGCTGCACCAGACCTTCGGCATCCTGATCGCGCTGCTGGCCATCGCCCACATCGCGGCCGCGCTCTACCATCAGTTCGTCCGGCGCGACGACGTGCTGCTGCGCATGTGGCGGGGCTGACGGCCGGCTGCGCCATCCGGGTCCGGGGCGGCCGTCCCCTCACCCCGGATGGCCGGCCGCCGCGGCGGCCGCATCGGCCTCCGCCGCCGTGCCCGGGGGAGCCGCGATGAACTGGTCGCGGGCCAGCTCGGCGAAGCGGCCGCCTTTCGTCATCAGCTCGTCGAACGAGCCCTGCTCGACCACACGGCCGTGCTCGAACATCAGGATGCGGTCGGCGCGCCGCACCGTGGCGAGGCGGTGGGCGATCACGAAGGTGGTGCGCCCCTTCATCACCTCGTCGAGCGCCGCCATCAGCCTGGTCTCGGTCTTGGCGTCGAGCGCCGAGGTCGGCTCGTCGAGGATCAGGATCGGCGGCTCCTTGAGGAGCGCCCGGGCGATCGACAGGCGCTGGCGCTCGCCGCCCGACAGGCTGCGGCCGCGCTCGCCGACGCGGGCGTCGAAGCCGTCCGGCGTGCGGGCGATGAAATCCATCGCCTGGGCCCGCTCGGCGGCGAGCCGCACCTCCTCGTCGGTGGCGTCCGGCTTGCCGATGCGCAGGTTCTCGGCGATCGAGCGGTTGAACATCAGGCCTTCCTGGAAGACCACGCCGATGTTCCGCCGCAGCGCCGACAGCTTCATGGCGCGGATGTCGATCCCGTCGATGCGGATGGCGCCGGACTGCGGATCGAAGGCGCGGTGCAGCAGCGCCAGCGCCGTGGTCTTGCCGGCCCCGGTGGTGCCGACGAACGCGATTGTCTCGCCCGGCCGCGCCGTGACGGTGAGGTTCTCGACCGCCGGCCGCTTGCCGTCGTAGGAGAACGACACCGCGTCGAACTCCACGGTGCCGACCAGCCGGCCGGGGTCGACGGCGTCGGGGCGGTCGGCGATCGCCGGCACGGCGTCGAACACCTCGAAGAACTCGGACAGCCGCGGCGCCTCGGCGAACACCCGGTTGACGAACCACACGGCGTCCTGCAGCCGCGCGATCAGCATCGTCGCGAAGCCCATGAAGGTGACGATCTCGCCGACCGAGGCGAGGCCGCGGATGTGCAGCCAGGTGCCGAGCAGCACGATCGACAGCATCGTCAGCGTCGTCGAGGCGCGCGTCAGCACCGCCACGGCGGCCCACCAGGACAGCACCGGGATCTGCGCGGCGAGCAGCCGGTCGACGACGGTCTTCAGCCCCGTCACCTCGGCCTCGACGCGGGCGAAGGAGTGCACCAGCGCGACATTGCCGAGCGTGTCGGAGGCGCGCTCGGCGAGCTCGGAATAGTTGCTCTCGACCAGGCGCTGCAGCGTCTCCGTCTTGCGCATGACGAAGGCGGTGAGCACGGCGAAGACGACGCACAGCACGAGCAGCAGCAAAGCGAGGCGCCAGTTGAGCACCAGCGCCAGCGGCAGCAGCACGAAGAACGACACGAACGCCGCGAGGTTGTCGCGGAAGAAGGCGAGCCACAGGCCCCACAGCGCGTCGGTACCCTGCAGCATCACCTTCATCAGCCGGCCCGAATGGGTGGCCCCGTGATAGGCGAGCGGCAGCTCCAGCACGTGCTCGAAATAGTCGGTCAGCACGGCCTGGCGCTGCTGGTGGGCGAGCCGGTCGGCATAGAGGGCGGTGAGGGTGCCGCAGCCGATGTTGAACAAGCCGAAGGCGGCCCAGGCGGCGAGCAGCACGCCGAGCGTCACCCACGGGAACGCTGCGCCGACCGCCGTGCCGGAGAGCGTGTCGACCACCCGCCCGAACAGCACCGGCTCGGCGAACTGCGCCGCGGCGAGCGCCAGGTTGGCGACCACCAGGGTCCAGGCCAAAACCTTGACGCGCGCCAGCAGCGCCAGGGCGCGCGCATAGAGGCGGAAGACGTTCATGGCGACCTGCCGGAATCGGGACCAGTGCCGCGTTATAGCAGGTTCGTCGAACAATCCTCCGCTCGTCCGGCGAAGGCGGGACCCAGGGACGACACGGCAAGACGCCTGACGCCCGCCTGGATGCCCGCCTGCGCGGGCATGAGCGGAGGATGAGGCAGCAGCCGCTTGTGACCTTTCGAAGCCGCGGGCGACTCCGACCCTC
>NZ_NPEX01000198.1:0-6053 GCF_003258865.1 Rhodoplanes roseus | reverse complement strand
CCTCACCCGCCGCGCGTTCCGCGCGTCGACCTCTCCCCGCTGGGGAGAGGTGACAAGACCGCCCTACCCGGCGCCGAGCATGCGGGCGACGTTGTAGGTGACGAGCGCGGCCAGGTAGGCAAGCGCCAGCATGTAGCCGAAGGAGACGGCCATCCAGCGCCAGCTCCCGGTCTCGCGGCGGATCACCGCGAGCGTCGAGGCGCATTGCGGGGCGAAGATGTACCAGGCGAGCAGCGCCAGCGCGGTGGCGAGGCTCCAGTTCTGGGCCAGCGTCGCGCCGATCTTCTCGGCCGCCTCGGTGCCGCCCTCGATGGCGTAGACGGTGCCGAGCGCCGCCACCGCGACCTCGCGGGCCGCCATGCCGGGCACCAGTGCCACGTTGATGTGCCAGTCGAAGCCGATCGGCGCGGTGAGCGGCTCCAGCGCGTGCCCGATGATCGAGGCGAGGCTGTAGTTGATGTCCGGCTCGGTCGCCCCCTCGGGCGGCCGCGGGAACGAGGCCAGGAACCAGATCAGCACCATCATCGAGAAGATGGTGGTGCCGGCCCGCTTCAGGAACATCATCGCCTTGGTGTAGAGGCCGATCAGGATGCTCTTGGGCTGCGGCAGCTTGTAGTCGGGCAGCTCGAGCATGAACGGCTCGGTCGGGTGGTCGCGCCAGAACAGCCGCTTGGCGACGAAGGAGACCAGCAGCGCGCTGGCGATCCCGACCGCGTAGAGGCCGAACATCACCAGCCCCTGCAGCGAGATCCAGCCGAGCACCTGCTGGTCCGGGATGAAGGCCGAGATGATCAGCACATAGACCGGGATGCGGGCCGAGCAGGTCATCAGCGGCGCCACCAAGATGGTGGTCAGCCGGTCGCGCCGGTTGTCGATGACGCGGGTCGCCATGATGCCCGGGATGGCGCAGGCGAAGCTCGACAGCAGCGGGATGAAGGCGCGGCCGTGCAGGCCGGCGCCGCCCATGATGCGGTCCATCAGGAAGGCGGCGCGCGCCAGATAGCCCAGATCCTCAAGCATCAGGATGAAGAAGAACAGGATCACGATCTGGGGCAGGAAGACGATCACGCTGCCGACGCCGGCGATGACGCCGTTCTGGATGAAGCTCTGCAGCAGCCCCTCGGGCAGACGCGCCTGGACCTGGGCGCCGAGCGCCTCGAAGCCGGCCTTGATCAGATCCATCACCGGCGTCGCCCAGGTGAACACCGCCTGGAACATGACGAACAGCACGGCGAGCAGGATGACGATCCCGAACACCGGATGCAGCAGCACCGAGTCGAGCCGGCCGGTCAGCGTGTCGGGGCGGCCCGGCACCTTCACGGCGGCGGCCAGGATACGGTCGGCCTCGCGCTGGGTGGCGCGCAGCTCGGCCGAGCTCGGCGGCGCCCAGGCCTGCTCGCCCGGCGCGACCGGCGGATCGGCGATCAGCGTGTCCATGCGGGCGACCAGCGCCTCGATGCCGCCGCGGCGCACCGCCGTCGAGGTGACGACCGGCACGCCGAGCTCCGCCGACAGGCGGTCGAGGTCGAACTCGAAGCCGCGCTTCTTGGCGATGTCGATCATGTTGAGGGCGAGCATCAGGGGGCGGCCGACCCGCTTGAGCTCGAGCACCAGGCGCAGCGCGATGCGCAGATTGGTGGCGTCGGCGACGCACAGCAGCATGTCGGGCGCGGTCTCACCGGCGAGATGGCCCAGCACGGCGTCGCGGGTGACCTGCTCGTCCGGGCTCCGCGCCCGCAACGAGTAGGTGCCCGGCAGGTCGAGGAGGTGGACGCTGCGGCCGCCCGGGGTCTGGAACACGCCGGACTTTCGCTCGACCGTCACGCCCGGATAGTTGGCCACCTTCTGGCGGCTGCCCGTCAGGGCGTTGAACAGAGCGGTCTTGCCGCTGTTCGGGTTGCCGACCAGGGCCAGATGCCACGGTCCGGCCGGTTCGGCGGCGCTCATGATCGACTCGGTCAGCTCACCAGGATGGCCATCGCCTCGCGGCGACGGAGCGCGATGGTCGCGTCGTTGACCCGCACGGCGATCGGATCGCGGCCGAACGAGCCTTCGTGGAGGATCTCGACCCGGGCGCCCTCGACGAAGCCGAGCTCGAGCAGCCGGCTCTCCAGCTCGCCCGCCGACAGCCCGACCGCGTGCCCGTTCACGGCGATCGCGTCGATGCGGCCACAGAAGCCGCGGCGCGCGGCGCCGAGCGGGAGAGGAGACACCGACGCCTGAAGATCGACGCAGGCCTGCACGTCCGGAAACACATCAGCCATGAGGACGCCTCGGTCCGAGGATGGTCACCGCTCGCAATTGCGAACGACTGTCAGCTTTCGGAGAGCGGAGGGGTGGAGTCAAGGAAATACACCCGGAACGTCAGTAACTTAGAACATTTGAAAACTAGCCGCCCGGAGCCTCGCCGAACGACCTACGTAGTCTCCCCGAGGGATTAGACTCGGTGGAGGGTCAGGCCGCCGAGGCGCCCGGGCGGCTGCGGGCGCGCAGCCGGTTGACGGTCTCCTGGGCGTCGTCGGCCGGCACCCCGAGGCGCTGCAGGGCGAAATCCGACATGCCGAGGGCGATCTCGCGCTCGCCCATCACGGCGAGCCCCACCCCGACATCGGCGAGATAGAGGGCCTCGGCCTCCGTATGGGTGCGCACGACCGTCTCGATCGTCGGGTTGAGGGCGCGGGCGAGCGCGATCACCTGGCGGGCGTGGAACGCGTCCGGCAGCGCCACCACGATGAGCCGGGCCAGCTCCGGAAACGTCGCGCCGAGAACCTCGGCCCGGCTGGCGTCGCCGTAGATCACCGGGGTGCCCTCGTCGCGCAGCCGCTCGGCCAGCCGGCGGTCGGATTCGATCACCACGTAGTCGAGCCCGTGCCGGCGCAGCGCGGCCGCGACCGTCGCGCCGACCCGGCCGTGCCCGACCAGGATGGCATGGTCGACCAGCATCCCGGCGCGCGGCTTGAACGACAGGGCCTGCTGCTCGCGCCACCGCACCATCGCGGGCCGCTCGCCGAGCCAGTCCGCGAACCGCAAGGCGATCGGGAACATCAGCGGGTTCATCACGATGGCGACCAGGGCGGCGGCCAGCACGAGGTCGCGCCCGCTGGTCGGCAGCAGGCCGCGGCGGACTGCGAGGTCGGTGAGAATGAAGGAGAACTCGCCGATCTGCGCGAACGTCGCCCCGACCACCCCGGCGATCTCGGGCGGCGCCCGGAAGAGGAGCAGGATCGCCATGGTGACGAGCCCGGTGCCGATCCCGATGGTGACCACCAGGGTGGCGATCTCCAGCGGCATGCGCAGCAGCGTGGTCGGATCGAACAACATGCCGGCCGAGACGAAGAACAGCACGGCGAAGACACGCTGCATCGGCAGCGCCTCGGCGGCGGCGTGGTGGTTGAGGTCGCTCTCGCCCAGCACCACGCCGGCGAAGAAGGCGGCGAGCGCCAGCGAGATGCCGAACAGCAGCGAGGAGCCGTAGGCGACGCCGAGCGCCAGCACCGTCACGGCGAGCGTGAACAATTCGCGCGAGCCGAGCCGCGCGACGAGTCCCAGCAGCGCCGGGATGGCGCGCCGTCCGACCAGCACGATGATGGCGACGAAGCCGGCGACCTGCAGCACGGCGCGGCCGAGCGCGACGGCGAAGTCGCCGGCCGAGGCGGCGCCGCCGCCGAGCGCCGGGATCAGCACCAGCGCCAGGATCACCACCATGTCCTGCACGACCAGCCAGCCGAGCGCCATCCGGCCGGCCGCCGCAGTGAGCTGGCCGCGCTGGTCGAGCGCCCGGGTCGCCACGGCGGTCGAGGCGATGGCGAGCGACAGGCCGACGATGACGCCGGCGACCGGATCGAGGCCGAGCACCCCGGTCGCAACCACCCAGCCGATTCCAGTGGAGGCGGCGATCTGGAGCAGCGCCCCCGGCACCGCGCTGCGCCGGACCGCGATCAGGTCGCGGAAGGAGAAGTGCAGGCCGACCCCGAACAGCAGCAGCGCCACGCCGATCTCGGCGAGCTCGTTGGCGATCGCCTGGTTGGCGACGAAGCCCGGCGTGAACGGCCCGACCACCACGCCGGCGAGCAGGTAGCCGAGCATCGGCGGCAGCCGCACGGCGCGCGCCAGCAGGCCGCCCAGAAAGGCGACCGACAGGCTGACCACCAGGGTCGGCAGCAATCCCAGCCCGTGTGCGTCCATGCTCCCCGCGACCGTACCGTGTGACAACGATCCCGCGGCCAGCATAAGGCCGATTCCGCACGCGCAGTCTTGCGTCAGCGCAGGAATTCGGCGGGACCGGGCGCACTGGTCCGGCTGCGTGATTTTGCGAAGCGAACAAACCGCGGAAATCGTTGAGGGAACTCTGTTCGCGCTTCGTTGCCCCGCCGCCGCCATCCGAAAACCGCCGTGCCGCGGGCCTGGGAGCGGGATCGCGGACCGGCGCAATCCTGCCGCGCAAGGCGCCAGCGCCGCCTCGATTCTGGGCATTGCATACACCGATTGCATACATTCGGCCGGGGTTCGGGGCCGCCGCGCGCTGGCACGTCGCTTGCAAATTCGGGCTCCGGCCCGCCGCGCACGGCGGCGGCCCGGAGTGCCCCAGAGGGAGTGCCCAATGTCCCTGTTCGACGATCCCTTCCGAAGCGACCGCCGGCTGACCTCGGGTTGCGTCTGCGGCCGCCATGCGAGCCAGAGCGAGCACGATCACGCCGCACACGACGACGCGCTGCGGCTGCAGCAGCAGACCGTGGCGCCGTCGGGCGAGGAGGACCGTTACCGGGGTGTCGTCGCCTCCGCCGTGGTGCGCGCGATGTTCCCGCAGGACGCCGCGCGAAGAGCCTTCCTGAAATCGGTCGGCGCCTCGACGGCGCTGGCCGCGATCTCACAATTCCTGCCGCTCGGCTCGGCGACCGAAATCTTCGCGCAAGGCGCCGGGGCGATCGAGAAGAAGTCCGTCAAGGTCGGCTTCATCCCGATCACCTGCGCGACGCCGATCATCATGGCGCACCCGATGGGCTTCTACGCCAAGCACGGGCTCGACGTGGAGGTGGTGAAGACGGCCGGCTGGGCCGTGATCCGCGACAAGACGCTCAACAAGGAATACGACGCCGCCCACATGCTGTCGCCGATGCCGCTCGCCATCACGGTCGGCGCCGGCGCGAGCCCGATCCCGTACACCGCGCCGGCGGTGGAGAACATCAACGGGCAGGCGATCACGCTGGCGATCAAGCACAAGGACAAGCGCGACCCGAAATCGTGGAAGGGCTTCAAGTTCGCGGTGCCGTTCGACTACTCGATGCACAACTACCTGCTGCGCTACTATCTGGCGGAGCACGGGCTCGATCCCGACACCGACGTGCAGATCCGCGCCGTGCCGCCGCCCGAGATGGTGGCGAACCTGCGCGCCGACAACATCGACGGCTTCCTGGCGCCCGATCCCGTCAACCAGCGCGCCGTCTACGACGGCGTCGGCTTCATCCACACGCTCTCCAAGGAGCTGTGGGACGGCCATCCGTGCTGCGTGTTCGCCGCCTCCAAGGAGTTCGTGACGAGCGCGCCCAACACCTATGCGGCGCTCCTCAAGGCGATCATCGACGCCACCGCCTACGCGACCAAGGCCGAGAACCGCAAGCAGATCGCCGAGGCGATCGCCCCGGCCAACTATCTCAACCAGCCCGTCACCGTGGTCGAGCAGGTCTTGACCGGCACCTACGCGGACGGGCTCGGCAACGTGAAGAAGGTGCCGGACCGCATCGCCTTCGATCCGTTCCCGTGGGAATCCTTCGCCGTCTGGATCCTCACCCAGATGAAGCGCTGGGGCCAGATCAAGGGCGACGTCGACTACAAGACCGTGGCGAGCCAGGTCTTCCTGGCCACCGACACGGCGAAGCTGATGAAGGAGGTCGGCCTGACGCCGCCCACCGCCACCACCAAGAGCTTCTCGGTGATGGGCAAGACCTTCGATCCGCAGAAGCCCGACGAGTACGTGGCGAGCTTCAAGATCAAGCGGGTGTGACGCGATCGGCCCACCCTTCACCCTCCCCTGGAGGGGGAGGGTCGGGCGCGAG
>NZ_NPEX01000197.1 GCF_003258865.1 Rhodoplanes roseus | reverse complement strand
CACCCGGCCCACCATGCGATGGGCCGGGTGCGGCACGGATGCGCCGTTCAGGGCTTGGGTGGGGTGAACAGCTTCGACAGGCCGGAGAACGCGTCGGTGTTCCAGGCCGTGAATCTCTGCGCCAGCATGCCGAGCTCGGTCGACTGGGCCGTCACGGTCTCGAACTGCTTGCGCGCGTGGCTTGTCGACAGCTCCACCAGCTCGGACGGCGTCTTCACGCTGGAGAGCTGCTGGGCATAGTCGAGCGCCGAGTTCAGGTTCGCCTTCATGAAGGCGAACATCCGCTGCCGATACTCCTCGGCGGCCAGGGCGGCGGCCGAGAGGTCCTGCGGGTTCGGCGCGCCGGGCGCATCGCGCGGCACCAGACCGGCCAGATCGGCAGGGGATTTCAGGGTGGCGAGATTGGCGGCGTAATCGAGCGCCGCATTCACGTTGCCGCGCATGTAGTCGAAGACCTTGGCCCGATAGTCCTCGGTCACCTGCGCGGCCGTGGAAACGTCGTAGCCCATCTTCTCCATTGCATCCTCGGTCTGGGTGATCGCCTGGTCGACGCTCTTCTTGAGGTCCTCGATCGCCTGGTCGGCGAAATTGGCTCCGTCACTCTGGTCGTGCATGCCACAATCCCTTCGAGCAAAAACGCGAGCACGTCGTTGACCCGGACTTCGGACGGTCCGGCTGAGCGGACGGCGCTGGGGGCTAAATCACCCTGCCCGCCTCGTTTTGCACCAGTGTAACGGCTTTGCGGCCGCGCGAAAGGCAGAAAACTTCCCGCACCGGTTCCGGCCCACCGAACGCGCCGTGGCTCCCTGCCGCACCCGCCGCACTCCCCACCCGACCGGCCGCCCGCCGCGCCCACCCACCCGGGCCTGGACCCGGGCCTGGAGGCTTCCCCTTCCGCCGCGCGGCCCCTATAAGACGTGCGCCGGACAAGAACGCGCGACCCGCAGGCGACGCGGGTGCGTCCCGACCCCGGTGGACGTCCATGAAGCCCACCGTCTATGTCATCAACGGTCCGAACCTGAACCTGCTCGGCACGCGCGAGCCGGAGAAGTACGGCCGTGCGACGCTCGCGGACGTCGAGGCGCTGTGCCGCGAGGCCGGCGACCGGCACGGTCTCGGGATCGAGTTCCGACAATCCAACCACGAGGGCGACCTCGTCTCCTGGATCCAGGAGGCGGGGCAGCGGGGCGCGGCCGGCATCGTGCTCAACGCCGCCGCCTATACGCACACCTCGGTCGCCCTCCTCGACGCCGTCGCGGCCGTGGCCGTGCCGGTGATCGAGGTCCACATCACCAACATCCATGCCCGCGAGCCCTTCCGCCGCACCTCGTACGTGTCGCAGGCCGCCAAGGGAGTGATCTGCGGGCTCGGCCCGCAGGGCTATGGGCTCGCCATCGCGGGCCTCGCGGGTCTCGCAGTCGAAGGGAGTTGAGTCGTGACAGCCGCCGACAAGGACGCGCCGGAGCCGGCGACCGGCATCAGTGCCGTGAACGAGGAGATCGTGCGCACGCTCGCGCGCCTCCTCGGCGAGACCAACCTGACCGAGATCGAGATCGAGCACGGCGGCCTGCGGGTCCGCGTGGCGCGCCAGAGCATCGTCACGGCAGTGGCGCCGCAGGCGCCCGCCGTCGCCGCCCCCTCGGCGGTTCCGGGCGTCTACGCGGTCGCCGACGGCCCGATGGATCCCTCCAAGCACCCGGGCGTCGTCACCTCGCCGATGGTCGGCACCACCTATCGCTCGCCCGAGCCCGAGGCCCGGCCCTTCGTCGATGTCGGCACCCAGGTGAAGGCCGGCGAGACCGTGCTGATCATCGAGGCGATGAAGACCATGAACCAGATCCCGGCGCCACGCTCCGGGACGGTGACGCAGATCCTCGTCGAGGACGGCCAGCCGGTGGAGTTCGGCGAGCCCCTCATGATCATCGAATGACGCGGGCCCCGGGGACCGCGATGTTCGAGAAAATCCTGATCGCCAATCGCGGAGAGATCGCGCTCCGCATTCTTCGCGCGTGCAAGGACCTGGGCATCGCGACGGTCGCGGTGCACTCCACGGCCGACGCCGACGCCATGCATGTCCGGCTCGCCGACGAGAGCGTGTGCATCGGCCCGCCGCCCGCCAAGGACTCCTACCTCAACATCCCGGCGCTGCTCGCCGCCTGTGAGATCACGGGCGCCGACGCGGTGCATCCGGGCTACGGCTTCCTCTCCGAGAACGCCCGCTTCGCCGAGATTCTGGAGGAGCACGGGCTGCACTTCATCGGCCCGAAGCCCGCCCATATCCGATTGATGGGCGACAAGATCGAGGCCAAGCGCACCGCCAAGCGGCTCGGCATTCCGTGCGTGCCGGGCTCCGACGGCGCCATCACGTCGGACGAGGAGGCGAAGGCCGTCGCGGCCGAGACCGGCTATCCGGTGCTGGTCAAGGCGGCGGCCGGCGGCGGCGGCCGCGGCATGAAGGTCGCCCGCAGCGAAGGCGACCTGCGCATCGCGCTCGCCACCGCGCGGGCCGAGTCGAAGGCGGCGTTCGGCGACGACTCCCTCTACATGGAGAAGTATCTCGAGCAGCCGCGCCACATCGAGTTCCAGGTGCTGGGCGACGGCCGCGGCAACGCCATCCATCTCGGCGAGCGCGACTGCTCGCTGCAGCGGCGCCACCAGAAGATCTGGGAGGAGAGCCCCTCCCCGGCGCTCAACGCCGAGGCCCGCCACCGGATCGGCGGCATCGTCGCCAAGGCGATGCAGGAGCTCCAGTATCTCGGCGTCGGGACGATCGAGTTCCTGTACGAGGACGGCGAGTTCTACTTCATCGAGATGAACACCCGCATCCAGGTCGAGCATCCGGTGACCGAAGCGATCACCGACATCGACCTGATCCTCGAGCAGATCCGCGTCGCCGCCGGCGGCGGCCTGACGCTGCGCCAGGAGGACGTGACCTATCACGGCCACGCCATCGAGTGCCGCATCAACGCCGAGAACCCGGTGTCCTTCCGGCCGTCGCCCGGAAAGATCCGGCACTACCATCCGCCCGGCGGCATGGGCGTGCGCATCGATTCGGCGGCCTATCAGGGCTACGTCATCCCGCCCTATTACGACTCGCTGCTCGGCAAGCTGATCGTCCACGGCAAGTCGCGGGCCGAGTGCCTGATGCGGCTGCGCCGCGCCATCGACGAGTTCGTGGTCGACGGCATCGAGACCACCCTGCCCCTGTTCCGCGCCCTGGTGCGCGACAAGGACATCCTGGACGGCAGCTACCACATCCACTGGCTCGAGCAGTTCCTGGCCCGCGGCGGCATGGACGAGTGAAGGCGGCCGTAGCCCGGATGGAGCGCGCGGGCGAAAGCCTGGGCGCGTAATCCGGGACACACGGCAGTGCCCCCGCGATCCGCTGCGCTCCTTGCGGGCCACGGGCGGTTACGGGCGCCCGGTCACCTCGCCCGCGCCGCCGTCACCAGCTCGAAGGCGGCGTCGCCGGCCGTCTCCATGTAGGTCGGGTCGCGGTGCAGCAGCACGACGGCGAAGCAGCCGTCGAGCAGCAGCATGATCTGCCGCGCCAGCTCCGGCGCCGAGGCGATGCCGTCGGCCGTCAGCACCTCGGCGAGCCAGGCCTCCACCCGCTTCTTGTGGACGATGCCGGCCCGGATCGCCGGATGGCCCGGCAGCTCGGCGTACTCGACCGAGGTGCGCAGGAAGCCGCAGCCCTTCCATTTCGGATGCCGGGCCGAGCGCGCGAGATGACGGAACAGGCCGCGCACCTTCTCCGGGACGCCGCCGCCCGTCTCCTCGAACCAGCGGCGAAACAGGGCGAGGTTCGGCTGGTCGCGCACGCTCAGATAGGCCGCGACGAGATCGTCCTTGCTGCGGAAATGATAGTAGAGCGTGCGCTTGGTGACGCCCGCCTTGGCGGCGACCTCGTCCAGGCTCACGGCCCGGATGCCGGACCCGTAGAAGAGCTTGGCGGCGGCGGCGACGATCCTGTCGCGGGTCGGTTCGGCGGTTCTCGGCATGCCGTCAAAGTATACTCACCAGTGAGTACACACAATCCGGTGCGGCCCCTACGGTCGCGGTCGTCCGCCAGCCAGGGAGGTTTTCATGCCCGTTCACCAAACCGTCGCCGCCGATCCCGTCCTGCTCGCGCTCGACGACGGCATCGCCACGCTGACGCTCGACCGGCCGCACAAGCTCAATGCGCTCGACTACGCGACCATCGACCGCCTGATGGCGCATCTCGACGCGATCGAGGTGGAGCCGGCGGCCCGCGCCGTGATCCTCACCGGCGCCGGCGATCGCGCCTTCTCGGCCGGCGGCGACATCCACGAGTTCTCGAAGAGCGTCGCGTGCGGGCCGAACGCCGCGATCCGCGACTTCGTCCGTCGCGGCCAGGGGCTGACGGCCCGCATCGAGGCGTTCCCCAAGCCCGTGATCGTCGCGGTGAACGGGCTCGCCTTCGGCGGCGGCTGCGAGATCACCGAGGCGGCGCATCTCGCCGTCGCCAGCGACCGCGCCCTGTTCGCCAAGCCGGAGATCATGCTCGGCATGCCGCCGACCTTCGGGGGCACGCAGCGTCTGGCGCGCCTCGCCGGCCGCAAGCGCGCGCTGGCGCTGCTCCTCACCGGCGAGCGCTTCACGGCCGAGCAGGCGCTCGCGCTCGGCCTGGTCAACGCCGTCGTGCCGCACGACGACCTGCTGCCGGCGACGCGCGACCTCGCGGCCAGGATCGTGCGCCACTCGCCGCTCGCCGTCGCCGCGATCATCACGGCGGTGACGCGCGGCCTCAACATGGGAATCGCCGAGGGGCTTCAGGTCGAGGCCGAGCAGTTCGCCCGCATGGTGCCGACCGACGATCTGGCCGAAGGCCTGGCGGCGTGGACGGAGCGGCGCCAGCCCGTGTATGCGGGCCGCTAGATCGACCTCGCCGGCGCGTCACGACCATCGCGACAAAAAAAATCCCGGGCCGAGGCCCGGGACGGAGGCTTCAGATGGATGATGATCGGACGTCGCGACCGGTCGCGGCGCCCGGCTCAGGACGGCGCCAGCGTCGCCAGCATGGCGCAGACGTCTTTCGGAGCGTAGGGCTTCGGCACGAAGGTCGAGCCCGGGACCGGATTCGGGATGCCCTTCATGGTGCCGGACGCGTAGAGCACGGCGAGATCGGGGCGCAGCTCGCGCGCCATGTGGGCGAGCCTGCTGCCGTCGACGTCGCCTTCGATGTTGATGTCGGTGAAGAGCACGTCCACCTGTGTCCCGTCCTCCAGGACCTGGAGCGCGTCGCCGGCGTTGGTCGCGGTGAACACCTCGAACCCGTGCTCCACCATGGCGTCCTCGATCATCATCGAGATGAGGACCTCGTCCTCGACCAGGAGGATACGCGGCGGACGGTTGCGGGAACCACCGATACTCATGGCCATTCTCCAGCCCCCTCGACTCGCCGGACATCCGGACGAATTGATTCAATTTCTGTTAAAAGGCTACATACCGGCAGGTTACCGACCCGTTAACGCGCTAGCGCCAGGGTGTTCACGAACCGGTGAAGCACGGTGCGCGAGTATGGTATGGCAACCGGCCACCGGCGGAGTTCCGCCGATTCCGAGCCCAGAGCCGACCGAACCGAGCTGATCGATCCCATGGCGCGTCGCGATTCCGCATCGGTCGAGATCACCCCCGAGGTACTGCTGAAGGCGTATGCCTGCGGCATCTTCCCGATGGCCGAGAGCGCCGAAGACCCGGCCCTCTACTGGATCGAGCCGGAGCAGCGCGGCGTCATCCCGCTCGACGCCCTGCAGGTGTCGTCGCGGCTCGCCCGCACGATCCGTTCCGAGCGTTTCACCGTGGTGGCGGACCGCGACTTCGACGCCGTCATCGACGGCTGCGCCGAGCCGGCGCCGGGCCGCACCCGGACCTGGATCAACACCCGCATCCGCAAGCTCTACGGGCGCCTGTTCGAGGTCGGTCGTGCCCACACGGTCGAGGTCTACGACGGCGACGCGCTGGTGGGCGGCCTCTACGGCGTCAGCCTGGGCTGTGCGTTCTTCGGCGAGAGCATGTTCCACCGCGAGCGCGACGCCTCGAAGGTGGCGCTCGTGCATCTCGTCGCGCGGCTGCGGGCCGGCGGATTCCGCCTGCTCGACACGCAGTTCGTCACCGATCATCTGCGCCGCTTCGGCGCCGTCGAGGTGTCACGCCGCGCCTATCACAAGCTCCTCGCCGCGGCGCTGGTGGGCGAGGCCGACTTTTCGGCATTGCCGGTCGACCAGCCGATTCCGGGAACCCGCGTGCTCGAACTGATCCGGCCGACCGGCAGCGTCGTGCCGGCGGCGCCTGACTTGCAGAAGTGACGAGCCGAGCAACGACCGGCGGCGCCCCCTCGTGCCGGAGAAGACGTCTCAGCCGGCCGCCCGTGCGGCCTTCAGGGCGGCGACGCGGACGCTGATCGCGGCCGCGCGCTGCAGCGTGGCGATCTCGGCCACCTTCGCACCCACGCCGGGATCGACGCGGTCGGCACCAGCCACGCCACCGGACGCCGCCATCGCGCGGTCGAAGGCCGCCTCGGCCCGCTCGACCCGACGCTCGGTGGCGCGATCCGGACGGCCCGGCCCGTCGCCACCGGTCGCCGCCTCGCGATGCGCCGCCTCGAACACCGCGAGCGCCTCCTCCATCCGGGCCTTGCGGCCGGCGAGCGCGGCGAGGCATTCGTCGAGCCGGCCGGCCTCTGCGGCGGCATCGGCCTCGGTCGCCTGCAGACGCGTCGCCTCCTGCTCGAGGTCGAGCTGGCGCGCGACCGCCGCCTCGGCGAGATCGTCACGGTTCTCGGCGATGGCGAACCGCGCCTTCTCGTCGAGCTCGGCATGCTTTTCGCGCAGCAGCCGCTGATGGCGGATGGCCTGCAGGCGGCGCGACGCTGCGGCCTCCTGCTCGGCCCGGACCTCGTCGACGGCCCGGTCCACCTCGCGAATCGCCTCGCGCATCACGCCCGACCCGCCGGCCCGTTCCATCGCATCGACCGCATCCTCGATGCTCGCCGACACCAGCCGTCGAACCCGCAAGAAAATCGATTCCGCCATCGCGCTCTCCACCTCGACGTGCGGCCGGCCCTGCGGGGCCTGGACCGCGGCTGAAAGGTCTCGGCTCGCGTCCGAGCGCAGCCATTCTACAACCTGGGCGCTGAATATTGGATGATCGACTAATCCAACGGCTGCGCGAAAACCTCAACACTCCTTTAACCGCAGCATCAAAACACCCCTGCGCTTCAACCGGCATTAAACCCAGGCGGCTACAGCTCGGGGTAGAACGATGCACAGGAGGCGATCGTGGACATGATCCTGATGCTGGCCGGAGGCGCGGCGGTCGTGGCCGTGGTCCTCGCATGGTGGACCTTCAATCGCCTGATGGCGCTCGACGAGCGCTGCAACACCGCATTCGCCGACGTCGACGTCCATCTCAAGCATCGTCACGCCGTGATCCCCGGGCTGGTCGAGACGGTGCGCGGCTTCGTCGGCCACGAGCTGACGGTGCTGACCGAGGTGACCAAGGCCCGCGCCGGCGCGCTCCGGGCCGCCGGACCGGACATGCGGCTTGAGGCGGAGACGCAGGTCGGGCAGAGCCTCAACAGCCTGCTCTCGGTGGTCGAGCACTATCCGGAGCTGCAGGCCTCCTCGCATTTCCGCGACTTGCGCAATCAGCTGATCGACGCCGAGAACCGCATCACCGCGTCGCGGCGCTTCTACAATCTCGCGGTCGACGAGTTCAACGCCACCCTGCGCCAGTTTCCCGGCAACCTGATCGGCGGGTTCGGCCGGCTCGGACGCCGCAAGCATTTCGATCTCGGCGTCGAGCGGGTGCTGATCGACGAGCCGGTCGCCTTCCGGTTCTGATCAGGTGGTAGGGTGGGCAAAGGCGCGGATCGCGCCGTGCCCACGCCGTCGTGAAGAATGATTTGCTGATCGTCGGTGGGCACGCTTCGCTTCGCTTCGCTTCGCTTCGCCTCGCCCACCCGACGGCGGCCCCCGTGAGTTCGATCGGCGAGGCGGACCATGTTCCGGGTCAACGGCTTCTACGGGCACGTCCAGGCCAACAACCTGCGCTCGGTCGTCATCTTCTTCGGCTTCGTGATCGCCTTCGAGCTGATCGGCACCGTGCTGCTGATCGTCCCGCTGATCTACTTCGATTCCAAGCACGCGCTCATCTTCCATCCCTGGGCCTATTTCACCCGCTACGCGCCGGTCCTCCTGGTGCTCGGCGCGTCGCTGTTCGTCTTCCGCTGCGCCCGCCACGTCGCGGCGATGCGCGCCTCGGTGAACTTCACCTTGGTCGACCGGCGGGCGCAGCCGCGCCTCGTCTCGATCGTCGAGCGGCTGGCGATCACGGCCGGCGTCCCGGTTCCTCGGGTCGCCCTGATCGAGACCGAGGCCCGCAACGCCTTCGCGTGCGGGATCGATGCGGACAGCGCCGTCGTGGTGGCCACGCGCGGCCTCGTCGAGGCGCTCGACGACGACGAGCTCGCCGCCGTGGTGGCGCATGAGATCACCCACATCAAGAACGGCGACATCTGCCTGATGGCGGCCGCCAATGTGCTGATCGAGAACCTGGAATGGATCGAGCGCAAGAATCCGTTCCGCCTCAACAACGTCGTCCAGGTGATCATCGCGGTCCTGTTCACCCCCTATCTGATCCTGGCGATGCTGGCCGGCTTCGCGTCGACCGTCTCGTTCACGCTCGCGCGCGTGTCGCGCCTGCTGATCTCGTCGTCGCGCGAGTTCATCGCCGACGCCGAAGCGGTGCGGCTGACCCACAATCCGGCGGCGCTGATCTCGGCGCTGCGCCGCATCGACGGCCGCAGTGCGGTGGAGGGTCTCGATCCGCGCGCCGATGCGATGATGATCGACGGTGCAGTGGAGGGCGCATTCGCCTCGCATCCGACCATCGCCGAGCGCATCGCGGTTCTCACCCGCCTGTCTGGGCCGATGGCTCACGCCGCCGGCCCGCGCGTGGACACGCGCCCGCTCGAGCAGGCGGTCGCCCACCGGGCGGCCTTCGGGCTGCGTCCCGGCCCCGGCCCCCTCCCGGCGACCGCGACCGCGGCCCCGGCTGTGCCCGGGACGCTGCTGCTCCAGCGGGTCAATGCCGGCTCGAACAAGAACCTGTTCGGTCTCACGCCACGCACCCGGCGCATGTTGACGATCGGCTTCTGCCTCCTGGCCGCACTGCAGGTGTGGACGATCTGGCGCGTCAAATCGATGCCCGAGTTCCGCGACCAGTCCACTCCGGCCCAAAAGGCCGAGTGGAAACGGCGCGACGACCTCCAGCGCATCGCCAAGACCGATCCGGCCAAGGCCCGCTGTTATGCGACCGACGTCTATTCGGTCGGCGACCGCGGCTTTCATCGTGTGAAGACGCCCGACCCGGGCCTGGTCGCGGCCTATGCGACCGGCAAGGCCGGCGGCGGCTCGTCCGATGTCCCGATCGAAAAGTATCTCGCGTCGAAGCAGGCGTCGGTGCGCACCGTCACGGCCGCCCAGGACGACCAGCTCGACCAGGCCCTGGTCTCCTACGTGAAGCAGCGCGAACTCCTGACCGAGATCGTGCATCGCTTCTACGGCACCGAGGGGCTACGCCTTTTCCAGCAGGCCTACGACAGCCCGCAGGACCACGCCGTCGTCGACACGCTGCGCCGCAGGCTGGACGCCGGCGCACCGGCGCTCCTCGCCGACCGCAGGCTCGCGGCCGACATGCGGTTCCTGGTGTCGGCGCCGGACGCCTTCGTGCCCTGCATCGCCCGCGCCAGCCAAATCACGTCCGGATGAGACGTCACCGCCGACGGCCGGCCCGCCGGATCATCCCGCGGCGCGCACGATGACGCCGTACCAGCCGAGGCCCTTGTAGGTCTCGTAGCCGGGGGTGGCGTGGAAGGCGACGAGCGCGCCGGAGGGGTCGTGAAAGTGGCCGGCGTGGCGGCCCTCGGTCCTCAGCGGCAGGCGCTCGCTCAGAATCCCGGCGCCGTCGGAGGCGGCGATCACCCGCATCTGCCGGTCGACCAGCAGGACCCGGAGGCGATCGTCGTCCCCGACCCGCACGCCCTTCACGATGGCCTTGGCCTGCGCCTCCCAGTCGAAATGGATGGCGAGCACGCCGAGGAGCTTCCCGTCGGCGCGGCCGCCCTCGCGGACGGTGGCG
Organism: Rhodoplanes roseus; assembly: GCF_003258865.1. Taxonomy (GTDB): domain Bacteria; phylum Pseudomonadota; class Alphaproteobacteria; order Rhizobiales; family Xanthobacteraceae; genus Rhodoplanes; species Rhodoplanes roseus. The sequence continues at coordinate 972 of NZ_NPEX01000197.1, read as the reverse complement.
CAGTAGGTCGCGACCTGGGCGTCGTCGAGTCCGGCCAGGCGCTCGATGTCGCCGGCGACGTAGTCGTCGCCGCTGCGCAGCGCCACCGCCTCGCGGAACCACTTCTCGCCGGCGACGCTGCGGCCCTGCACGGCGAAGCGGTCCGGCCGGCCGTTGGCGAGGATCCGGCCGTCGAGATCGCACAGCCAGAGATCGAGATACACCGTATAGGCGGCCAGGATCACGCCGAGCCGCTCGGACGCGTAGGCGCGGGCCACCGGCTGCGGATCGGCAACGCAGGAGACCACGGCCGAATCGGTCGCCCACCAGCGCACGTCGCAGGTGCGCTCGTACAGATTCCGGTCGATCAGCTCGACCGCGTTGAGGGAGAGGTCGACCATGCGCTCGGCCTGGGAGCGCTCCGTCATCCGCGCGATCGAGGACATCAGGGCGCCGGTCCGCCGGGTGAGCTGGCTCTCGAGATCCCCCGCCAGCGTATCGATCTGCTGGCCGACCGCCCGCACCTCCTGGGCGACGACCGAGAAGCCGCGCCCCTGCTCGCCGGCGCGCGCGCTCTCGATCAGCGCATTGAGCGCGAGCATCTTCATCTGATTGGTGATCTGCTGGATGGCCCGGGTCTTGTCGCAGGCGATCCGGTTGACCTCCGCGGTCAGCGATTCCGTGAGCGCCGAGATGTCCGAGGAATCCGACGTGTCATCGGCGACGAGCGACTGGCTGACTGGGGTCATCGGGGGATGCCGTCGACTGGAATGGACGAATTTTAGTCTAGTCCAGGAATTAGGACGACGAAAACTTACAAAGCACTTAATATACTTGGCATAGGCTGCCGATATGTTGGGCAGCCCCCGTGTTGCCGGCGATCACGGCGACCCGCGCAACTCCGTGGCGCTCATTGGATACGCGGTGCAGCCGGCGGCCGCGGCTGGCGCTGCTGCTGGGCGGGCTGCTGGGTGCGCTGCCGCGGCGGCGCTG
>NZ_NPEX01000196.1:7361-11178 GCF_003258865.1 Rhodoplanes roseus | reverse complement strand
GTCGGCCGCTGCGGCCGCGCCACGTCGAGAATGCCGGCCTCGCGCACCCGTTGCCGGATGGTGTCGTAGCTCACCCAGGCATAGCCGCGGTCACCCCAACCCTGGCCCCAGGAGTTGATCAGCCGGACCGCCTGGCGGCGGTCGTCGTAGCCGGTCAGCGTCATGGCGTGCCAGCCGCGCGGCTCGATGAAGTCCGGCTCGGCGAACACGCCGTCGCCGCGGTGCTTCTGGAACGCCATGCTGTCGGCGAACGAGATCAGCACCGGATTGGAGAGCGCGAGCTGGCCCTTGATGTCGTCGAGGCGGGCGAGGTCGATGCGCCGATAGCCGCGCACCTGGAAATCGCCGGCCCGGGTGGTGACCTCCGGGCCGGGCGGCGCCGTGCACTGGTCGGCATACGGGTAGGACGCCATCGACGGCGCGCCACGCCGCAGCACGTCGATGGCGCGAACGAAGTTGGTGCCGGCGCAATCCGGCGTCGTGCGGGCCAGGTGATAGACATAGGCCGGGCTCGGGACGTTCGAGGCTTGGCGCACGTCGCGGCCCTCGGCGGTCGAGACGTAGTAGCTGCGGGCCGCATAGGCGACGGCCCAGGCCGTGCAGGACGGCAGCTTTCCCTGCCGGCCGGGCAGCGGCATGCTGCCCGACAGGTCCACCGAGACCGGCAGGAAGGCCCGGAACGCCTCGGTCGTCGCGAGGCTGCGCTTGCTCTGCTCGTCGATCGGGGCGTCGCCGGTCGTATAGACCGTGTCGGGCGGGTCGGCGGGCGCCACGGTCTGCCCGGCCAGGCGGGTCGGGACGGCGACGACGGCCGCCGTCGCGGCGAGCGCGAGGACCGCCGCGAGGCGGCGGTGCGGGGCTGCGTTCATGCGGCCTGCCCGGTCTGTGCTGCGGCCGGACGGCTGTCCGGCACGCCGAGTCTATCCTGCCGGTACGGTGTGGCGGAAGCGCCCCGCGGTTCACGGCCGCGCGAGCGGCCCGAGCCGGCCCTCAGGTCGGCACGCGGTGCTCCCACAAGGCCAGCAGTCGACGCCGGAAGCTCTTGGGCGAATCGGCGAACAGCCGCCCGGCCAGGCGGGCCGCCACCGTGACGTGCTCGGCCCGCCGCGCCTCGATCAGCGGCATCAACCGTGACCGCCACGGCGCCAGCGGCCCGTGCGGCTCGGTGAAGCCCGCCAGGATGATCAGGTCCTGGTGGTGGCCGAGCCGGTCGCGCAGCCGCTGCGCCTCGCCGACCCAAAACTCGCCGAATCGCGGCCACAGCGGCGCGACGATCTCCATCTGGTAGCGGTGGATCACCACCTTCTGCCGCATCGTGTGCAGCGTCTCCGGGTGGGCCGTATGCCAGTCGGCCGGGATCGCCTTGCGGGCGCGGGCGTAATGGCCGGCCAGCTCCTTGGCGAGATCGCGGAAGTCGAGCCGCCCGATCGGCCAGTACTTGACCCCCTCGGTGGCGGCGAGCAGCAGCTCGTCGATTCGGGCCCGGGCCTCGGGGGTCAGCGACACGCCTTCGGCCTGCGTCCGGACCGCGTCGAGCCGGGCCGACACGGTGGCGAGGCTGCGCTCCGACAGGGACGGCACGCCCTCGACCTTGCCGAGATCGTCGAGCGCGTCGTGGGCCGTCTGGGCGTCGCGGGCCCCGGCCAGCATGCGGGCGAGGTCGCGCGCCTCGTTCCGCAGCCTTCGGCCCTCGTCGCCCAGGAACGGCTCGACCAGCCGCAGATGGGCGCGCCAGCGCTTCATTCCCTTGCGGAAATCGTGAATCGCCTCGGCTTCCGGCACGTCCGCAGCCGTGATCGCGGTGCGGGCCTCGGTCAACGCCTGGCGGGCGACCTCGCGCAGCACATCCGGAACGTGCAGGGTTGCCTGGCTTGCATCCTTGGTGTCGGTTCCGGTCGGCATTCGATGCATGTCGGAAACGACAAGATTCTGTCCCACGGTGGGCTTCCCATTCGCCGAAGCTGTGCTACATAAGCCGCGCGCCGGCGGCGACGACAAATCGCACCGGACACGGATTGGCGCGGGGTGGAGCAGCCCGGTAGCTCGTCAGGCTCATAACCTGAAGGTCGTAGGTTCAAATCCTACCCCCGCAACCAATCGACAGCCCATCTTACGCCCGCCCTCGCGAGAGTCGGCGGGTTTTTTATTGGCTGCGACAGGCCCGGCCTGCGGTGCGGCCGCCGGAGCCGACGGCCACAGCGTAAGCGAGTTTTGTGACAGTTTTCCGAGGCCGGCTCGGCGCGAGCCCGATTCGCCCGCCGGACCGCTCGCCGACCGATTCGCCCGCCGGCCGGCGTCACGCCACGGCGAGGTCCTGCTTGCGGGTGGCCCAGCCGCAGACCCGCTGCTCGATGCCGGCGAAGACGACGTAGAGCAGGATGCCGAGCAGCGCGAGGGCGAACAGGCCGGCGAAGACCAGCGGCACGTCGAAGCTCGCCGTCGCCATCATCATCACGGTCCCGATGCCGCGATTCGCCGCCACCGTCTCGGACAGCACGGTACCGACGAAGGCGAGCGTCACGGCGACCTTCAGCGAGGCGAAGAAGTACGGCATGGCGCGCGGCAGGCTGACGTTCCACAGCACCTGCCGGCGACTGGCGCCGAGCGCCTTGAGCACGTCCTCCATCTCGGGCTCGGTGGTGGCGAGCCCGGTCGCGACGTTGACGACGATCGGGAAGATGCAGGTGGTCATCGCGGTCAGCACGGCCGGCACGGTGCCGGAGCCGAACCACAGGACGAAGATCGGCACCACGGCCACCTTGGGGATCGACGAGAAGCCGACCAGCAGCGGATAGGCGGTGTTGTAGGCGGAGCGCGAGACGCCGACGAAGGCGCCGAGCGCCACCCCGATCACGGTCCCGAGCAGGAAGCCCAGCATCGTGGTGGCGAGCGTCTGCAGGATGTGCGGCCACAGCGCCGGCATCTGCACGATCAGGGTCGAGATCACGGCGGTCGGCCGCGGCAGCACGATCGGACTGATCCTGAACGCCACGCAGGCGAGCTCCCAGACGACGAACATCGCCACGATGCAGGCCGCCGACTTGATGTGGTCGCGGGTGCGACGGGTGAGTTTCATGCCGCCGTCTCCTGTGCTGCCGTCCGGGCCGCGCCGGCCTGCTCGTGCCGGGCCTGGAAGATCAGCCGCCGCAGCTCGTTGGTGAGCCCGCCGAAGGCGTCCGTGAAGGTGGTCTCGAGGGTTCTGGGCCGGGCGAAGTCGACGACGCGGTCCTCGACGACGCGGCCGGGGCGCGCGCTCATCACCAGGATGCGGCTCGCCAGGAAGGCGGCCTCGCGCAGGTCGTGAGTCACGAGGAAGACGGTCGGCCGCGTCTCGAGATACAGATCCTGCAGCACCGACCACAGCTCCTCGCGGGTGAACTGGTCGAGCGCCCCGAACGGCTCGTCGAGCATCAGCAGCTTGGGCGCGTGGATCAGGGCGCGGCAGAGATTCGCCCGCTGCAGCATCCCGCCCGACAGCTCCCACGGCTTGCGGTCGCCGAAGCCGGCGAGGCCGACGCGCGCCAGCAGCGCCTCGGCCCGCTCGCGGAACACCGTGTCCTTGTCGCGCCGGTACGTGTCGGCATAGGGCTTCACGATCTTGAGCGGCAGCATGATGTTGTGCCGGATGCTCAGCCACGGCAGCAGGGTCGGGTTCTGGAACGCCATGCCGATGCCGATGCGCTCGGCCCCGACCTCGCGGCCGGCGACGAACACGTTGCCCTCGGTCGGGCGCAGCAGGCCGGCGACCAGCTTGAGGATCGTCGACTTGCCGCAGCCCGACGGGCCGACCATGGCGACCAAGTCGCCCGACCGCATC
>NZ_NPEX01000196.1:0-7351 GCF_003258865.1 Rhodoplanes roseus | reverse complement strand
GACCGCACCGTCAGGCTGGTGCGGTCGAGCGCCACGAGGGACGTGTCCCCGGTGCCGAATCGCACCCGGACGTCTTCGAGCTGGACGATCCGGTCGAGCAGCGGCGGCGTCTCGGCGACGGGCAGGGCGGGCAGCGGCACGGCGTCCGTCATGGCGCCTGGGCCCGCATGAAGGCGGCGACGGCGGCCTGCGCCACCTCGAGGTCCTGCTCGCCCGTGCCGGAGCCGACGCCGATGCCGCCGACCACCTGGCCGTCGGCGATCAGCGGAACCCCGCCGAGCAGATTGGTCATCCGGCCCGAGGTCGCCTCGGCCAGCAGCAGCGCCTTGTCGGGGGCGATGCCGCCGGTCGGCTTGCCGGTCGCCGCCGCCGTCATCGCCTTGCGGGTGGCGCTCTCGATCGACAGCACGCGGGCGCCGTCCATGCGCAGGAAGGCCACCAGGTTGCAGCCCTCGTCGACGACGGCGATGCATTGCGGCACGCCCATCGCGCGCGCCGCCTCCTCGGCGGCGGCGACGAGGAGGAGCGCGCCCCGGTGGGTGAGCTTGGTCGCGGGTCGCAGCAGGGTCACCGACAATCTCCTTCGAGCAGGTCCGTCACCAGCATGGCGCCCGGCGCGTGGGTGATGAAGAACGGCACGCGTGCCGCCTCGACGGCGGCCAGCGCGGTGAGGCCGCACGGCCAGAACAGCGCGGTCTCGCCGGGCTCCGGCATCAGCGGCTCGCCCCAGTCCGGCGTTTCAGGACGCCTGATGCCGAGCGCCGCCGGATCGCCGGCATGGATCGGCGCGCCGTGGCTGCGCGGCAGGCCGGCCGTGATCGAGACGACGGTCTCCACGTCGGCGGCGGCGAACGGGCGCATCGAGACGACTAGCGGTCCGGCGAAGGGCCCGCACGACGCCGCGGGGCGGTCGGTGCGGAACAGCGGCCCCTGGATGCCGAGCTCCACGTGTCTCAGCCGGATGCCGGCCGCCCGCAGCGCCGCCTCGGCGCCGAACCAGCAGCCGATCGCGAAGGCGACCAGGTCGTCGCGCCACACGGAGCGAAGATCTCCGACGCGCCGGGCCGTCCCGCCGTCGTGCACCAGATACGCCGGCAGGTCGGTGCGCAGGTCGAGGTCGTCGGCGAGCGCCGGCAGGCCGGCGGCGCCCGTCTCGCCGCGCCCGAGCAAAGGGCAGGCGGCCGGACTGGCGGCGCAGAACGCCGCGAAGTCGTCGGCGAAGCGCTCCGGCAGTACCACCAGGTTGGCCTGGACGTGCCCGGGTGCGCGGCCGACCGTGAGGCCGTCCCGGCCGGCGCGCGCGGCGCGGCGCACCGCGAGGCCGGTCTCGCCCGCCGTCTCGATCCGGGGCGACGCGGCGGGCCTAGACATGCCGGACGATCCCGCCGTCGGCGCGATAGACGCTGCCGGTGACGTAGGAGGCCGGACCGCTGCACAGGAACGCGGCCACGGCGGCGATCTCGTCGGGCTCGCCGTAGCGGCCCATCGGGATCTGCGCGAAGGAGCGCTGCCGCACCGTCTCGACGTCGACGCCCTCGCGCGCCGCAGTCGCCGCGTCGGTCATGTGGACGCGCTCGGTGCCGATGCGGCCCGGCATCAGTACGTTGATCGTGACGCCGTCGCGGGCGATCTCGGGCGCCAGCGACTTCGACCAGGCGATCAGCGCCGCCCGCAGCGTGTTGGAGATGCCGAGCACCGGGATCGGCTGCACGGCGCCGGTGCTGACGATCGTCACGATGCGGCCCCACCCGGCCCGGCGCATCGCCGGGAGGAACAGGTCGGTCAGCCGGATCACCGACAGCGTCATGGCGCGAAAGCTGTCCTCCCAGTCGGAGGGATCGCGCAGCAACGCGGCGCCATAGGGCGGCCCGCCCGTGTTGGCGACCAGGATGTCGACGTCGCCGACGCGACGGGCGAAGGCGTCGAGGCCCTTGGTGTCGGCGAGGTCGAGCGGAACCGTCTCGGCGCCGCCGATCTGGTCGGCCGCCTCGGCGAGCGCCGTCTCGTCGCGGGCGGCGAGCACCAGCCGGGCGCCTTCGCGTGCCAGCGCCGCGGCGACGGCGAGGCCCATGCCGCGATTGCCGCCGAGCACCAGCGCGCGCTTTCCGGCGATCCTCAGATCCATGCCGTGATCTCCCGCGTCTTCCAGGCCGACGACACCTCCTGCACCAGGAAGCGGCCGCGGCCGGGCGATCCCTTGAGCTCGCCGCGCTCGACCAGGATCTCGCCGCGGCTGATGACGGTCTCGGGCCAGCCCTGCACCTCCAGACCCTCGTAGGGTGTGTAGTCGACATTATGATGCAGCAGGGCGTTGGTGATGGTCACGCGCCGCTCGGGATCCCACAGCACCAGGTCGGCGTCGCTGCCGACCGCGATCGTGCCCTTGCGCGGATGCAGGCCGTAGAGCTTGGCGTTGTTGGTCGCGGTCAGCGCGACGAAGCGCGGCAGGTCGATGCGGCCCTTCACGACGCCTTCGCTGAACAGGATCGGCAGCCGGGTCTCGATGCCGGGAATTCCGTTGGCGATGGCGCGGAACGGCGCCCGCGGGCCGGCCTTCAGCTTGCCCTCCGCGTCGAACCGGTAGGGGGCGTGGTCGGAATTGACGACGTCGATGGTGCCGTCCTCGATCCCCTGCCAGAGCGCCGCCTGGGCGTGCCAGTCGCGCGGCGGGGGGCTGCACATCGCCTTGGCGCCGAGCAGATCCGGCATGTCGAGATCGTCGGCGGTCAGCACCAGGTATTGCGGACAGGTCTCGGCGATCACGACATGGCCGCGGGCGCGGGCGCGGCGGATCTCGTCGAGCGGCTCGCCGCCCGTGATGTGCACGACGACCAGCGGCACGCCGGCGATCTCGGCGAGCGTGACGGCCCGGTGCGTCGCCTCGCGCTCGACCGGCAGCGGGCGCGAGGTCGCGTGCTCGTGCGGGCGAGTGCGTCCGGCGCGCTCCAGCCGCTCGGCGAGCCAGCCGATGATCTCGTGATTCTCGGCGTGGATCAGCACCACGGCCTTCTCCTGCCGCGCGGTCTCGAACACGTCGAGGATCTGGCGGTCGGAGAGCCGCATGGCGTCGTAGGTCATGTAGACCTTGAGGCTGGTGTGGCCGCGGCGGATCAGGGCCGGGAGCTCCTGGCCCAGCACGGCCGGCGTCGGGTCGCTGACGATCAGATGGAAGGCGTAGTCGGTGACGGCGTTGCCCTCGGCGCGGCCGTGATAGTCGGCGACCGCCGCGGCGAGCGACTCGCCGCGGTGCTGGACGCAGAACGGCACGATGGTCGTGGTGCCGCCGAAGGCGGCGCTGATGCTGCCGGAGCGGAAGCCGTCCGCCATGCGGGCGCCCTTGGCGGCGAGGCCGGGCGCCTGCGGCTGGTCGAGGTGGCAATGCGCGTCGATGCCGCCGGGCAGCACCAGCCGCCCGGTCGCGTCGATCACGGTGTCGGCGTCGCCGAGACGCTCCGCGATCGCCGTGATGCGGCCGTCGCGGACTCCGAGGTCGGCGGTGAACACGTCCGCGGCGGTCGCGATGGTGCCGCCGCGGATCACCGTGTCGAAGCTCATGCGGGCAGCTTCCGCACTGCCATGGCGGGCAGGAAGGCGGGATCGAACAGGTCGGCCGGCGTCGGCACCGCGGCGAGCCCGAAGCCGGCCGCGACCGCCTCCATGCTCTTGGCGAGCCGCGCCGTGTCGACGGCGCCGAGGCCCTCGGCGGTCGATTCCGGCGTCGTCATCTGGTTCTTGATCAGCCAGCGCAGCTTCTCTTCCTCGAGTGCGGCGTTGATCAGCGGCGCGTGCGCCTTGAGGGCCGCCACGGCGGCGTTCGGATCGGCCGCGGCCGCCTGCCAGGCCCGCGCCGCCACGCCGACCAGCGCCTTGGCGGCGGCCGGCTGCTCGGTGCGGAATTTCTGCGACAGGATGATGCCGTTTCCATAGAGGTCGAGGCCGACCTCCGAATAGTACAGGAAGCGGATGTCGGAGGGCGCGAGGCCGGCCTTCACCAGGCCGAAATACATGGTCGAGTCGAAGCCCAGGATGGCGTCGGCATTGCCGCCGGCCAGCACGGCCTCGCGCAACTGCAGGCCGACCATGTTCCATTTGACCGAGGCCGGGTCGAGCGACGCCGCCTTGGCGTAGGTGGTGAACAGGCGATAGGCGCCGTCGGGCGCCGCCGCCCCGATCGTCTTGCCGGCGAGGTCGGCCGGCTTGGCGATGCCGGACTTGGTCAGCGTCGCGACGCACAGCGGGCTGCGGAAATAGACCATGTAGACGCAGCGGATCGCCGCCGCCGGGTTGCGGACGTTGAACTCGGCCATCGAGTTGATGTCGGCGATGCCGGCCTCGTAGACGCCGGAGCCGACCCGCGACACCGCCTCGCCCGAGCCGGCGCCGGCGTCGAACTGGCACTCCAGCCCGGCCTCCTTGAACCAGCCGTTCTGCTGGGCCAGGAAGAACGCCGCATTGGAGCCGTCGAACGGCGCCGCCAGCGAGAAGCGAATCGTCGTCGCAGCCCGGGCCGGCCGGGCGCCGAGGACGAAGGGCGCGGCCAGGGCCGCCTGCAGCAGCGTGCGTCGCGAGGGTGCGGAGGTCACCACGTCGTTCCCCTTTCATGGTGCGGATCGAAGCGAGAAGGTCGAGCGAGAAGGGCGAGGGGATCTCAGCAATCCGCGTGCCGATTGCGAACTTGAACAAAAACAATGTTGCGCTATGAATTGCGCGCAATCCTGTGTGCTCACTGCGGACGGCGCGAACAACAATGAAGCAGCCCCGGCGCCTGGTCGGCGTCATGAACGACCGCAATCGCCCCCGGGTCGAGGACGCCGGCGACGCCTACCGGCACCTGTTCGCCGCGATCGTCGACCAGCGGCTCCTGCCCGGCACCAAGCTCACCGAGTTGGCCCTGGTCGAGGCCTTCGGCCTGGGCCGGCGGGCGATCGGGACGGCCCTGCAGCGGCTGACCTGGGAGAAGCTCGTGGTGTTCTTCCCCAAGCGCGGCGCCTTCGTCGCGGCGCCGGACGCCGGCGAGGCGCGCGACGTGTTCGCGGCCCGGATCGCCATCGAGGCCGGCACCACCGAGGCGGTGGCGCGGGCCGCCGATCCGGCCGCCATCGCCAAGCTGCAGGACAACCTCGATCAGGAGCGGGTGCTGCGCAAGCAGGGCCATCTGCGCGAGGCCATCCATCTGTCCGGCGGCTTCCACGTGGTCATGGCCGAGCTGTCGGGGATCCGGACGCTGGCCGAGCAGGTCCGGCTGCTGGTCGCGCGCACCAGCCTGATCGTCAACCTGTTCGACAACCAGGCCGGCCTCGCCGGCTGGCACGACCACCACGACGACCTGATCCGCCACTGCGCCGCCGGCGAGGTCGACGAGGCCGTGGCGCTGATGCGGGCCCACATCACCGAGCTGCAGGACGCCCTGGCGCTCGACCGCCGCCGGCCGGTCGCCTTCGACATGGTCGACGTCTTCGCCCGCGACTGAGGCGCCCGCTCGCACCGGGGCTTCGACGAGCGCCGCGAGTTCCTGTACGTATCGGGCCCCGCCGTCCCGAAGCCGAGCCTCGAATGCCCGCCTCGCAACACGTCTCGCCGAAATCCGACATCGCCATCTCGCAGGACGCGCCCAAGCGCCCGATCCTCGACGTGGCACGCGAAAAGCTCGGCATCGCGGCGGACGAGCTAGAGCCGTACGGGCGCTACAAGGCCAAGGTGTCGCTCGATTTCGTCGAGACGCTGAAGGACCGGCCGTCCGGGCGGCTGATCCTGGTCTCGGCCATCACCCCGACGCCGGCCGGCGAGGGCAAGACCACCACCACGGTCGGGCTCACCGACGCGCTCGTCCACATCGGCAAGAAGGCGATGCTGTGCCTGCGCGAGCCGAGCCTCGGCCCGTCCTTCGGCCAGAAGGGCGGGGCGGCCGGCGGCGGCTATGCCCAGGTGGTGCCGATGGAGGACATCAACCTCCATTTCACCGGCGATTTCCACGCCATCGGCGCGGCCCACAACCTGCTCGCCGCGATGGTGGACAACCACGTCTATTGGGGCAACGCGCTCGGCATCGACACGCGCCGGGTGACCTGGCGGCGGGTCGTCGACATGAACGACCGGGCGCTGCGCCAGATCGTCTGCTCGCTCGGCGGCGCCGTGAACGGATTTCCGCGCGAGGCCGGATTCGACATCACGGTCGCCTCCGAGGTGATGGCGATCTTCTGCCTGGCCGAGAACCTCGCCGACCTGAAGCAGCGGCTCGGCGACATCGTCGTCGCCCAGACCCGCGACAAGGCGCCGATCCGGGCCCGCGACCTCGCCGCCCAAGGCGCCATGGCGGCGCTCCTCAAGGAGGCGCTGGCGCCGAACCTGGTGCAGACGCTGGAGGGCACGCCCGCCTTTGTGCACGGCGGCCCATTCGCCAACATCGCGCACGGCTGCAACTCGGTGCTGGCGACGACGACGGCCTTGAAGCTCGCCGACTACGTGGTGACCGAGGCCGGCTTCGGCGCCGATCTCGGGGCGGAGAAGTTTCTCGACATCAAGTGCCGCAAGACCGGCCTCGCGCCCGACTGCGTCGTGCTGGTCGCCACCATCCGGGCGCTCAAGATGCACGGCGGCGTCCGCAAGGAGGATCTTCTCGCGGAGAATCTCGAGGCGCTGGAGGAGGGGCTGTCCAACCTGCGCCGCCACGTGGAGAACGTGCAGAAGTTCGGGCTGGTGCCGGTGGTCTCGATCAACCGCTTCTCGGCCGACACGCCGGCCGAGATCGCGCTGGTGCAACGGGCCTGCGCGGCGCTCGGCGTCGAGGCCTATCTGGCCGATCACTGGGCGGAGGGCGGAGCCGGCGCGGTCGACGTGGCGCGCGCCGTGGTGCGCGCCGCCGAGAGCGGCAAGAGCCGCCTGACGCTGCTCTATCCCGACGACATGCCGCTGGTGGAGAAGATCCGCACCGTGGCGCAGGAGATCTACCGGGCCAAGGACATCGCGCTCGACGCGCCGGTCGCCGAGCAGCTCGCGGCCTTCCAGGCGGCCGGCTACGGGCATCTGCCGGTGTGCATCGCCAAGACCCAGTACAGCTTCTCGACCAATCACGAGATCAAGGGCGCGCCGACCGGCCACATCGTCCATGTCCGCGAGGTGCGGCTCGCCGCCGGCGCCGGCTTCGTGGTCGCCATCTGCGGCGACGTGATGACCATGCCGGGCCTCCCCCGCGTCCCCGCCGCCACCACCATCGACGTCACGCCGGACGGACGGATCATCGGGCTGTTTTGAGGGGTGCGTCGCCCTGGCTTTCCGTCATTCCGGGGCGCCGCGCAGCGGCGAACCCGGAATCCATACGCCCTGCAGTCGTGAGAACCGATGCGCCGGGGTT
>NZ_NPEX01000195.1 GCF_003258865.1 Rhodoplanes roseus | reverse complement strand
GGCGAGGCAGCACCTCGCCGCGCCGTTCGTCTGGTCTGGTCTCTCAGGAGCGACCCGAGCCGGGCTCCGCCATCTTGCGGTGCTGCTCGGCCAGCAGGCCGGACGGCGTGACGGTCGCCAGGATGGTCTGCAGCTTGTTCTTCCAGCCGCTCACCACGTCGCCCTCGCCCTTCATCATCGCGGCGAAGCCGGTCTCGGCCACCATGGCCGGGTCGTCCTTCTCGGCGCTGCCGACCTTGGTGTCGGTCATCCCGGCGCGCTCGAAGAACTCGGTATCGGTCGGCCCCGGCATCAGGCACGTGACGGTGACGCCGGTGTCCTTCAGCTCGTTGCGCAGCGCGAACGAGAACGAGTCGATGAACGCCTTGGTGCCGTTGTAGACCGCCTGGTAGGTCCCCGGGACGAAGCCGGCGATCGAGCCGGTCAGCATGATGCGGCCGCTGCCGCGCGCCCGCATCTCGCGCGCGACCTTCTGGACCAGATAGATCGTGCCCGTGATGTTGGTGTCGATGACGTGACGGACGTCGTCGATCGGCTGCTCCAGGAATCCGTGCCCGAGACCGCGGCCCGCATTGGCGAGCAGCGCCTCGACCGGCCGGCCACCGGCCGCGGCGAAGAGCCGGTCGACACCCTCCAGCGTGGCGAGATCGGCCTCGACCGACTCGACCTCGGCGCCCAGCTCGCGGAAATTCTCCGCCGCGTTGTGGATGCGTGGCTCGTCCGCGGCGACGAGCAGATCGAAGCCGTTCCTCGCGCATGTCTTCGCCAGCTCGAAGCCGATGCCGGTGGACGCGCCGGTGACGATGGCGAGCGGGCGCGTGCCGGCCTGGCCGGTGGCGCGTGTGTCGTCGGGCCGTGTGCTCGAAGCCATGATGGTCTCCTGATGCCGTGAGGGTTGTTGTCGTCGGGTGCCGATCGGATCAACGGACATAGGCGCTGCCGTCCGCCGGGCGGGACGGAGCGCCGACATAGCGGCCGTGCTCGGGCACGGCGATCTGCTCGAAGTTTTCGGCGAGGAGGTGCAGCGCGTTGCGCATGCCGGCGCCGCGCATCGGCCGGCCGTGGCCGCACAGGACCGTCTCGGGCTCCATCGCGGCGAGCCGACGCACCGACGCTGCGGCCGCCTCCCAATCCGGCGTGTAGTACATCGGCGGACCGTGCAGCTCGGGCGCCTGCGTGGCGGCCGCATAGATCGACTCCTGCCGGGTGGTGACGAAGGCGTCGCCGGCGATCAGCGTCGCGTCCGCCTCGCGCCACAGCGAGACGTGGCCGGCCGAATGCCCGGGCGTCGCGATCCAGCGCCAGCCGGGCAGGGGCGGGATGTCGCCGTTCTCCGGCAACGGCGCGAGCCGCGCCCGCACGTCGATCGGCCCACGCGGATAGAGCGGTGCCGCGAGCGCCATCAGGCCGCCGCCGACGGTCGGGTCCGGCGCCGGATAGGCGGCCTCGCCGGTGAGATAAGGATGCTCCAGCGGGTGCGCGAAGATCGGCACGTCCCACTCCTCGGCCAACGTCTCCAGCGCGCCGACATGGTCGAAATGGCCGTGCGTGAGCACGATCGCGGCGGGCCGGCGTCCTTGGCCGAAGCGGCGGGCCGCGGCGGAGCGGATCAGCGCCGCCGTGCCGAACAGCCCGGCATCGACCAGGACCCAGTCGCGATCCGCCGCGCCGGAGGCGCCGACGAAGGCGACGTTGACGATGGCGAGGCGCTGGAAGGCGAGGTCGGGGAGAACCTCGTGGGTGCCGTCGTTGCGCTCGTGGTCGCGTCGGGGATCGTCGGCGCGGACGGATTCGTCGAGCGGTATCTGCTGGCCCATGCGGCTGCTCCGTTCTGGCGGAATCATCGCGTTCCGGACTTGCGGACGGCTCCCGTCGAAGCGGCGGATCGACCGCCGATCGCAGGTCGAGAGCTGCATGCGGGACTCTGCACGCGGAACGTGAATGCTGTCCCGGGCAACGGCCGGGACGCACATCCGTTCCTGATCAGGTGCACCGTCTCGGCCCGGCGTGCATCGGTCGCGGCGAGAGACGGACGCATCGCGGCAACCGGCCGGGGCCGGCGGCGTTTGTACTCGAGACACACGTGTCCTGGAGACACGCGGGCAAGCCGGCGGCTCGACGACGTCGATCCGCGGCCAGCTTCAACCAGCGGTGAGGACGATCATGGAGACTTCCACCCCGGAGGACCGGCGCGGCACCCGGCGCTTGATCATGGGAGGCGCCATCGCGGCCATCGTGGTCGGCGTGGGGCTGGTCGGCTGGATGGTGCTGCCGGGCTACGACCGGCACCAGGCGACCACCGACGCGACCGGCCCGCGCTTCGAGCAGCGCGAAGGCCAGAGCACGGTCGGCCGTTCCACCAACGTACCGCCGGACGCCAGCGCCCGCTCCACCGACCCGATCTCGGTCGGCCGCAACGAGGCGATCTCGGCGACCGCGGAGTCCTCCGTCCAGCTTCCGCCCGAGCAGCGCGACGCCCTGCGGAACTGGGCCTCCACGCATGCCGACCAGAAGGTCGAGCGCGTCGCCTTCACGGTGGCGATCGGCGTCGCGGTGCCCCAGCAGGCGGAGCTGCGCGACATCTCGCCCGAGCTCGACGCGGCGCTGCCGCACTACAAGGGGCAGCAGTACATCCTGATCGGGGACCGCCTCGTGGTCGTCGAGAAGCAGACCCGGCGGGTGGTCGCGATCATCCCGACCGCCGCGTGAGCCGGGCGCGGACCGGAACCTCCGCGGCCGTGGGCCGTTACCGTCCGCACCATCATCCAACGACCTGCAATCCAAGGAACCGTCATGGCCTGGACCACTCCGACCCTGATCGAGATCTGCATCGGCCTCGAGATCAACGGCTACCTGCCGCCGGAGATTTGACGAACCGACGCACGAGGACGCCGTGAACCGATTGACCGCGGTCGTTCTCGGCTCGGCCGCCGGCGGCGGCGTGCCGCAATGGAACTGCCGATGCGAGGTGTGCGAGCGGGCCCGCCGACCCGGCGGGTCCGTTCGCGCGCGCACGCAGACCTGCGTGGCCGTCTCGGCGGACGGGGAGCGCTGGGTCCTGCTCAATGCGCCGCCCGACCTGCGCCAGCAGATTCTCGAGACCGCAGCGCTGGCGCCGCGGTCCGGCAACGGGCTGCGGCACAGCCCCGTCGCCGGCGTGGTGCTGACCGGCGCCGAGATCGACCAGGCCGCCGGCCTCCTGCATTTGCGCGAGGCGCAGCCCTTCACGACGCTGGCGAGCGGGTACGTCCACACCGTGCTCGCCACCAATCCGATGTTCGAGGCGCTGGACGAGGCCGTGGTCGAGCGCCGCACGCTGCTGCCGGCGACGCCGGTGGAGCTGGCGGGGCTGACCGTGGAGCTGTTCCCGGTGCCCGGCAAGGTGCCGCTCTGGCTCGAGCAGGCGGTCGGCGACGCGCCCGCCGACGGTGCCGTCATGGGCGTGTCGATCGAGGCGGGCGGCCGGAGCCTCGTCTTCGTTCCCGAGGTCGCCGCGATCGTGCCGGCGATTCGCGCGCGGCTCGCGGCCGCCGATGTCGTGCTGATCGACGGCACGCTCTTCACCGACGACGAGATGATCCGGTCCGGCACGGGCCGCAAGACCGGCCGCCGCATGGGGCACCTGCCGATCGCCGGCGAGGACGGCTCGCTGCGTACGCTGTCCTTCCTGCGCAAGCGACGCATCTACATCCACCTCAACAACACCAATCCGGTGCTGATCGAGGATTCGCCGGAGCGTCGCGTCGTCGCCGATGCCGGGTGGGAGATCGCCACGGACGGAATGGAGATCGCGCCGTGACGCTGTCGCCCGACGGGCTCGAGGCGGCGCTGCGCGCCATCGGCGCCGAGCGCTATCACAACCGCCATCCGTTCCACCGCCTGCTGCACGACGGGCTGTGCAGCAAGGGCCAGGTTCAGGCCTGGGCGCTCAACCGCTATTGTTATCAGGCCGTGATCCCGATGAAGGACGCGGCGCTGATGGCGCGCTGCGACGATCCGGAGGTGCGGCGCGCCTGGCGCTCGCGCCTCGCCGATCACGACGGAGAGACCGACCAGGACGGCGGCATCGCGCGCTGGCTCGGGCTCACCGACGGGCTCGGTCTCGACCGCGACGTCGTCGTCTCGCAACGCCGGGCGCTGCCGGCGACCCGCTTCGCCGCGCTCGCCTATCTGGATTTCGTCCGAACGCGTCCGCTGCTCGAGGCGATCGCCTCCTCGCTCACCGAGCTGTTCTCGCCCGCCATCATCGGCGAGCGGGTCTCCGGCATGCTGCGGCACTACGACTTCGTCACGCCCGAGACGCTGTCCTACTTCTCCGACCGGCCGCCGCGCGCGGCGCGCGACAGCGCCTTCGCGCTCGCCTATGTGAAGCACCACGCGACGACACCCGCGCGGCAGCGCGCCGTGCAGGATGCGCTGCTGTTCAAGTGCGACGTGCTGTGGGCGATGCTCGATGCGCTGCAGGCCGCCTATGTGACGCCCGGCCAGATCCCGCCCGGCGCCTTCGTGCCGTCCGATCACTCCGGAGAGCCCGCATGACCGACGCTGCGCCGCTGGGCGAGGACGTGCGGCCGCGCCTCGCCCGCGGCGTGCGCATGGTGGAGAGCGCCGCGCATGGCGGCCGGGTGCTGCTCGCGCCGGAACGCCTGTTCAAGCCCGACCCGGTCGCCGCCGCAATCCTGGAGCTGTGCGACGGGCGAAGCCTGGGCGAGATGATCGACGCGCTGGCGGCCCGCTACACGGCGCCGCGTGAAAAGATCGCGGCCGACGTCGCGGCGCTGCTGCGGACGCTGGCCGAGAAGCGGCTGATGGATCTGGCGTGACGACGCCCTCCCGCGGCCCGGACGGCATCGCCGGCGAACCGCCGGTGCCGCTCGGCCTTTTGGCCGAGCTGACGCATCGCTGTCCGCTCGGCTGCCCCTACTGCTCCAACCCGCTGGCGCTCGATGCGCGCGCCGAGGAGCTCGACACCGCCACCTGGGCGAGGGTGTTCCGCGAGGCGGCGGCGCTCGGGGTGCTGCAGCTCCACCTCTCGGGCGGCGAGCCGGCGGCGCGCCGCGATCTCCTGGAGATCGTCGCGGCGGCCCGCGCTGCCGGGCTGTACAGCAATCTGATCACGTCGGCGGTGGGGCTCGATGGAAAGCGGCTCGCCGGGCTGGCCGAGGCGGGGCTCGACCACGTCCAGATCTCGGTCCAGGACAGCGACGCGGCGGCCGCCGACCACGTCGCGCATCGTCCCGGGGCCTTCGCCCGCAAGGCGGCGCTCGCCCGCGACACGGTCGCGCTCGGCCTGCCGCTGACCATCAACTGCGTCGTCCACCGCGGCAACATCGCGAGGATTCCGGAGATGGTCGCGATGGCGGCCGCGCTCGGGGCCGGCCGCGTCGAGATCGCTCATGTGCAGTATCACGGCTGGGCGCTCGCCAACCGGGCCGCCCTGATGCCGCGCCGCGACCAGGTCGAGACGGCCGAGCAGCAGGTCGCGGCGTTGCGCGAGAGGCATCGCGGCGGGCTGGTGATCGAGGCGGTGATGCCGGACTATTTTTCCGGAGTGCCGAAGCCGTGCCTCGGCGGCTGGGGGCGACGCTCGCTCAACGTCACGCCGACCGGCCTGGTGCTGCCGTGCCATGCGGCGCAGACGCTTCCCGGCCTGGCATTCTGGTCGGTGCGGGATCGTCCGCTGGCCGAGATCTGGCGGGCCTCGCCGGCCTTTTCGGCGTTCCGCGGAACCGGCTGGATGCGCGAGCCCTGCACGAGCTGTCCGCGGCGCGAGCGCGATTTCGGCGGCTGCCGCTGCCAGGCCTTCGCGCTGACCGGCGACGCGCGGGCGACCGACCCGGCCTGTGCGCTGTCGGCCGACCACGGCCGCGTCGCCGCGCTGGCGGGCGTCGGCGCCGACGGGCCCTATCGGTTCCGGACCCACCGGGGCGCCGGCCCGGGACCGGCCGGTGAAGCAGAACGCATCCCCGCGCCGTCGTGTCGCGCGTCCGGTTAACCGGTTGGTGAGGACAGTGGCCGATGCTGGAGGCTCATGTCAGGCGGATTGGATTGCGATGCAGAGCCGTTCGCCCAGGGCTGCCCTACGCCGGCCCGCCCAGAACCACCGGGTGGTGCTTCTCTGCGTGCTGTTCGCCGGCATGATCGCGGCGACGATCCTGGTCGAGCAGAGCTACAACAATCCGAACCGTAAGAGCCTCACGAGGCCGACCGGCCCGCGCGAGGTGAGCCATGTCGGCACGATCCAGCTCGCGCCGGGGCGCGACGGGCGCTGTCCGCAATATTCGTTCGACAACAAGACCGGCTGGGTGGCGCCGTCCGGCCTCGCGCCATGCGACCCGTTCGATCAGCCGATGCCGACCTTCGGCGGCAACGGCACCGACCGCATGGACACGATCCGCGAAGGCTTTCGCCGCCGCTGAGCCGCCGGGCCGTCGTGCCGGACGCGCCGGACGCGACAAGACCCGGCCCGGCGCGCGGTCGGGCCGGCCCTGTCGCGGGGAGGGCGCCTCGGCTCAGAACAGCCAGAGCAGAAGCAGGATGAAGATCACCAGGCCGATCAGGAAGTTCTTCTGCTTCTTGGCGAACTTCACGAAGCCGGGCTTGATCTCGAGGAACAGCACCTGGACGTCCGCCCAGACGTACAGGGCGTAGGCTTTGACGGTCTCGATCGTGGTGTCGACGATCGTCTTCGGCGGCTCGCGGCGCGGCGGCTCGCTGTAGCGGGGCGGCTCGCTGTAGCGGGGCGGGACCACCGGATCGATCGGGTCGATCGGCTTGGCGGTCGGGGTCTCGATCGGGGTGATCGTCGGCTTGTTGACGGGCGACGGGTCAGACATGGTCGAACGCTCCTGATGCGGCAATCGAAAAGGCTGGCGGCGCAGCCGCTCTCGAGGGGGCAAGGCGGTTCCGGACGAGGCGCCGACGCGGCGCGGCGCGGCAGGGCGCGACGCCGCACAGGGCGGTGCCACGCAGCACTGCCGGCGGACGCGACGGACGGCGCGTCGGTCGGGTCATCTGTCGATCCAAATCGATGTCCAAAACGGACGAATCCAAATCGCTGTCGTCGAAACCGCGGCTGCGGAATGTGCTGGCCGGCGGCAATCGCACCGGGTTGCGCCAGCCAGCATATATTACCTCGGATGTCCGCGCGATTCGACCTTTTGCGTCAAGCGCGGCGGCGCGTCACCATGGGGCTGTCCACTGCGCCCGAGTCGCAGGCCGGCTCCGGGCGGTCGCGGCGGAGGCCCGTTCCGGGAGCGCGCGACCGTGAAGGCGATGGTGCTGCAGGCGGCCGGCACGCCGTTCGTGATGACCGAGTTGCCCGATCCGGTGCCGGGCCCCGGCGAGGCGGTCGCCCGCGTGCTCGCCTGCGGCGCCGGCCTCACCATCCAGCACGTCAAGGCGGGCCGGAAGCCGGTGCGGTTTCCCCGCGTCATCGGCCACGAGATCACGGGCGAGATCGTCGCGGTCGGTCGTGACGTCACCGGGCTGGCGGTCGGCGATGCCGTCACGGCCTATTATTATCTGAACTGCGGCCGTTGCGCGTGGTGCCGCGACGAGCTGGAGCCGCTGTGCCCGCACGGCGGCGGCAATGTCGGCGTCGATTGCGACGGCGGCTATGCCGAGTATGTCGGGCTGCCGGCCCACATCTTCATCCGCCTGCCGCCGGAGCTCGACCATCGCGCCCATCCGGCCGAGATCGGGGTCGTCACCGACGCCATCGCCACGCCTTACAAGGTGCTGTCGCGCGCCCGTGTGAGGCCGGGCGAGACCGTCGCGGTGTTCGGGGCGGGCGGCGGGCTCGGCCTGCACCAGGTGATGATGGCGCGCCGCGCCGGCGCCAGGGTGATCGCCGTCGACGTCGCAGCCGACAAGTTCGACGCCTGCCGCGAGGCCGGAGCGGACGCGACCGTGAACCCGCGCGACGGCGACGTCGTCGCGGCGCTGCGCGATCTCACCGACGGGCAGGGCGTCGACGTGGTCGTCGACTACGTCTCGGCGACTTCGACTCTGGAGGCCGGCGTGCGGGCGCTCGGGCGGCGCGGGCGGCTGGTCACGCTGGGCGGCGCCGGCCAGCCCTTCGGCGTGTCGTCGCTCGCGCTCCTCTCCGGCGAGCAGGAGATTCTCGGCAGCCGCTACGTCACCCGCCGCGAGATCCGCGAATGCCTCGATCTCGTCGCCCGCGGCGAGGTGTGGCCGCTGGTGACCGAGATCCGTCCGCTCGCGGAGGCCGAGAGCGTGCACGACAAGGTCGAGCGCGGCACCGTGATCGGCCGCGCCGCATTGCTGGTCGGGTGACGTCGGCGCGCGCGGCGCCGGGGCGGACGCGCATCAGTCGTAGGTCGTCGTCACCACGGGCGTCGCGCCCATCACCAGCCCGGCGCGGCGGACCACGTCGGCGGCGCGGCGGCGCGCCTCCACGTGCAGCGATTTTTCGTCCACCGTGACGACGCGGCCGTTCTCGAACAGCGCGCGGCCGTTCACCCAGGTCTGCGCGATCGAGGCCGGGCTCGAGGAGTAGACCACGGCCTGCAGCGGATCGCCGTACGGCACCCACTCGAAATGGTCGAGGTCGAACAGCACGAGGTCGGCACGCTTGCCGATCTCGATCGAGCCGATCTCGTCGGCCCAGCCGAGCGCCTGCGCGCCCTCGATGGTCGCCATGCGCAGCGCCTTGCGGGCGCCGACCAGCGTCGAGTCCATGCGGCTGTCCTTGAACATGCCGGCGACCATGTAGAGCTGGCGCATCAGGTTCATGGTGCCGCCGGCCGAGACGCCGTCGGTGCCGAGCCCGACATCCATGCCGGCCGCCATCATCTCGGGATACTTGCCGATGCGGGTGGCGCCCTTGGCGAGCTTCACGGCGGTCGCCGGGCAGAACGCCACCTTGGTGCCGGCGTCCGCCATCAGGGCGACCTCCTCGTCCTGCACGGCGACGCAATGCGCGATCACCAGATTGGACGAGAGGCCGCCCGCGGCGGCGACGCGCGAGATCGGCCAATGGCCGTGCTTGCGCTCGCAGACATGCGCCTCCTCGATCGAGGTCGCGAGGTGATAGGTGGTGCCGACGCCGAGCCTTTCGGCCAGCGCGCGGGCGCCGACATGCAGCTCGAGGCTGCACGGCTCCTTGCCCTCGATGTTGCACCAGACCCGCACGCGGCCGCCGCCGGCGCCGTCGAAGTCCTTCACGGTGCGCTCCAGCGCGGCGAGTGCGGTGGTGTGATCCGGGAAGAAGTGATGCGCCATCATCTCCTCGGTCCAGCCCGGCGGAATCACGTCGGGTCGCACGTCGGCGGCGTGCCGGCCCGTGATGCCGCGCATGCCGATCCTGTCGATCGCCTCGACGACGCCGCGCACGTCGGACTGGGCGCCCATGTCGAGAAAGCAGGTGGTGCCGCAGCGGAGCATCTCGGCCATGCCGAGCGTCGCGCCGACGACCTCGTCCCGGCCCGTCACGTTGGCGTAGAAGGGTTTCGCCCAGTGGAACACCCACGCGCGGGTGGCGAGACAGTCGGGAAACACCGCGCGCGAAAGCGTCTCGGAGAGATGCACGTGCGAGTCGACGAAGCCCGGCGTCATGCCGAAGCGCGAGCCGTCGACGATGCGGTCGAAGCTCTCGCGCCCGTGCCGGGCCGCGATCACGGCGGCGGGGCCGATGTCGGAGAAGCGTTCGCCGTCGATGACGACGGAGGCGTTCGACAGCACCGTGTCGGCCTTGTCGACGGTGAGAACGAATTCGAGATTCTCGATGAGGGTGCGCACGACGATCCTCGGGGCTGCGGCGGGACGTGCGAAGCGCGGCACCCAGGGGCCGGCCGCACGAGCCTATCCGCACGCAAGGAGCGGGCCAAGGGTTCCGGTGCGTACGGTCGCGCCGCCGTCGCCGGCACGACGGACGGTTCCCCATTGCGGCGCGTGCGGGTCAGGCCGTAACGTGCGGCTCCCAACCGAAGGCAATCCCCGTGGCAATCATCGACTGGTCGAAGCTCGTCATCGGCATGCTGGGCGGCGATCGCCGCGAGCAGGAGATCGCGCGGCTCGCTGCCGCCACCGGCGCCGACGTGCGGGCCCACGGCTTCCCGTGGCCGGAGGCCGGCATCGCCGGGGTGAAGCGCCTCGACGATCCGGCCGCCGTGCTGAAGGGAGCGAAGTTCGCGCTGTTCCCGATTCCCGGCATCTCGCCGAGCGGCGCGCTGTTCGCGCCCGGCGCCGCGAAGCCGATCGTCCCGAACCGCGCCGTGCTGGCCGGCATGGTGCCGCGCGCCCACATCATTCTGGGCTGGGCCGACGGCAACTTGAAGCAGCACGCCGAGGCGCTCTCGATCGGCATCCACGAGTACGAGTGGGACCGCGCGCTCATGCTGGAGCGCACGCCCGCCATCATCGAGGGCCTGCTGAAGATCGTCATCGAGAACACCGACGTGACGATCCACAATGCCGAGGCCTGCGTGATCGGCCAGGGCACCATCGGCACCGTGCTGGCGCGCTATCTGGTGGCGCTCGGCGCCCGGACCCACGTGGTGGCGCGCAATCCGGAGCAGCGGGCCGCCGCCTATGTGGCGGGCGCGACGCCGCACGGACTCGAGGCGCTGCCCGAGCTGGCGCCGCGGCTCGATCTCTTGTTCTCCACCGTGCCGTCGCGGGTCGTCGGCGAGAAGGTGATCGCCAAGCTGCGCGACAACGTCCTGATCGTCGACCTCGCCGCGCCGCCCGGCGGCATCGATTTCGAGGCCGCCAAGACGCTCGGCCGGCGGGCGATCTGGGGCCGCGGCCTCGGCAGCCGGGCCCCCGTCACGGTCGGCGCCAGCCAGTGGCGCGGCATCCGGGCCCGGATCGAGAAGATTCTCCAGGACGAGCACTGAGCCGGCGTCCGCGCCGACCGTGCCTCGTCTCGTTCATTCAGCGGAAAGGACCAGCATGCCCGTCGTCACCGTCGAGATGTGGACCGGCCGGTCGCAGGACCAGAAGCGCGCGCTGGTGCGCGCCATCACGGACGCCATGGTGGCGCATGCCGGGGCGAAGCCCGACAATCTCCACGTCATCATCCACGAGGTGCCGAAGGAGAACTGGGCGCTCGCCGGCGTGATGGGCGACGAGCGCAAGGACTGACGGCCGGGCTCGCGGTCCCTGCACTCGATGCGGCCGGCCGGTTCGTCACCGGCTCCATCGTCTCGCCGTCGAGCGCCCGCGTGAGCGCGGCCTGGTCGAGGGCGTTCTCCCAGCGGCACA
>NZ_NPEX01000194.1 GCF_003258865.1 Rhodoplanes roseus | reverse complement strand
TAGGCGCGAACCCGGAATCCAGCGTCGAACGCCATCCTCGTGATTGGATTCCGGGTTCGCGCTCCGCGGCGCCCCGGAATGACGAGGGCTACCCCACCATCCCGGCCTGCCGGAACCAGGCGAGCGCGTCGGCGATGCCGTCCTGCCAGGGGCGCGAGGTGTAGCCCAGGTCGCGGCGCGCCTTGGCGTCGTCGAAGAACATCCGGTACTTCGCCAGTCGCAGCCCGTCGGCGGTGACGAAGGGCTCGCGGCCGGTGAGCTTGGCGACGCCTTCGGCCGCCCAGGCGAGCGGGAAGAGGGCGCGGCGCGGCAGCTCGATCGACGGCGGCCGACGCCCGACACGTCGGGCGATCTCGATCAGCATGTCGCGGAGATACACGTTCTCGCCGCCCAGGATGTAGCGCTCGCCGACCTCGCCTCGCCGCAAGGCGAGCAGGTGCCCGGCCGCGATGTCGTCCACGTGGGCGAGGTTGAGGCCGGTGTCGACGAAGGCCGGCATGCGGCCCGAGGCCGCCTCGACGATGATACGGCCGGTGGGCGTCGGCTTGACGTCGCGCGGGCCGATCGGCGTCGACGGATTGACGATGACGGCCGGCAGCTTCTCCCGGGCCACCATCTCCTCGACGACGCGCTCCCCCAAAACCTTGCTCTTCTTGTAGGCGCCGATCGCGTCGGCCGCGTCGAGCGGCATGGTCTCGTCGGCGACCACTCCGGTCGCCAGCCGCAGGGTGGCGACGCTCGACGTGTAGACGACGCGCTCGACGCCGGCGCGCAGCGCCTCCTCCATCACCAGGCGGGTGCCGTCCACGTTGACGCGAAACAGCACCGACGGGTCGGGCGCCCACAACCGATAGTCGGCGGCGACGTGGAACACGTGGCGCACCCCCGCCATGGCGCGCGCCAGCGAGGCGCGGTCGGTCAGGTCGCCGGTGACGATCTCGTCGGCGGGATCGAGATTCTGGCGCGGGCTCGTCGCCCGCACCAGCACCCGCAGGCGGAATCCCTCGCGGCGCAGCACGGCGGCGACGGCAGCGCCCAGAAACCCGCTGGCTCCGGTGACCAGGACGACGTCGGCCAAGATGCTTCTCCCTCTCGTTCCGCGTCTCATAGACGAAAAAGCCCGGCGCCGCGAGGCGCCGGGCTTCGGCCGGATCGGATCCGTGGTCGAGCGTCAGGCCGCCTCGGCGCTCTCCTGGGCGGCGACGAACTGCTTCGAGCGCTTGAGCAGCATCGGCAGGAACAGGAACAGCGCGGCGCCGATCAGGAGGCCGAGCGAGATCGGCTTCTCCACGAAGATCATGTTCGACCCGGCCGAGATGATCAGTGCCTGACGATAGGCCTGCTCGAGGCGTCCGCCCAGGATCAGGCCGAGGATCAGCGGCTCGACCGGATACTTGTGGACCCGCATGTAGTAGCCGAGCACGCCGGCGGCGCCGGTCAGCACCAGGTCGACGGCGCTGTAGCTCAGCGACCACACGCCGATGGTGGAGATCACCAGCACGGTCGGCATCAGGAATTTGGGCGGGATCCGC
Source organism: Rhodoplanes roseus (assembly GCF_003258865.1). Taxonomy (GTDB): domain Bacteria; phylum Pseudomonadota; class Alphaproteobacteria; order Rhizobiales; family Xanthobacteraceae; genus Rhodoplanes; species Rhodoplanes roseus. Next base: position 9,702 of record NZ_NPEX01000194.1, on the reverse strand, counting down.
ATCACCCGGGCGAAGACGTTGACCAGCGGCCAGTTGAGCAGCAGTAGCAGCGTGTTGCCCACATACATGCTGGCGATCAACGTCCACACGATGGCGCCGTGCTTCTCGAACATCAGCGGCCCCGGCGTGATGTCGAGCATCATCAGGGCGCCCAGCATCACGGCGGTGGCGCCGCCGCCCGGCAGGCCGAGGGTGAGGAGGGGCACCAGCGAGGCGCCGCTCGCCGCGTTGTTGGCCGACTCCGGATTGGCGACGCCGCGGATGTCGCCGGTGCCGAGCAGCTCGGGATTCTTGCAGAGCCGCTTCTCGAGATTGTAGGCGATGAAGGTCGACAGCGTCGCGCCGGCGCCCGGCAGCATGCCGATGACGAAGCCGAACACGGTGCCGCGGACGATCGCCGGCAGGCTGTAGAGGAACTCGGACCACGAGATCCACACCTTGTCGGCCTTGACGATCTGGGCCCGCGTGCCGGCGTGCACCTCGCGCGCCGTGATCACCACCTCGGTGAGCGCGAACATGCCGATCGCCACCACGACGAAGTCGACGCCGTCCTGCAGGAACGGGTTGCCGAAGGTGAAGCGTGCCGCACCCGAGACGAGGTCGATGCCGATCGTCGCGATCATCAGGCCGAGGCAGGTCGCGATGATCGACTTGGTCACGTTGGTGCCGGTGAGGCTCGCCACCGTGCACAGGCCGAACACCATCAGGGCGAAGAACTCGGCCGGCCCGAACAGCAGCGCGTAACGCGCGATCGGCGCGCCGACGAAGGTCAGCATCAGCACCGCGAAGGTGCCGGCGATGAACGAGCCGATCGCCGCGACAGCCAGGGCCGGGCCGGCGCGTCCCTGCATGGCCATCTTGTGGCCGTCGATCGTGGTGATCACCGAGGCGGACTCGCCCGGGATGTTGACCAGGATCGAGGTCGTCGAGCCGCCGTACATCGAGCCGTAATAGACCGAGGTGAGCAGGATCAGCGCGGTCGCCGGCGGCATGCTGAAGACGAGCGGGATCAGCATGGCGAGCGTGGCGGTCGGGCCGAGGCCCGGCAGCACGCCGATCAGCGTGCCGACCAGGCAGCCGCAGAGCGCGATCAGCAGGTTGAGCGGCAGCAGGGCGGTGGCGAAGCCGTTGAGCAGTTGGTCGAACATGGATCGCCCCTAGATCGGCAGGAATTCGAGGACGCCGAGCGGAAGCCGGACGTTGAGCCCGTACTTGAAGCCGACATAGACGACGATCGTGACCGCCAGCGCGAGGCCGATCAGGACGTGCCAGCGCGGCTCGCCGAGCAGGCGGGTGAACAGCACCAGCAGGAGGAAGGTCGCGACCGGGAAGCCGAGATCCGGCATGAACCAGAGATAGGCCAGCACCACGGCCCACAGCGCGACGAAGTGCCAGTCGAGCCCGATGCGGGCGAGCAGGCCGCCGCTCGGCGCCGCGGCCGAGGGCTCGGCCGCCACGGCCGCCGCTGTTCCGTCGCGCTTCGCACGGATGCGGGCCATGATGTCGCTCGGGGAGATCAGCAGCCACAGGCCCATGACGGCGAACACCAGGCCGAGAAGCTCGGGGAAGGTCTTCGGCCCCGGCGTGTCCGGGAGCTGGTAGAAGTCCGGGATGTTGAAGGTCTCCCAGAGATATCCGCCGGCGACCAGCAGGATCACGAGGCCTTCGATGCGGGTCCGGAGCAACCCGCGGGCGGCGATGTCCATGAAGCGCGTTCCTTGCACGTTCGTGCGTTCGGTGTCCGCGCGCGGCGGCGTGACGATGCCACGCCGGCGGCGGATCCGGGCCGGACGGCGACCGTCCGGCCCGGCGGCCCTCCGGCCTATTTCAGGAAGCCGAGCTCCTTCAGCAGGATCTTGTACTGGGCGGCCTCGTCGTTCACGTATTTGACGAAGTCGTCGCCGAACCGGGTGGTCGGCTCCCAGCCCAACTTCTCGCGCTCCGCCGCGAATTCCGGAGTGGCGACCGTCTTCTTGATCGTCTCCAGCCACCAGTCGTAGGCCTCCTTCGGCACGCCGGGGGCCATGTAGTAGCCGCGCCAGATCACGTAGTTGACCGGGGCGCCCTGCTCGGTGGCGGTCGGGATGTCGGGGAACTTGGTGGAACGCTTGTCGGACAGCACCGCGAGGCCGCGGATCTTTCCGGCTTCGAGCTGGCCGGTCGCCTCGGAGATGTCGAGCGCGGCCACCTGGGTGTGGCCGCCCAGCATGGAGGTGAGCGCCTCGCCGCCGCCTTGGAACGGCACGTAGACGACCTTGGTCGGCTCGACGCCGATCGCCTTGGCGAACAGCGCGACCTTCATGTGATCCTGCCCGCCCGGCGCCGAGCCGCCCGAGAAGGTGACCGACTTCGGATCGGCTTTCATGGCCGCTGTGACATCGGCCAGCGTCTTGTACTTGGAGTCCGCCGTCACGAAGAAGCCGCCGAGCTCGGCACCGACCTGCGCCAGCGGCATCACTTCCTTGAACGTGTAGGGCGTGCGGCCGAGCGCGACCGTGAAGGTGAGCGCGTTGGAGGCCGAGACGATCAGGTTGGTGTCGCCCTTGCGCTTGGTCGCGACATTGGCGATCGCCACGGCGCCGCTGCCGCCCGGCATGTTGGTGACGTAGATCGAGCCCTTGAAGCCGCCGGTCTTCTGCAGCACGGACGAGATGGTCCGACAGGTGATGTCCCATCCGCCGCCCGGATTGGCGGGGGCGATGCACTCGCCCTGTCCCTTCGGCTCCCAGGCGGCCGCCGGCTCGGCCATCATCGGTCCCGCGAGAGCAACTCCGGCAAGAATCAGCACGTATCGTGTCATGGATGGGTTCCTTTCCAGCGACGGTGGCTGGAGCATGCGGCTCACACCGCTATCAGCTCCGTTGAAGCAGGTCATGGTTTTCGTCAAGCGCGGGGCATCCTGAATCCTTACGTGGACCTTACGGCCGGCGTCGTGCGGCGCCGTGCCGGTCGTGTTCGCATCTGCGAAGACGTCGCGTGCCCGTGATCATGGCATCCTCGTCAGAACGGAAGGGCAGCGGAGAGGCCCGTCTCGCCCGCGAGCCTGGTCAGATCGGCGCGCGTGTCGGCCGGCAGCGCGATGCCGAGCCGCCGGTTCTCCGCATCGTTGCGCGCTTCGCGCTCGCCCGGATAGAGGATTTCGTCGAAGCCCTGCGCGGTCGGCACGTTTTTCAGCGACGCGACGAGCTCGTCCATGCGGGCCGCGAACGTATCGAGCGGCTGGATCGCGGCGATGTCGATCGCGATCATCAGATGGCCGGCGCCGCTCCGCTGCTCGGCCTGATAAGGTCCGTGCACGCCGGTGCCGAAGCCGCTGCCGGTGAGCACGCCGGAGAGGACGTCCATCACCAGGGCGATGGCGTAGCCCTTGTGCTGCGCCATCGGCAGGATCAGCCCGGCGATCGCCTCGGACGGGTCGGTGGTCGGCGCGCCGTCGGCCGTGATGGCCCAGCCTTCGGGGATCGGCCGGCCTTCCTGGCGGGCCAGATACACCTTGCCGCGCGCGACCCCCGTGTTGGCGATGTCGAGCACCAGCGGCGCGCGATCGCCGGCCGGCGCCGCCCAGGACCACGGATTGGTGCCGACCGTCTTCTTGCGCCCGCCCCACGGCGCCATCGCCGGGCTCGCATTGGTCGACAGGAACGCGATGCACCCGGCCGGCGGCGCCTGCAGGGTGAAATACATCGCGGTGCCGAAATGATTGGAGTTGCGCGCCGCGACCGCGGCGATGCCGTGCTGCTTGGCGCGCGCGATCGCCTCGCGCGCTGCCAGCGCCGCCACCACCTGGCCCATCGCCTCGTGGCCGTCGATCACGGCGATGCCGCCGGCGTCGACGACGATCTCGGGGCGGGCCCGCGGATCGCAGGCACCGGTCTTCAGCCGCGCCGCGTACCAGGGCAGGCGCAGCACGCCGTGGCTCTGGTGACCCCACAGGTCGGCCTGCACCAGCGTGTCGGCGCACAGATGCGCATCGTCGGCGGCCATGCCGAGCGCTACGTAGACGGCGGTCGCGAAATCGAGAAGACGGCCGGAAGAGATGCGGCAGGCGTCGTCGCCGGGACTCGTCATAGGCACGTCCGATCCGCGGTTGCCTGACACGCGGACGCGGGTCGTCGGCAATCGACACGACGTGACGGTCCTACAGCACCACGACGCTCGGGCCAATCGGGAGCGCCACGGATACGGCAGCAGTCCTGACACGAAACGGGGCCGCCGCGCGCTGCGACGGCCCCGACCTCACGTCGAGATCACCAGCGCCGCCAGTGATGATGACGATGGTAGACGCGCGGCCGCCAATGATGGCGATGATAGACGCGCGGGCGCCAGTAAGGACGATGGTAGACGTGCGGCCGATGCCACCGCCGGTGGTGCCCACGGTAGACATGGTGACGGCGGTAGACTCGGTATCGGGCCTCGATGACGTCGCCGGCTCCCGCAGCTTGCGGGGCCGCCGCGGCGGCGGCAGGAAGCAGCGGAGTCGCCGCTGCCGGCAGTGCGCCCAGTCCGCACAGCAGCAGGGCGGACGCGAACGTCGTCGCAATCCATCGTCGCATCGTGTCTCCTCGGTGTTGGCCGGCAGTGCCGGCAGGCTCGCCCAGGAGATCAATGCGAATGCGGCGTGTCCGTTCGGCGGCGGGATCGCGGTGCCGTCATGACATCGTGCGGGGTCGCGTCACGTCGTGACGCTGCGGGTCGCGCGCAGCGCCGCGTCGAGCACGGTCGCGGCCGGAATGTCACGCATGCAGGCGTGGTGGCCCATGCGGCAGGTCGGCTTGTGGCACGGCCGGCACGGCACCACGGTCGTGGTCTCGAGGGTGGCGGCGATCGGATTCAGCGGCGCCCAGTGCCATGCGCTGGTCGGGCCGAAGATGCCGACCGTCGGCGTGCCGATGGCGGCGGCCACGTGGAGGAGGCCGGAGTCGTTCGACACCGCGACGTCGGCGGCCGCGAGCCCCAATATGGCATTGCGCAGGTCCGTGCCGGTGAGGTCGCGCACCCGCTCGCCGCCGATGCCGGCGATCTCGGTCGCCAGGGGCGTCTCGCCCGGGCCGCCCAGCACCCAGACGTCGAGCCCCTCGGCCGCGAGGCTGCGGGCGACCTCGCCGTAGCGCTCCGCCGGCCAGCGCTTGGACGGGCCGACGGCGCCGGGGGCGAGCGCGGCGACCGGACGGTCGCCCGGGAGCCCCATCCGCTGCCGCCAGGCGGCGATCTCGGCAGCCGGCACGGCCAGCTCCGGCACGGGCCACTCGGCCGGGCGCGGCGCTCCTTTCGGCAGCGCCAGCACGGCGCACTGGTCGATCATCCGGGGCAGCGACTTTTCGCCGAACCGCAGGTCGTTGACGACGCCGAGCCGCATCTCGCCCAAGAGTCCGGTCCGCACCGGGATGCCGGCCAGGAACGGCGCGAGCGCCGCCTTCCACTTGCGCGACATGATCAGGGCCTGGCCGTAGCCCTCCGGGCGCAAGGCGTCCGCCAGCGCCCGGTGCTCCGCATAAGCGAGCCGGCCGCGCGGAAGATCCCAGACGATTCCCTTGCGCACGCCGGGCATGTAATCGAGAAGAGGCGCAACCATGGCGCTGGTGAGGACGTCGACGGGTCGGTCGGGGTCCTGCGCTTTCAGCAGCCGCACCACGCTGTGGCAGCGGACGAAGTCGCCGATCCACATGTACGGCACGATGAGCAGCGGCCGACCGCCGGTGCGGGCAGGGTCGGCAGTCGTCGGGAATGAGGGCGGCAGCGTCATGCGCCCGAGCCGCTAGCCCGGCCCGGGCCGGAAGTCCAGGGGGCTCCGCCCCGGGGGCGCGGAAATACCGTTGCGCAACGCCCTGCGAGGGGGCTAGGGAACCGGTCCGGCCGACCGGCGCCGGGACGGCGGGACGCTGAACGATGTTCTTGGTGACGGGTGGGGCGGGTTTCATCGGGTCGAACGTGGTGGCGAGCCTCAACGAGGCCGGCCGCACCGACGTCGTCGTCAACGATCGGCTCGGCACCGACGCCAAGTGGAAGAACCTGGCCAAGCGCGAGATCGCCGATTTCGTCCCGCCCGAGGATTTGGCGCGCTGGCTCGAGGACTGCCGGCTGGCCGGTCGCAAGCTCGACGCCGTCGTCCACATGGGCGCCAACTCCGACACCACGGCGCGCGACGGCGACGAGGTGATGGACTCGAACTTCCGCCTCTCGCTGCGCCTGCTCGACTGGTGCACGGAGACCCGCACGCCGTTCATCTACGCCTCGTCGGCGGCGACCTACGGCAACGGCGACGGCGGCTTCGTCGACGACGAGGATCTCTCGGCGCTGCGCAAGCTGCGTCCGCTCAATCTGTACGGCTGGAGCAAGCAGCTCTTCGATCTCGCCTTGAAGAACCGGCAGGCGCGCGGCGAGCCGCTGCCGCCGCAATGGGTCGGCCTGAAGTTCTTCAACGTGTTCGGGCCGAACGAGTATCACAAGGGCGAGATGGCGAGCCTGGTGTCCAAGCGCTTCGCCGACGTGAAGGCGGGCCGCACCGTCACGCTGTTCAAGTCGCATCGCGACGGCATCGCCGACGGCGACCAGCGGCGCGACTTCATCTGCGTCGAGGACGCCGTCGCGGTGCTGCGCTGGTTCCTCGACACGCCGTCCGTGTCGGGCCTCTTCAACGTCGGCACCGGCGAGGCGCGCAGTTTTCGCGATCTGATCACGGCGGCCTTCACGGCGCTCGGCAAGCCGCCGCAGATCGACTATGTCGACATGCCGGTCTCGATCCGCGACCAGTACCAGTACTTCACCCAGAGCTCGGTCGAGAAGCTGCGCCGCGCCGGATACAACGGCGGCTTCACCTCCCTCGAGGACGCGGTCGGCCGCTACGTGACCGCCTATCTCGACCGGGCGGACCCGTACAGGTGAGGCCGATCATCTCCGTCGTCCTTCCGGGGCGCACCGCAGGTGCGAACCCGGAATCCAGCGACGAATGCAGAGTTCGCTGCTGGATTCCGGGTTCGGCGCTGCGCGCCGCCCCGGAATGACCGCGGCAAGATTCGGAACAGATCCCATGCTGGATTTCGAAATCTTCCTGTCGCGCATCCCCGGGCAGACCGTGATCTGCATCGGCGATCTGATGCTCGATCAGTTCGTCTACGGCGAGGTCTCGCGGGTGTCGCCGGAGGCGCCCGTGCCGGTGATCGCGGTGCGGCGCGAGGAGACGCTGATCGGCGGCGCCGGTAACGTCGCCTGCAATCTCGCGACGCTCGGCGCACGCTGCGTCTTCGTCAGCGTGGTGGGCGACGACGCCGCCGGCGAGACCTTGCGGGCGGCGTTCGATCGTCACGCGGGACGCGTCGAGCCGAAGCTCGTGGTCGATTGCGAGCGGCCGACCATCCGCAAGCTGCGTTTCGTCTCCGAGCACTATTCGAGCCATCTGCTGCGCGCCGACTGGGAGCGCGTCTCCCCGGTGCCGGCCGCCGTGGAGGACGCGCTGATCGCCCATGTCGAGGCGGCGCTCCCCGCGGCCGATGCGGTCGTGCTGTCGGACTATGCCAAGGGCGTGCTCACGCCGCGCGTCGTGCGTGCCGTGATCGAGCGGGCGAGGGCGCTCGGCAAGCCCGTGGTGGTCGATCCCAAGGGCCGGGACTTCTCGGTCTATCGCGGCGCCACCCTGATCACGCCGAACCGCAAGGAGCTGGGCGAAGCCTCGCACCGGCCGCTCGCCGGCCTCGACGACATCGCGGCGGCGGCCGAGGAGTTGCGCCGCACCGCCGAGTGCGACGCACTGCTCGTCACCCTGAGCGAGGAGGGCATGCTGCTGAAGCAGGCGCTGCGCCAGCCCGTGCACGTGCCGGCCAATCCGGTGCGGGTGCGCGACGTGTCGGGCGCCGGCGACACCGTCGTCGCCGTGCTGGCGCTGCTGATCGCGACCGGCGCCGATTTCGAGGCGGCGATGCGGGCCGCCAACGCGGCGGCCTCGGTGGTGGTCGGCAAGCGCGGCACCGCGACCGCCTCGGCGCTGGAGCTGCGCTCGCAGCTCCTGCCGGCGGCGGCGCTCGCCTCCGAGGAGAAGATCGTGTTCGACGACGCCGTGCTGGCCGAGCGTGTCGCCGCCTGGCGAAAGGAAGGCCTGCGCATCGGCTTCACCAACGGCTGCTTCGACATCCTCCATCCCGGTCACGTCCGGGTGCTCAGCCGGGCCCGCGCCGCCTGCGACCGCCTGGTCGTGGGCCTCAACAGCGACGCCTCGGTGAAGCGCCTGAAAGGCGAGGGCCGGCCGATCCAGGACGTGGTCGCGCGCGCCGACGTGCTCGCCGCCCTGGAGGCCGTCGACCTCGTCGCCGTGTTCGAGGAGGACACGCCGATCGAGCTGATCCGGCGGCTGCGCCCCAACGTGCTGGTCAAGGGCTCCGATTATCGGGTCGACCAAGTGGTCGGCCACGAAATCGTCGAGGCCGACGGCGGCGAGGTGGTGCTGGTCGACATCGTGCCGGGCCACTCGACCACCGGCATCCTGAAGAAGTCCGGCAAGGCCCCCGATCGGGCCGGCGGCCCGGCATTGCCGGAGGCGGCGAAGCCGCGGTGAGGCGCGGCGTCGCGCCGTCTGATCAGCGCGGGCGCATCATCCGGAACATCGTCTCGGGCGTCGCCTCGACATACTCGTCGCGATAGCCGGCCCGCATGATCGGGTGCGCCGCGCCGGTGTCGAACAGCCCGTCCTTCAGAAACTCGCGCCGGATGTGGACGCCGACCACCTGGCCGATGGTCAGCCAATGACCGCTCGATCCCCCGGCGAGAGTCTTCAGCTCGATGATCTGGACGACCCGGCATTCCAACGCCGCCGGTGACGCCGCGACCCTGGGCGCCCGGACCAGCCGGCACGGCGCCGCCTCGAGCCCCGCCAGAACGAACTCGTCGACGTCCTCGGGCACCATCGCCGAGGAGGCGTTCATCTTCTCGGCCAGCGCCCGGGTGGAGAGGTTCCACACGAACTCGCCGGTGGCCTCGGCATTGGCGACGCTGTGCTTCCAGCCGGCCGACGAGAAGGCGATCATCGGCGGGCCGTCGCAGACCGCGTTGAAGAAGCTGTAGGGCGAGAGATTCGGGACGCCGTCCCGGCTCACGGTGGAGATCCAGCCGATCGGGCGCGGGGCCACGATCGCCTTGAACGGATCGTGCGGCAGGCCGTGGCCGGCGGCGGTCTCGTAGAAATGATGGTCGCTCATGGCGGCAAGCGTACGCGGCGACGGCCGGTCCGCAAGCCATGGCAGCGTTGCGTCCGGCTCAGCGCTGGCGGGACAGCACTGCATCCACGGCATCGCCGATGTCGGCGAACATCCGGTCGGGCGTGCCGTTCAGGCCGTCATGGGCCCGGCCGGTGTCGCGGCAGCCGTAGCCGGTGCGCACCCCGTAGCCCGGAAGACCGACCGCATGCGCCGCCATGATGTCGCGCGTGCTGTCGCCGATCATGCAGGCGCGCGCCGGGTCGATCGGCAGCTCGTCGAAGGCGCGGCGGAACAGCAGCGTGCCGGGCTTGCGGCAGTCGCAGGCGATGGTCAGCGCCGGGACGCCGTGCGGGAACGGCCCCGGATGGTGCGGGCAGACATAGATGCGGTCGAGATACCCGCCCTCGGCGGCGAGCAGGGCCTCCAGCCGGCCGAGGATGCGGTCGAGCTGGTCGAAGCTCACGTCGCCGCGGGCCACCTGGGCCCGGTTGGTGATCGCGGCGAGCACGAAGCCGGC
>NZ_NPEX01000193.1:3032-11266 GCF_003258865.1 Rhodoplanes roseus | reverse complement strand
GACCTCCCCCCTCCAGGGGGAGGTGAAGAGGCAGCCCTACTCGCTCAGCTCGATCTTCACTTCGGACGTGATCTTCTTCCAGGTGGCCATCTCGTCGGCCAGCCAGGTCTTGGCCTCGGCGGTCGACGTGTTCGGCACGATGTTGAAGTTCTGCTTCTTGAACGCCTCCTGCACGGCGGGGGCCTGCATGGCCTTGACGGCAGCGTTGAACAGGGTGTCGAGCACGGCCGGCGGCGTGCCGGCCGGCGCGAACAGCGCCTGCCAGGCGATCGTGCCGACGCCCGGATAGCCGAGCTCCTGCATGGTGGCGACGTCGGGATATTCCGGCAGCCGCGTGTGGTTCACCATCGCCAGCGGGCGCAGGTTTCCGGCCTTCACCATGGCGGCCGTCGAGGCCACGTTGATGAAGGCGAACTGGCTGTCGCCGGAGACCAAGTCGTTGATCACGCCGGAGGCGCCGGCCTTGTTGTGGATCGCGACCATGTCGAGATCGCCGGCCCGCTTGGCGAACAGCGCCGCGTCGTAATGTGGATAGCTGCCGACGCCGACCGTGCCGTAGCGCACCTTGCCGGGATTCTTCTTGGCGAACTCCACCACCTCCTTCACGCTCTTGGGCGGGAAGTCCTTGGTGGTCGCGATCATGAACTCCGGAATGTCGACGAGGCGCGTCACCGGCACGACGTCCTTGTCGTAGGAGATCTTGAACTTGCCCGGGAACAGCACCGGCGTGATGGCATTGGTCGACACGTTGCCGATCATCACCGTGTAGCCGTCGGGCTTCGCCCGGGCCATCTCCTCGATGGCGATGATGCCGAAGGCGCCCGGCTTGTTCTCGACCACGAAGGACTGGCCGAGATCCTGGCGCATGTGCTCGCCGAGCACGCGGGCGACGATGTCGGTGGCGCCGCCCGGCGCATAGGGCACGATGATCTTGACGGGCTTGGACGGATACTTGTCCTGCGCCTGCGCGGTCGCGCTCCCGGCGAGACTCGCCGCGACGAGACTTGCCGCGGCGAGGCAGACGGCGGACATCAAAGCCAGCACGGAACGGGGCATGCTCTCCTCCTTGGCTGATCGTCCGTCGTTCCGGGGGCGGCGACGGATCGTTGTTCTGATCGTCGTGTCGAACGGAGATTCGTCGTCGCGCAGGATCTCGGGCCGGACGCGGTTCGGCCCCGGGCCGCGGACGCGCGCCCGCGGCCGTCGGTGCGATCAGGCCTTGATGCCGTGCAGGGAGTGCGAGGCGTCCTTGACGGTGAAGAACAGCACGTCGCCGTCGCTGGTCGCGCCGCCCGAGTGGATCGTGCCGGCCGGGATGTAGACCAGAGCGCCCGGGCCCGCCTCGACCGGCTTGTCGCCTATCGTCGCCCGGAACGTGCCTTCGAGAATGTAGATCCACTGCTCGTTCGGATGCGAATGCGGCTCGGCGCCGGTGCCGGCCGCCATCCGCATCAGCCCGACGATCATGCGGTCGCCCTCGACACAGGCGCCGTTCGCGGTCGAGTAGTCGGGGCCGCCGAGGATGTGATTGACCTTGGCGAGCTCGAACAGGTACTCGCCCGGGCCGGCCCGCTTCGCACCCGGAGTCCGGGCCTTGGTCGGCTCGCTCACAGCCGGCTCGCTCATGCGTCTCTCCCGCTTGGCTTCTTGCCCGCCTTCACGAGGCGGTTGGACGAAGAGTCCACGGGCAGCCGCCCATTTGTCAATCGCCAATCCTGCGCTTCTGAGGCGCAGGTCCCGCGCGCCGCGCAGGTCTCCGCGATGTTTTCTGATCAGGTCCGAGCGCGGCGGACGTCCCCGCGGACACACGCTCTGTATAGTAAGGTCCGGGGAAGCCATGCTGCACTGCACAGCGAAGCAGAAGAGTCCCGCGGCGGCGCCGAGACGTTTCGCCCGCTTGCGCGACGCGAGACGGCACGGCAGCATGGGCCGTCTTCCCCCCGCGTTCCTCCGTTTCGCGGCTCGTGACATCGCCGGCCGCCGCAGGGCAGCCCGGCCGGTCGCGGTCGCGCCGGAACGGCGCCAACTCCCAGGAGATTTTCACGTGGAGATCGGATTCGTCGGTCTCGGCGACATGGGCTCCCTGATCGTGCCCCGCCTGATGGCGGCCGGCCATCGGGTCACCGGCTGGAACCGGACCCGCGCCAAGGCGGAGCCGTTGATCGCCGCCGGCATGGCCTTCGCCGACACGCCCCGCGCCGCCGCAGCCAATGCCGAGATCGTCTTCTCGATCGTGACCGACGGCGCCGCCGTCGAGCAGGTCGCGCTCGGTCCGGACGGCATCCTGTCCGGCCTGCGCGACGGCGGGGTCTACGCCGACATGAGCACCATCGCGCCGCATGTCAGCCGCGGCGTCGCGGAGAAGTTCGCGGCGGCCGGTCGCGTGATGCTGGATGCGCCGATCTCCGGCAGCCCGGTGACCATCCAGGCCGGCCAGGCCTCGGTGATGGTGGGCGGCGACGAGGCCGCCTACGACAAGCTCGTGCCGGTTCTGCTCGCGATCGGCCCGAAGGTGATGCGGGTCGGCGGCAACGGGCTCGCCTGCCAGATGAAGATCGCCGTCAACCTGCTGCTGATGGTCGAGGTGATCTGCTTCGGCGAATCGGTCGCGCTCGCCGAGAAGGGCGGCGTCGACCGCGCCGTCGCCGTCGAGGCGATCCTCAAGAGCGTCGCGGCGTCGCCGGTGCTCGGCTATCGCGGGCCCTTCATCCTGGAGGGCAAGATGCCGGCGAAGCCGCTCGCCGACGTCACGCTGCAGCAGAAGGACATGCTGCTGGCGCTCGACCTCGGCCGCCGGCTCGGCAGCCCGGTGCCGCTCGCCGCCGCCGCCAACGAGATGATGAACGCCTGTCGCGGTCTCGGCATCGACCACCGCGACTTCGTCGCCGCGCACGAGGTGTACCGGCGCCTGGGAGGACAATGATGAGCAAGATGTACCGCACCACCATGGCCGACGTGCCGCTGGTCGAAGGGCTCAAGCGCGACGACGGCTGGATCGACATGCAGGTCCAGTTCCTGATCGACAAGAAGTCGGCCGGCACCGACAACGTCGTCGGCTGGACCGTGCTCAAGCCGGGCGCCAGCCACGAGGCGCATCTGCACCGCAACTGCGACGAGTTCTTCATCGTGCTGGAGGGCAAGGGCCACATCATCACCGAGAACGGCCTGGAGCCGTCGAGCAAGGGCGACGTGGTCTACTCGCCGCGCGGCTGCTGGCACGGCTTCAACAACACCTCGGACCAGGACGTCGTGCTGGTGTGGGGCTGGATGGGCGCCGGCTCGATCGCCGACTCGGGCTACGAGACGCCCGAAGGCGGCTCGCATCAGGCCGGAGGACGGAAATGAGCGGTCCGCTCGACGATCCGCGGCTCGCCCGCGGGATGGCGGCCCAGGCGGAGCTGCGCCGCAAGGCGCTGGCCGAGGGCGCCCGGCCGATCGGCTGGAAGGTCGGTTTCGGCGCCCCGGCCGGCCTCGCCAAGCTGAAGATCACGGCACCGATCGTCGGCTTCCTGCTCGACCGCAACGTGCTGGCCTCGGGCGCGACCGTGCCGCTGTCGCGCTTCGCCATGCCGGTCGCCGAGCCGGAGGTGGCGGTCGAGATGGGCTCGGATCTGCCCGGCGGCAGCGACGAGGCGGCGGCGGCCGCCGCGATCGCGACACTCGGTCCGGCCATCGAGCTCGCCGACTTCGCCCCGCTCGACGATCCGGAGGCGATCCTGTCGGGCAACATCTTCCAGCGGCACGTGATCTTCGGCCCACGCCTGCCCCGTCCCGGCGGCGACACGAGCGGGCTCGTCTCCACCGTGACGCGGAACGGTGCCGAGGTGCCGGCGCCCGACGACGTGACGGCCAACACGGGCCGCATCGTCACGATCGTGCGGCATGTCGCCGATACACTGGCCGCCATCGGGGAGACCCTCAGGGCCGGCGACGTGATCATCGCCGGCTCGATCACGCCCCCGTTGATCCTGAACCCCGAGGACCGGGAGCTCGTGAACGCGCTCTCGCCGATCGGCGAGGTCGCGGTCCGCTTCTCCTGATCGATGCGCCGCGACGTCGCGGCGTGAATAGCAGCGGGCGAGCGCCTCCCGGCTCCAGCCGTGCGACGTTCGCCCGCTTCGCGTAATACCCCTTATCGACCCGGCTGAGCATCTCGCACCTGCACGGCACGCGGGAGTTGACTCGTGCCGATTGTTTCGCGGGCTTGCCGAAAAACGCAAGACTTGCACGCTTTGGTAAGGACTCGTCCGACTGTGGAGCATTCCCCTTTCTTGATAGGTACCCAGCAGTGAACGTTTATTGCGTGTCGCGAGTTCACGTTGCGTCCGCATCTTCTCTGCACGTTGCCGGATCCGGATCGGGAGACTCCAATGACTGCTCTAGCGCGCAGCAACCCAAAGGGGCACTGGGCCCTGTGGGCACTGATCGTCCTGGCGGGAACGATATCGCTCGGTGTCGTCGCATTGAACCGGGGCGAGACCCTCAACGCCGCCTGGCTGGTGGTGGCCGCGGTCTGCGTCTACCTCGTCGCCTACCGCTTCTACGGCCTGTTCATCGCCGAGAAGGTCCTCAGCGTCGATCCGGCCCGGGCGACCCCGGCGCAGCGCCACAACGACGGGCTCGACTACGTCCCGACCAACAAGTACGTGCTGTTCGGGCACCACTTCGCCGCCATCGCCGGCGCCGGCCCGCTGGTCGGCCCGGTGCTCGCCGCCCAGATGGGCTACCTGCCCGGCACGCTGTGGATCCTGGCCGGCGTCGTGTTCGCCGGCGCCGTGCAGGACATGATCGTGCTGTTCATGTCGACCCGGCGCGACGGTCGCTCGCTCGGCGACATGATCCGCGCCGAGATGGGCCCGGTGGCCGGCGGCATCGCCCTGGTCGGCGTGCTGCTCATCATGATCATCCTGCTCGCCGTGCTGGCGCTCGTGGTGGTCAAGGCCCTGGCCGGCAGCCCGTGGGGCACCTTCGCGGTCGTCGCCACCATCCCGATCGCCATGCTGATGGGCGTCTATGCGCGCTTCATCCGGCCCGGCAAGATCGGCGAGATGTCGGCCATCGGCTTCGTTCTGCTGATGTCGGCCCTGGTCTACGGCAAGACCGTCGCCGAGACGCCGGAGCTCGCGGTCCTGTTCAACTGGAAGGGCGAGACGCTGGCGCTGGCCATCATCGGCTACGGCTTCATCGCCTCGGTCCTGCCGGTGTGGCTGCTGCTCGCCCCGCGCGACTACCTGTCGACCTTCCTCAAGATCGGCACCATCTGCCTGCTCGCGATCGGCATCATGATCGTGCAGCCGGACCTCAAGATGCCGGCCGTGACGAAGTTCATCGACGGCACCGGCCCGGTGTGGTCGGGTAGCCTGTTCCCGTTCCTGTTCATCACCATCGCGTGCGGCGCCGTCTCCGGCTTCCACTCGCTGATCGCCTCGGGCACCACCCCGAAGATGATCGAGAACGAGGACCAGATTCGCCTGATCGGCTACGGCGGCATGCTGATGGAGTCGTTCGTCGCCATCATGGCGCTGATCGCCGCCACCGTGATCGAGCCCGGCGTCTACTTCGCCATGAACAGCCCGGCGGGCCTGATCGGCACCACCGTTCAGCAGGCCTCGCAGGTCGTCTCCGGCTGGGGCTTCGTGGTCAGCCCCGAGATGCTGGCCGAAATGGCCAAGGACGTCGGTGAAAGCACGGTGCTGTCGCGCGCCGGCGGCGCCCCGACGCTCGCGGTCGGCATGGCCCACATCCTGTCCGGCCTGTTCGGCGGCAAGGCCCTGATGGGCGTGTGGTATCACTTCGCCATCCTGTTCGAGGCCCTGTTCATCCTGACGACGGTCGACGCCGGCACCCGGGTCGCCCGCTTCATGATCCAGGACATGATCGGCAGCGTGATCCCGGCCTTCAAGAACACCGAGTCGTGGGCCAACAACCTGATCGGCTCGGCCCTCTCGGTGATCTGCTGGGGCTACTTCCTGTACCAGGGCGTCATCGATCCGCTCGGTGGCATCAACACGCTGTGGCCGCTGTTCGGCATCTCCAACCAGATGCTGGCCGGCATCGCCCTGACGCTGTGCACCGTGGTGCTGTTCAAGATGAAGCGCCAGGCCTATGCCTGGGTCACCCTGCTGCCGACCTCGTGGCTGCTCGCCTGCACGCTGACGGCCGGCATGCAGAAGCTCGTCCACCCGTCGCCCCGCATCGGCTTCATCGCCCATGCGCAGGTGTTCGGCGACGCACTGGCCCAGGGCAAGATCCTCGCCCCGGCCAAGACGCTCGAGGAGATGAGCCGCGTGGTGTTCAACGACTATGTCGACGCCGCCCTCTCGGCCGCCTTCATCGCGGTCGTGCTGGCCATGGTGTTCTACGGCGTCGTCAACATCTGGAAGGCGCTCGGCACGACGCGGGTCACCACCGCGGAGGTCGGCGCGCCGGCCGGCAGCGGGGTCGCCCATGCCTGATACGCTCGGCATCACCGGGTGGGCCGTTCGCGCGGCCCGCCTGATGGTCGGGATCCCTGATTACGACACGTACGTGCAGCATCGTCGCGTCACGCATCCCGACGAGCCTGTCATGACCTACGAGGAGTTCTTCCGCGAGCGCCAGGACGCACGCTACGGCTTCGGCAAGAACGGGCGTTTCCGCTGCTGCTGAACCGGCCCGCCGGAGGAGAATTTCGAGGGGCGGCCCACGGGCCGCCCCTTTCTTTTGCGGTGCGGCAGACAGGCCGCCCGGAGGCGGTGGACGAGGACGCGAGCGCTCGTGACCGCGTCACGGTTCGTGGCTATGCTCCGGCCCGTCCGTTCCGCGCTCACCCATTTCAGGTGCTCCATGCTCCGAATGCTCGCCGTGCTCGGCCTCTGCCTCGCCTCCGCGACGGCCGTCCAGGCCCAGGCGCCCGCCCGCGTCACCGTGGTGACCTCGTTCTCCAAGGACGTCACCGACCCGGTGAAGAAGGCCTTCGAGCAGGCCGTCCCGGGCGTCACGCTCGAGGTCCAGAACCGCAACACCAATGCCGGCGTGAAATACGTCGAGGAGACCCGGGCCCGGAACCAGGTCGACCTGTTCTGGGCCTCGGCCCCGGACGCCTTCGAGGTGCTCAAGGGCAAAGGACTGCTGGCCAAGTACCAGACCAAGGCGACCGGCATCCCGGACAAGATCGGCGCCTTCCCGATCAACGATCCCGAGGGCTACTATTTCGGCTTCGCCGCCTCGGGCTACGGCATCATGTGGAACACGCGCTATGCGCGGGCCAACAAGCTGCCCGACCCGAAGGAGTGGAGCGACCTCGCCAAGCCGATCTATTTCGACCACGTCGCCATCGCGGCGCCGTCGCGCTCCGGCACCACGCATCTCACCGTCGAGACCCTGCTGCAGGGCGAGGGCTGGGACAAGGGCTGGCGCACCATCAAGGAGATGGCCGGCAACTTCCGCCAGGTGACCGAGCGATCCTTCGGCGTGCCGGAGGGGGTCAATTCCGGCCAGTTCGGTGTCGGCATCGTCATCGACTTCTTCGGCTTCTCGGCCCAGGCGGCCGGATTTCCGGTGAAGTTCGTCTATCCGAGCGTGACCACCATCGTGCCGGCCAATGTCGGAATCGTCACCAACGCCCCGAACCGCGCCGGCGCCGAGGCGTTCATCGAGTTCCTGCTGTCCGACAAGGGCCAGGAGGTGCTGCTCGAGCCGGCGATCCGCCGCCTGCCGGTGAACCCCGCCACCTACGCCAAGGCGCCGGCCGACTATCCGAACCCGTTCAAGGACCCGTCGCTCGGCTCGCGGGTGAAGTTCGATCCGGACGTCTCGGAGAAGCGCAGCAACGTGGTCGACGCGCTGTTCGACCAGCTCGTCACGTTCCAGCTCGCCAACCTCAAGGCCGCCACCAAGGCGATCCACGAGGCCGACGCCGCCCTCGCCAAGAAGGACAACGCCCAGGCCCGCGCCCTGGTGAACGAGGCGCGCGATCTCGTTGCCGCCATGCCGGTGACGGCCGCGGAGGCCGCTGCACCGGAGACCACCGGCGCCTTCACGGGCGCCAAGGAAAAGGGCTCACGCCAGGCCGAGCTGGAGAACCGCTGGGCCGGCTTCGCCCGCGACCACTACGCCCAGGCGAAGGCGAAGGCCGAAGAGGCCACGCGGCTGGCGAAGTGAGCTTCTTTGAGCTCATGATCATGCAGAGGCGCAGCTCCCCCTCGTCACCCTCCCCTGGAGGGGGAGGGTCGGCGCGCGTAGCGCGTCGGGGT
>NZ_NPEX01000193.1:0-3022 GCF_003258865.1 Rhodoplanes roseus | reverse complement strand
CCGCAAACGCAGGCTACGCCTGTCACCCCCTCCCGCCGAGCTTCGCCCGGCGACCTCCCCCCTCCAGGGGGAGGTGAAGGAAAGGGCCGACTCCTGATCTCATGACCCTCGCCCTGCCGACAGCACCCGCACGCGCAAGGAGCGCCTCGGCGGCGACGCCCGGCCAGTGGGCCGTGGCGATCGCCATCGCGGCGTTCCTGCTGGTGGCGCTGGTGATCCCGGTCGGCACCGTGGTCTACGTCGCCTTCACCGAGAAGGGCACGGGCGATTTCACGCTGGTGAACTTCGTCGACTTCGCCCGCACCGACCTGCTGGTCCGCTCCACCTGGAACTCGATCTGGGCCGCCATGATGACGGTCGTACTGGCGACCGCCCTCGCCCTGCCGCTCGCCGTGATCACGACGCGCTACGACTTTCGCGGCGCCGCGCTGGTGCAGACGCTCGGCTTCCTGCCGCTGATCATGCCGCCCTTCGTCGGCGCCGTCGCCATGCAGCTCTTCTTCGGCCGCAGCGGCACCATCAACCTGCTGCTCGGCGACTGGTTCGACGTCGAGATCCCGTTCATGGAGGGGATCAACGGCGTCGTCTTCGTCGAGGGCGTGCATTATTTCCCGTTCATCCTGATCAATCTCTCGACCGCGCTGCGCACCATCGACCGCAGCATGGAGGAGGCCGCACAGAATCTCGGCAGCTCGGGCCTGCGGCTGTTCCGCCGCATCGTGTTTCCGCTGGCGATGCCCGGCTATGTCGCCGGCGCCTCGCTGGTGTTCGTGAAGGTGTTCGACGATCTCGCCACGCCGCTCCTCCTCAACGTCAAGGACATGCTGGCGCCGCAGGCCTATCTGCGCATCACCTCGATCGGCATCGCCGATCCGATGGGCTACGTGATCTCGGTCGTGCTGGTGCTCTTGTCGGTCTCGGCCATCGTGCTGTCGATGCTGGCGATGCGGGGGCGCGACTACGCGACCGTGCAGCGTGGCGGCGGCGGCCTAGCGAGGCGGGCCCTGCGCCCGCTCGAGCACCTCGTCGCCTGGGGCGTGGTGACGCTGATCCTGATGCTGGTGCTGGCGCCGCACGCGGCGCTCTTGATGCTGTCGCTCGCCACCGTGTGGTCCTACAGCCCGCTGCCGGACGGCTTCACGCTCGCCCACTACGCCCGGGTGTTCGGCGACTCCTCGGTCTACATCACCAACACGCTGCTCTACGCCTCGCTGGCCGGCCTGATCGACGTGGTCCTCGGCGCGGCGATCGCCTACCTGGTCCTGCGCACCAGACTGCCGGGCCGCCAGTGGCTCGACTGGACCGCGATGGCGGCCGTCGCCGTGCCGGGTGTGGTGGTCGGCATCGGATACCTGCGCACCTTCTACGGCATCGACGTGGGCGGCGTGCCGCTGGCGACGCTGTGGATCGTCATCGTGCTGGCGCTCGCGGTGCGCCGCCTGCCCTATGCGCTGCGCGCCTGCTACGCCGCGCTCCAGCAGATCTCGGTGTCGCTCGAGGAGGCGGCCGAGAATCTCGGCGCCACCAAAACGCGCACCATCCGCCGCGTCGTCGTGCCGCTGATCTCGGGCGGCATGCTGGCCGGCTTCATCTCGAGCTTCGCCACCGCCTCGGTCGAGCTCGCCGCCACGCTGATGCTGGTGCAGTCGAACTCCGACGCGCCGCTCGCCTACGGGCTCTACGTCTTCATGCAGTCGCCGGCCGGCCGCGGACCGGGCGCCGCGCTCGGCGTCATCGCCGTGGTGCTGGTGGCGATCTGCACGTTCCTGTCTCACCTCGTGGTCGAACGCCAGCACCGCCGCCAGAGCCGCGGCGCCGCCGGCCCGGCCGTGCCCGGAGCCACCGGATGACCGCTCTCGCCGTCGGCACGATCGCGACGCCCTCGGTCGACATCGCCATCGAGCATGTCGACCTGTGGTACGGCTCGAACCACGTGCTGCACGACGTGAACCTGAGAATCGAGCCGGGCGAGTTCTTCGCCTTCCTGGGCCCGTCGGGCTGCGGCAAGACCACGCTGCTGCGCCTCATCGCCGGCTTCAATCAGGCCGACCGCGGCCGCGTGCTGATCGGCGGGCGCGACGTCTCCGGTCTGCCGCCGTGGAAGCGCGACGTCGGCATGGTGTTCCAGTCCTATGCCCTGTGGCCGCACATGACGGTCGAGCAGAACGTCGCCTTCGGCCTGGAGGAGCGGCGGCTGCCGCGCCAGGAGATCAGGAAGCGCGTCGCCGCCGCGCTCGACCTCGTCGGCCTCGGCGGGCTGGAGAAGCGTCGCCCGGCCCAGTTGTCCGGCGGCCAGCAGCAGCGCGTCGCGCTCGCCCGCACCATCGTGGTCGAGCCGAAAGTCCTGCTGCTCGACGAGCCGCTGTCGAATCTCGACGCGAAGCTGCGTGGAGAGGTGCGGCGCGAGCTGCGCGAGCTCCAGCAGCGGCTCGGCCTCACGGCGATCTTCGTCACCCACGACCAGGAGGAGGCCAATACGATCTGCGACCGTATCGCCGTGATGAAGGACGGCACCGTGCAGCAGGTCGGCGCCCCCACGGCGCTCTACGACGCGCCGAAGAACCTGTTCGTGGCCGGCTTCCTGGGGACGACCAACACGCTCGCCGGACATTTTGGGCGCGGCGGTGCTGCGGCCGTGTTCGAGACCGCGGCGGGGACGATCCCGCTGCCGGCGGGCGCCCGTCCCGGGGGTGAGCCGCCGCCCGGGGCGAAGCTGGTCTTCCGCCCGCACCACGCCGTCCTGTCGCACCCCGACGCCCCGCTCGCCGAAGGCCGGACGCGCCTGCCGGGCACGATCCGGTTCAAGGAGTTCCTGGGCGCCACTGAGCGCTACGGGATCGCTATCCCCGGCCCCGCCGCGGCCGATACCGAGATCCTGGTCGACCTCACCCACGGCACCGCCCCGGCCGGCCTCGACCCCGGCACCGCGGTCGCCGTCGACATCGCCACCGACCGCGTGCTGGTGCTGGGGGAGTAGAGCCGGAGGGTGTAGCCCGCATGGAGCCCGCAGGGCGCAATGCGG
>NZ_NPEX01000192.1 GCF_003258865.1 Rhodoplanes roseus | reverse complement strand
CGGCGCTCCGCGCCGTCCCGGAATGACCAATGATGCAAAGCCCTCGCCTGCGCGGACGACGACGGTCGATAGGCTGTCCCTTCTGCATGTCCGAGATCCGTGGCGGAGCAGTCGTGCCCTCGCGGAACTCTCTCGGTCCAAATCGTTTGTTCCTTCGCTTGCGCGGAGTCTCACGTCGTCGCGACAGTCGACGTGACAGTGCGTTCTGTCAGATGAATCTGACAGAACGGCCACGACAAAAGATTTCGCTGGCGCGCACGCATCCGGCACGTCATGTGCAACGTAATCGAAAACGTCATCGCCCCCGACCGGAGCCGACCCCCATGCTCGATCGCGTGACCTCCTTCACCCCGCACGGCGAGCCCGATCTCGACGCCTCCGATTTCGAATCCTGGAGCACGGCCGAGCTGAAATCGCGCCTGCTCGCGCTGGTGCACGGGCGCCACGACGCCAGGCAGAGCGAGAAGCTGGCGCTGCTCGACAGCGAGCTGATGCCGCTGTTCACCGCGCTGGCGCGCCGCAACCCGACGCCGCGGGTGGAGGATCAGGTGGTCGCCGTGCAGGGCGTGTGGACGCCGGCGTGGTCGACCATCCCGTTCCACGACGCCATTCCGGGCCGCGTGTTCGACCAGTCCTATCAGATCTTCCGGCACGACGGCTTCTACGCCAACATCGCGCATCACGTGCCGGGGCAGCGCGGCGGCCTGATGGAGAAGCTGCGCTCGGTGCTGGCCGGCGCCAATCTGATGATCATCCAGAAATACGACGTGGCCGAGGGTCGCTGGCTGATCCGCAACATCGGCATCGAGGTGGCGGTGGTGCGGGCCGATCGCGATCTCGACATTCCGGCCGCGCAGGCGTGGTTCGCCGAGGTGATGGCCAAGAAGGGCGATCGTTATCAGGAGGCCGCCGACCTCGGCACCCCCGACCTCTCCGCCCTCGACGCCGCCGCGGCCAAGAAGCTCGGCAAGACCTTCAAGGCGCAGCCCGAGATGGCGAACATCTACATGGACGCGGATCTGCGCCTGGTCACCAGCCGCCGCGAGGCGAACCAGCGGCCGTCCTGGACGATCGGCGTGCGGCGGGCGTGACGCATCCGCGGGCTCCGGGATTTCCTGAAACGGGTCGGCCGGGCTAGGCTGCGCCGACCCGCCCTCCCGGACCAGCCCCGCGCCCATGAAAAAAATCGGCTTCCTCTCCTTCGGCCATTGGACTCCGTCGCCGCGCTCGCAGACGCGGTCGGCCGCCGACGCCCTCCTGCAATCGATCGAGCTCGCGGTCGCGGCCGAGGAGCTCGGCGCCGACGGCGCCTATTTCCGCGTGCATCACTTCGCCCGTCAGCTCGCCTCGCCGTTTCCGCTGCTCGCCGCGATCGGCGCGCGCACCAGACGCATCGAGATCGGCACCGCCGTCATCGACATGCGCTACGAGAACCCGCTCTACATGGCCGAGGACGCCGGCAGCGCCGATCTGATCGCCGGCGGCCGCCTGCAGCTCGGCATCAGCCGCGGCTCGCCCGAGCAGGTGATCGACGGCTGTCGCTATTTCGGCTACGCGCCGGCCGAGGGCGAGAGCGACGCCGACATGGCGCGCCGCCACACGCAGGTGCTCTTGGACGTGCTGCGCGGCGAGGGCTTTGCCAAGCCCAATCCGCGGCCGATGTTCCCGAACCCGCCCGGCCTGCTGCGCGTCGAGCCGCATGCGGAGGGCTTGCGCGACAGACTCTGGTGGGGCGCCGCAACCGACGCGACGGCCGAATGGGCGGCGCGGCTCGGCATGCATCTGCAGAGCTCGACCTTGAAGATCGACGAGACCGGCGAGCCGTTCCACGTCCAGCAGGCGGCGCAGATCCGCCGCTTCCGCGCCGCGTGGGCGGAGGCCGGCCACACGCGGCCGGCCCGCGTGTCGGTGTCGCGCAGCATCTTCGCGCTGGTCGACGATCGCGACCGCAGGTATTTCGGTCGCAGCGGCGACGGCGAGGATCAGATCGGTTTCCTGAGCGAGACCGAGCGTGCCATCTTCGGCAGGAGCTACGCGGCCGAGCCCGACGTGCTGATCGAGCAGCTCCGCGCCGACGAGGCGATCGCCGCGGCCGACACGCTGCTGCTCACCGTGCCGAACCAGCTCGGCGTCGACTACAACGCCCACGTGATCGAGGCGATCCTGACTCACGTCGCGCCCGGCCTGGGCTGGCGCTGAGGCGCCACGCGCGGCCGTCCACGCGGCCGGATGCGACGTCAGGGCCCGCCCGGGACTTGTCGCGTCATCCCGAGCAACCCGGTGTCGGCCCGCGCCACACGACCACGTCCGACCTCATGGTGAGGTGCGAGCGGAGCGAGCCTCGAACCATGTGGCCGCGGCGGCGGCCGCCCCCGCCCTTCGAGACGCGCCTTCGGCGCTCCTCAGGGTGAGGGCGGAAGGACGCTTCGACTCGATGATGTCTGCGCGAACCCTAAGCTCGGCCGCCCGTGTCCGGGCTCCGGCGATCGTCTCGTCTGTTCGGGAGATCAGACGCTTGGGCTGGGCTGGTGCCCAGGAAAGGACTCGAACCTTCACGGCCGTTAAGCCACTGGCACCTGAAGCCAGCGCGTCTACCAATTCCGCCACCTGGGCCCAAGGGCGCCACATAAGGGAGCGGGTTCCCGCTTGTCAACGCCGGAGGCGGGGGCCAGGGCCGCGAGTGTCGCAATCGCGTCATGCGTGGCGGTTCGGCCGCATCGGGAGGGACCGGCCGGCCGTCCGCGGCGCCCCCTCCCCTGTACAGCCGGGCCGCCATCCCGTATGACGCCAGCACGGCTGTCCGTGCCGGTTTCGGCATGGGTTCCCACCGCATCGCAGGAGATCCGGCGGCCATGGCGATGTCCTCTCCGACGTCCACGTCCGACACCCTCGTCACCATCTTCGGCGGCTCCGGATTTTTGGGGCGGCACGTGGTGCGGGCGCTGGCGCCCGAGCTCTGGCGCATGCGGGTCGCGGTGCGCCGCCCCGATCTCGCCGGCCACCTGCAGCCGCTCGGCCGGGTCGGCCAGATCCACGCCGTGCAGGCGAATCTGCGCAACGCCGAATCGGTCGAGAACGCGGTGCGCGACGCCGACGTGGTGATCAACCTGGTCGGCGTGCTGTTCGAGAGCGGCAAGCAGTCCTTCGAGGCGGTCCATGTCGAGGGCGCCGCCAACGTGGCCCGGGCGGCGGCGGCGCGCGGCGCCCGGCTGATCCACGTCTCGGCGATCGGCGCCGATCCGGCGGCCTCGGCGCTCTATGCCCGCACCAAGGGCCGGGCCGAGGAGGCCGTGCTGGCCGCCGCGCCCGACGCCGTCATCCTGCGCCCCTCGGTGATCTTCGGGCCCGACGACGCCTTCTTCAACAAGTTCGCCGCGATGGCTCGCATCGCCCCGGCCCTGCCGCTGATCGGCGGCGGCCGCACCAAATTCCAGCCGGTGTTCGCCGGCGACGTCGCCGAGGCGGTCCGCAAGGCGGTGGACGGCGAGGTCGCGCCCGGCGTCTACGAGCTCGGCGGGCCGGACGTCGCCTCCTTCAAGGAGCTGATGCGGCTGGTGCTCGACATCACCCA
Organism: Rhodoplanes roseus; assembly: GCF_003258865.1. Taxonomy (GTDB): domain Bacteria; phylum Pseudomonadota; class Alphaproteobacteria; order Rhizobiales; family Xanthobacteraceae; genus Rhodoplanes; species Rhodoplanes roseus. Next base: position 7,711 of record NZ_NPEX01000192.1, on the reverse strand, counting down.
GCGCCGCCGGCTCCTGCTGCCGGTGCCGTTCTGGGCCGCCAAGCTGCTGGGTCGCGTGCTGAGCATCCTGCCGACCCCGCCGCTGACGCCCGACCAGGTCGAGCTCCTGAAGACCGACAACGTCGTGTCCGAGGCGGCGATCCGCGACAATCGCACCCTCGCCGGGCTCGGCATCGAGGCCCGCACCATGGCGGCCGTGGTGCCGTCCTATCTGTGGCGCTTCCGCAAGACCGGCCAGTTCAAGAGCCGCCGCAGCCTCGCCTGATCCGGCCGCCCGGCCGCGCCCCCGCACGGTTGGAGTGCCCGATCCGATGACCCCGATCACCTGCGTCGCGGATCTGCGCGACGTCGCCCGCCGCAAGGTGCCGCGCGCCCTGTTCGGCTATGTCGACTCGGGCTCCTACGACGAGATCACCCTACGGGCCAATGCGGCCGAGCTGGCGCGGCTGCGCTTCCGGCAGCGCGTGCTGGTCGACACCGCCGGCCGCAGCATGGCGACCACGCTGCTCGGCCGGCCCGCCGCCATGCCGGTGGCGATCGCGCCGACCGGCCTCACCGGCCTGATCCGCGGCAACGGCGAGATTCTCGGCGCCCGCGCGGCCGAGGCGGCCGGCATCCCGTTCTGCCTGTCGACCATGTCGATCGCCACCATCGAGGACGTCCGGGCGGCCACCACGGCGCCGTTCTGGTTCCAGCTCTACGTGCTGCGCGACCGCGACTTCTCCCGCGCCATGATCGAGCGGGCGCGGGCGGCCGAGTGCCCCGTGCTGGTCGTCACGGTCGACCTGCCGACCCGCGGCCAGCGCCACGCCGATCTGAAGAACGGCCTCACCGTGCCGCCGCGGCTGACCTGGCGCAACGCCTTCGATCTCGCCACCAAGCCGGCCTGGGGGATCGGCGTGCTGCGCGGCAAGCGCATGACCTTCGGCAACATCGAGGCCTATCTGAAGGACAAGGTCGGCCTGATGGGCGCCGGCGAGTGGTCGTCGAATCACTTCGACCAGACGCTGAGCTGGCGCGACATGGCGTGGATCCGCGACCTGTGGCCCGGCAAGCTGGTGCTCAAGGGCATCCTGGATCCGGCCGACGCCGAGGAGGCGGTCCGGATCGGCGCCGACGGAATCGTGGTGTCGAATCACGGCGGCCGCCAGCTCGACGGCGCCCCCGCCACCATCACGGTGCTGCCCGAGATCGTCCGCGCCGTCGGCGACCGCATCGAGGTGCTGTTCGACGGCGGCATCCGCTCCGGCCAGGACGTGATGCGGGCGCTGGCGCTCGGCGCCCGCGGCTGCCTGATCGGCCGCGCCTGGCTGTACGGGCTCGCCGCCGACGGCCAGCGCGGCGTCGCCGCGACGCTCGACCTGATCCGGCGCGAGCTCGACATCACCATGATGCTCACCGGCACGCAGGATCTTCGCGCGGTCGGCCGCGACGTGCTGTACGATCCGCCGGCGTGACCGGCGGCGCCGGACGGGCCGCCTACGGCGACAGCCGTCGCACCATGAAGCGCGCCGTGGCGCCGTAGCTGGCGAGCTTTTCGGCGAGCGCCGGATCGGCGACCACCGAAAAACCCTGCCGCCCCCAAAAGCCCGTCGAGCCGCCGACCGCGACCAGCGACATGGTCGTGAAACCGGCCGCCCGCGCCTGCGCGGCCAGGTGGGCGACGATCGCGGCGCCGGCGCCGCTGCCGCGCGCCCCCGAGAGCAGCGCGAGGTCGTGCAGGTACCAGGTCTCGGGTGTGTCCGGCAGGGCGCCGAGCAGGCTGTCCAGCGCCGGCGGGCCGCCCGACCACGGATGGCTCACCACGTAGCCGGCCAGTCCGGCGGCTCCGTCCAGCACGCGGCAGCCGGCCGGGACGAGCCGCAGTCGCTCGGCGAACACGGCGCGGTCCTCGGGATAGTCGGGATGCACCTCGGCGGCGACGGCCAGCACGGAGGCGAGGTCCGCCTCGGCCATCGGTCTCCATCCGGGCGCTTCAGGGATCGTCTGATCGGGCATAACGAACGTCGTGGCTGGTGGGACGCGCCGGGTGGCGCGATGATGGTCCGCATTTTACCGCTGCGCGGCGTTTCGCCACTGGCAGGATGCCGGCGGCCGACCACATCCTACGCCATGAGCCAGAATCGATCAGACGAGTCTCGTCCCGACCGGTCCGAGCGCCCGCGCGCCGAGCCGGAGATCATCCCGCCGGGCGCCCCCGATCCGCGCCCCGCGGACCGCGAGGCCGGGCCCGAGGGCTTCCCGGGCGCCGTGTTCATCACGGTCGATCAGGACGGCCGCACCCGCTACACCAAGATCGAGCCGCCCGGCCCGCTGTCGATCGCGGTCGGCCTGTTGGTGCTGGGCGCGATCGTCGGCGCCATCCTGCTGGTGGCGCTCGGCATGGTGCTGTTCTGGGTGCCCGTGATCGTCGTCACCATCGCGGTGCTGCTGTTCTCCAGCTACCTGAAAGCCGTCTGGCGCCGCTTCATGGGGCGCTAGCGTTTTCGACAGCCGATCAGAACGGCTGCCTCGCCCCTCATGGTGAGGAGCGCTCCAAAGGAGCGCGTCTCGAACCATGTGGCCACGCTGGGGCCACCCCGCCCTTCGAGACGCGCCTTCGGCGCTCCTCCGGACGAGGTGGATCAGCGCTTCGCGATGTCCGCTTTCACCCCTTCACCCCGCCCATTTTACAGATCACCTTCCACTCCGCCGCCGTGACGGGCTGGACGGAGAGGCGGGACTGCTTGAGCAGCGCCATCTCGGCCAGGCTCTTCTCGGCCTTGATGGCGGCGAGCGTCACCGGGGTCGGCAGCGGTGCGACGGCGGCGAGGTCGACCACCACCCAGGGGTCGCCGGGCTGCGCGGTCGGGTCCGGATAGTGCTCGCGGACGATCTCGGCGATGCCGACGATCCGCTTCTCGTCGACCGAGTGATAGAAGAACGCGCGGTCGCCCGTCTTCATCTTCATCAGGTTCAGCTTGGCGGTGTGGTTGCGCACCCCGGTCCACGGCTCGCCCTTGTCGCCGCGCTTCACCTGGTCGTCCCACGACCAGGTCGAGGGCTCGGACTTCACCAGCCAGTAGGCCATCGAAGGTTCTCCCGCCATTTGCCCCGTCATTCCGGGACGGTGCGAAGCACCGGACCTGGAATCCAGCCGCGATGGTCGAGCTTGCGGCTGGATTCCGGGTTCGCGCGTTCGGCGCGCCCCGGAACGACGATCTGCATCGTCACGTCTCGCACCGTCAGTGCTCCGCCCGGAACGGCCGGGTCATCAGCGCCTCGATCGCCTGGTCGACGCTGAGGCGGCCGTCCAGGACGGCGGCGACGGCGCCGGCGATCGGCATGTCGACGTCGCGCTCGCGCGCCATCTCGACCAGCACGGGCGCCGTGAAGGCGCCTTCGGCCAGCAGCCCGCTGTGCCGCGCCTCGGCCGGCGACAGCCCCTCGCCGATGGCGACGCCGAGCGAAAAGTTGCGCGACTGGCGGCTGGAGCAGGTGAGGATCAGGTCGCCGAGGCCGGACAGGCCGGTGAGCGTCTCGGCCCGGGCCCCGTAGGCGCGGCCGAAGCGCATCAGCTCGGCGAAGCCGCGCGTCGTCAGGGCCGCCTGGGCGCTGGCGCCGAGCCGCCGCCCGCGCACGATGCCGACCGCGATGGCGAGCACGTTCTTGGCGGCCCCGCCGATCTCGACGCCGCGCGTGTCGGTCGCGTGATAGGGCCGCAGCGTCGTGGTGCCGAGCGAATGGGCGAGCGCGGTGGCGACCGCCTCGTCAACGGCTGCCAGCGTCACGGCGGTCGGCAGGCCGCGGGCGACGTCGGCCGCGAAGCTCGGGCCCGACAGGATGGCGGGCGTCGCCGCCGGCAGGCTCCCGGCGATCACCTCGGTCATGAAGCGCCGGGTGCCGCGCTCGATGCCTTTGGCGCAGGCGACCACCGGGGTGCCGGGCCGCAGCACCGGCGCGAGCGTCGCGGCGACGGCGCCATGCGCCTGCGCCGGGACCACCAGCAGCACGGCGTCGGCCTCGGCGGCGGCCGCCGCCCCGGTGGCGATCGCGATCGCCGGGTCGAGGGCGACGTCGGGCAGATGCGGCGAGGCCCCGGCCGCCCGGATCGCGGCGGCCGCGGTATCGTCGCGGGCGATCAGCACCACGCTGCGCCCGGCCCGGGCCGCCACATTGGCGAGCGCGGCCCCCCAGGCGCCGGCCCCGACCACGGCGATGCGCTGATACGTCATGGCAGCGGGATCATGCGGAGACGGGGTCGCCAGTGAGGCCGAGGCCCGGCTCGGCGGGCTTGCGGACCCGGTCGAGCGGCCAGCGCGGCTTCGGCGCGGTGTCGAGCGTGTCGGTGAGGCCGTAGGCGAGCCGCTCGGCCCCGGCCCAGGCGATCATGGCGCCGTTGTCGGTGCACAGCTCGGGACGCGGCAGCACCAGCACGGTGCCGCCGTCGAGCGCGCTGGCGTTGAGGAGCTTGCGGATCGCTTGGTTGGAGGCGACGCCGCCGGCCGCCACCAGCGCCATCGGCTGGCCGAACTTTTCGCGGAACAGCCTCAGGCCGGCGCGCAGCCGGTCCTTCACCATGTCGGCCACCGCCTGCTGGAAGGAGGCGCACAGGTCGGCGACGTCCTGGTCGGACAGCGGCGCGCATTTCTCCGCCTCGAGCCGCAGCGCGGTCTTCAGGCCGGAGAGCGAGAAGTTCGCGTCGGGCCGCCCGACCATCGGGCGCGGCAGCGCGAAGCGCTCCGGATCGCCGTCGCGGGCGGTGCGCTCGACCGCCGGGCCGCCCGGATAGTCGAGCCCCAGCACCTTGGCGGTCTTGTCGAAGGCCTCGCCGATGGCGTCGTCCAGCGTGGTGCCGAGCCGGACATAGTCGCCGACGCCGAGCACCGCGACGATCTGGGTGTGGCCGCCCGAGGCGAGGAACAGGCAGTAGGGGAACGGCAGGTCGTTGGTCAGCCGCGCCGTCAGCGCGTGGGCTTCCAGGTGGTTGACGGCGAGCAGCGGCTTCTCGTGGACGAGGGCGATCGCCTTGGCCGTGGTCAGGCCGACGATCAGCCCGCCGATCAGGCCCGGCCCGGCCGCCGCGGCGACGCCGTCCAGGGTGGTGAAGCTGCGGCCGGCCTCGCGCATCGCCTGGGCGATCAGCCCGTCGAGGATCTCGACATGGGCGCGCGCCGCGATCTCCGGGACCACGCCGCCGAAGGCCGCGTGCTCGTCGATCTGCGAGAACACGACATTGGACAGAATCCGCCCACGGCCGTCGTCGTCGCGCTCCACCACGGCGGCGGCGGTCTCGTCGCAGGTCGTCTCCAGCCCGAGAACGATCATGGATACCGGCGACTACTCACTTCGCCTCCGTCCCCTTCCCTTGCGCAGGAGGCGCTCCTATAAGTCCTTCTGCGCAAACCCGCTTCTATTTAGGGCTTCGGCGTAGCATTGTGAGGTCCCATGGCGCAATCCTCGTCCCGGCCGTTCCTCCGGATCGGCACCCGCGGCAGCCCCCTCGCTCTCTGGCAGGCCAACGAGACGCAGCAGCGCCTCGCCGCCGCGCACGGCGTCCCGCGCGACGCGATCGAGATCAAGATCATCAAGACGTCCGGTGACATGATCCAGGACCGGCCGCTCGCCGAGGTCGGCGGCAAGGGCCTGTTCACCAAGGAGATCGAGCAGGCGCTGTTCGACGAGAGCGTCGATCTCGCCGTGCATTCGTCCAAGGACATGGAGACCAACCTGCCGGACGGGCTGGTGCTCACCGCCTGCCTGCCGCGCGAGGACGTCCGCGACGCCTTCATCTGCAAGCGGGCCGAGACGCTGGCCGGGCTGCCGCCCGGCGCCGTGGTCGGCACCGCGTCGCTGCGACGGGGCGCCATGGTCAAGCGCCTGCGGCCCGACCTGCAGGTCGTCTCGATTCGCGGCAATGTCGACACGCGCCTGCGCAAGGTCGAGAGCGGCGAGGTCGACGCGACCCTCCTGGCCTTCGCAGGCCTCAAGCGGCTCGGTCTCGCCGACAAGGCGACGTCGCTGTTCGACATCGCCGTGTTCCTGCCCGCGGTCGGCCAGGGCGCCGTCGGGATCGAGTGCCGGGAAAACGACACCCGCACCCGCGAGCTGCTCGCCGCCATCGACGACGGCGTCACCCGCACGGCGCTGACCGCCGAGCGGGCGTTCCTGCGGGCGCTCGACGGCTCCTGCCGCACCCCGATCGCCGGCCACGCGACCGTGTCGGGCGACCGGCTCGCGCTGCGCGGCCTGATCGTCAAGCAGGACGGCAGCATCGCCCACGAGACCTCGCGGGAGGGCGCGGCGGCCGACGCCGCGGCGCTCGGCGAGGATGCCGGTCGCGAGCTGAAGGCGCGCGGCGGGCCGGACTTCTTCGCGGCCTGCTGACCCGGGAGGCGGGCGTGCGGCTCCTGGTCACGCGGCCGGATCCGGACGGCGCCCGCACGGCCGCCGCCCTGCGGACCCGTGGCCACGACGTGCTGGCCGCTCCGCTGCTGCGAATCGAATCGGTCGCCGACGCGGCGATCGGCGACGGTCCGTGGGCCGCCGTGGCCCTCACCAGCACCAATGCGATCGGCGCCATAGTGTCGCATGAGGGACTCTCCGGAGTCCCGGTGTTCACGGTCGGCGGCCGCACCGCGCGCGCGGCCCGCGACGCCGGGCTGACCGCGGTCCGCTCCGCCGAGGGGGACGTCGCGGCGCTCGCGGCGCTGATCGCGGCCGAGTGCGCCGGGGCGCGCGATCCGGTGCTCTACCTCGCCGGCGAGGACCGGGCCGGCGATCTCGAAGGCTTGCTGGCCGGGCACGGCCTCGCGGTGAAGACCGCCGTGGTCTATCGCGCCGTGACGGAGAGCCGTTTTCCGGACACGGTGCGGGCGGCGCTGGTGTCCGGCGCGGTGGACGCGGTCCTGCACTACTCGCGCCGCACCGCCGAGGCCTTCCTGGCCGCCTGCGCGGTCGACGGGCTCGATGCCGCGACGCTGCGCATCCGCCATCTCTGCCTCTCGCCCCAGGTCGCCGCGGCGCTGCGCGAGGCCGGATCGAAGGATGTGGTCGCGGCGCCGCGCCCGGACGAGGCGAGTCTGTTCGGACTTCTTTAGCGATGCCGCGGCGACGCCCGGGAGGGCGTTGTTGCCGTCACCAAACCGGCGCAGTATGCCGGTGTTATCCGCATTGTCGCGGAATGGTCCGCAATTGCCGCGGGAGAGGTGGATGGCCCAAGACAACAAGACGCCACCGAAGGACAAGCCCGACAATCGAACCCCGCCGCCCCCCGAAGGGGCGAAGCCGCGCGACAGCGCCGAAGCGCGGGCCGCCGCCGGCAGCCCCGCGACACCGGCCGGCACGGCCGCCTCGTCCAGCTCTGCCGCCTCGGCCGGTTCCGCCGGCCCAGGCCCGTCGAGCCCGACCGCTTCGGCCGGCGCGGCCACCCCACCCGGTGCTGCCGGACAGCCCGGCGCCGCCGGGCCGAAGGGCGCCGATACCGCAGCCGCCGCTCCGCCGGCCAAGGAAACCCGACCCGCCCCCGGTCCAACCCGAGAGGACACCGCGATGGCGCGGTCGACGCGCACCCCGTCGAGCTTCGGCTCGATGATGACGGCCGGAGTTCTCGGCGGCGCCGTGGTGGCGCTCGCCGCCGGTGCCGCCTGGGTCACCCTGAAGCCCACCGACGATGCCGGCAGCGCGACCAGCGCCAAGGTGGCGGCCCTGGAGCTGCGGGTCGGCGAGCTGG
>NZ_NPEX01000191.1:10583-11365 GCF_003258865.1 Rhodoplanes roseus | reverse complement strand
GCCGCCGAAGTTGCCCGACCCGCCGGACCCGCCGCCGCCGCCGAACCCGCCGAACTTGCCGGTCCCGCCGCCGCCGCCGTTGCCGCCGACGCCGAAGTTCTTGCCGGCCCCGCCGTTTCCGCCGGCGCCACCGACGCCACCGAACTTCCCGGCGCCGCCGAAGCCACCATTGCCGCCCTTGCCGCCGAACGCGAAGGCCGGGGACGCCGACAGGAACGCAAGCGCCGTCATGATCGCAACCGTCTTCTTCATGGTCATGGAAGTCTCCTCGTCGTCTCTGTTTGGGGTGATCAACACTTCCAGCTTGTCATCTCAGGTAAAGTCTGAAGTTTCGTTCATCCGCGGCCACCGGCTCACGTCCCTCGCCCGACATCGTCAGTTCCGTCCGTGTGTTCGTACTTTCTATGCAAGACTGTCGGTCAGTGGGGCGTCGTGTTTCTTCGTGTCGTCCGCTCTCCATGTTGTTCACCATACGCAGCGTCCAATGGGTCGACTGTGATCGACCTCACACCCCCCTGGAGCGCGGTGCGTGCGGGAGCACCCGGTGAAAACCGGTTAAGCAAAACGGCCCCGACAAGGGCCGGTGTGACGATGGCTGCGAGAGGAAGGAAACGTGGAGCGCGAGCGGATGCGCTGGATCCGGCAGGAGCGGCCGCGATGGTGACGCCTGCCGTCTCACGGGACGAGCCGGACGACACGGCCGCTGTCCGTCACCTCACCCTATCGAGATCACGTCGTCGGGTTCGTGCTGAATGCGTCCGTCGTGCCCGCCGCAGAGCGAC
>NZ_NPEX01000191.1:0-10573 GCF_003258865.1 Rhodoplanes roseus | reverse complement strand
AGCGACGGACACGACGAGGAACAGGCGAAAAGCAGGCGAAGGGCAGGCCCGATCCGGTCGTGAGTCTGATCAGGGTGACAGTCGGACCGAAAGCCGGCTGCGGAGAACGAACGCGCTGTTGTCGTTGTCCCCCACCACCCATTGACCGGCAGGCAGCGTCACGTCGTCGTTCTTGAATCCGTAATAGAGACCTTCCAGGCCGACGCTCACGCGGTCCGTCAGTTTGGCGTCGACGCCGGCGCCGACCACGAAACCCACTTGGGTCTCGTCGGCCACGATGGCCACCGCAGAACCACCCGCACCCGCGGTGCCGCCGGTGCCGCCGACACCACCGGCCCCGGTGCCACCTGCTCCGCCGTTCCCGCCATTTCCGCCGGAGACTGCGCGCACGGCGTCGTTGCGTCCGAACGCGACGCCGGCCGTGGCGTAGAACAGATAGGATTGAGACGTCCAACCGAGGCGACCGCGCACGGTCCCGAGATATTTGTGGGCGTCGTCGTCGGTGGCGCTGAAGTCGGCCTCGCCGCCGATCACCATGCGATCGAACTGCCAATTGTAACCGAGATGGGCGCCGCCGAGGACGGAGAGGTTCTGCTTGAAGGCAGCGAACGCGGCACCGCCACCGCCACCACCACCGCCGCCGCCACCTGCGTCGCCGCCGCCCGGGGTCCCGGCGCCGCCCGCCGTTCCATCGCCGCCGTTGACGAGGCCGACGCTGTCGATCACATGGCCCGACGCGGCATACAGGGCGCCGAGGTGGACGCCGCCGTACACTCCGGTCCAGACGGCGGCCTGCGGAAGCGGCGGGGCCTTCGTGTAGAGGCCGACGCCGGCCGGCGAGATGTCGGTCTGGGTCGGATGGAACGACAAGCGGCCGCGCACCGTGACCATGTCGTCGTTCAGTCCGAACTGCGAGCCGCCGTCGAAGCCGTAGTAGAGCGCCTCGACACCGAGCGAGACTTGCGGCGTGAGCTTTGCCTCGACGCCGCCGCCGATCACGAAGGCGGCCTCGTGTGCGCCGTCGCGGAGCACCAGCCGCTGACCGGCCCCGGCTCCGCCTGCTCCACCGGCCCCACCCGGCGTCGCGCCCGCACTGCCGCCGTCACCGCCGTTGCCGCCGTTGCCCCCGGCGAAGACACCGATCGTCGTGTCACGCTCCGCCACCCAGGCCACGCCCGCGGTCCCGTACACGAGGAACGTGTCGAACGCGTAGCCGAGACGGGCGCGCGCCGTGCCGAAGACGTTGCCCTGGCCGAGGCTGTCCACGTCGGCCTCGAGGCCGAACACCGTGTTGGTGAACTGCCAATTGTAGCCGGCGTGGAGGCCAATGAGTGCGCGTCGGTCCTCGAACGAGCCGACCAGGGCTCCGCCGTTTCCGTTGCCTCCGTTGCCGGCCGTCCCACCGGTACCCCCGCCGGTCGCGCCGCCGCCACCGCCGGCGCCGCCGCCGCCCGCGACGCCGCTGCCGCTGACCAGCGCATCCTGCTGGGCATTGACGACCCCGCCGAAATGACCGCCGAAATAGAATCCTGCCCAGGCCGGAGGTGCGACCAGGGTCGGCGCGACGGGGGCCTTGGCAATGAGATCGGCGGCTCCCGCGGACTGAGATACCACGAGACAGGCCGTGCCAATGGCCAGTTTCCATGCGCCGTTTTTCATGCCCAGCCCCCACCCCTGCGGTTGTCCCCGGCCGGATATTAAATCGAACCGATCGGATTCGGAGCTTAATCCCGGCGATGACCCGCCGATTGTTTCTGGCTGAAGCAAATCTGCAACAAGGCGGATGGGCTGAGCAAAATCACACGCGCAGAAGGTGCTCCGAAATCGTGCTGTCGTCGCGGATTGCCGTCGGATCCGTCGACGCGCCGGACCACACACGGTGTCTCTGGTCTTTTAATACCTCTGTCGGCTCCCGATCGCAGCCTCCGGTGGCGGCGATCGGGATGCGTTCGCCGTCGATCACGTGACGGGTCCGCTGTTCGGCGTCTTGGCGAACCGCACGGCGCCGACGAGATCACGGAGCCGGCGCCCCGGCTGCCGGCACTGCTGCGCATGCTGGAGCTCCAGGCGGATGCCGCCGTGCTGTCGGACGACGACGATCCCCGAGTCCTCGATCAACCGGGCCCAGAGCCCGGACCAGAACGGCGAACCGGCGCCATGCGGCCTTGGTGATCGGAATCAGAGCACAGCGGATGTCGGAGCTCGGGTTCTTCTCGAAGCTGATTACGATCGCCGGCGCGCCGCCGTGGAACAGCAGCGTGTCACCGGTCCGGCGGGAGCATCGCGGCCGGTCGGGAACGAGCAGAAGGCACGGGTGTTCGCGCCTCTCGTCATCCCGTGAGCGCTTCGCGAAACTCCCACAATGCAGTCTCGAAGCCGGTCTTGATGCCGGGATCGATCGTGTGACCATGCTGCTCCAGGGCATCCATAAGTCGATCGACCAAGGTCATGCAAACTTCGTCCGTCGCCGCGGCGTCGGCCGTCAAGACGGGCGCCCGCGCCCAGACGATCTCCGAGAGAACAGCCTCGGCGACGGAGCGGCCCATGCTCTCCAGGTGGTCCGGCGAGGGCGCCAGGCCGGGGATCCCCGGTGGACGACCGGCATCCGCAGGAAAGTGAGTGCGGAGCCGTCTCACGACAGAGGCGACGACCCGATCGGCTGCCGCGTCGGGTCCTTCGACATCGCGCAGCACCGTGGTTTCGGCGCGCGCGCTGTCGAACGGAGCAGCGACACGGTCGTACGAACCCCGCGCTTCCGCGTTCTTCAGGATGCGTGCGAGAGCACCAGCGGGCCGGCTCGGGAGCGAGGTCTCGATCCTTTTCATGATCAGGGTCCCCGAGGGAAACGGCGGGACGAAGCGCCGCCGACGTGTGTCACTGCGGAGCCGTCGATGCGAAGCGCATCGTCGATCGAGCCCATCCGGAGCCGATTGCATCGATCGGCGCCGACGAGAACTCGTTCCGGTGTGATTGGTTGACTCGATAATGGATTCGGTATCGCCTGCCTCGCATACGATTTCAGACCGAACGGAATCTCTCGCACCAGGACGCTCGCCATGGCGCACGATCGGAAGGACGCATGACCGGACGTCTGGTCCGCAACACGATGGCCAGCGCAACGGCCGGGCTGTCCGTCATGCTGGGCGGATTCCTGAGCACCGTGCTTGTCGCGCGCATGCTCGGCGTCGAGGCGGCCGGAATCGTCGCCTTCGCCACCTGGGTCGTGACCGTGAGCATCGTCGTGGCGGATCTGGGGACGCCCGGCACGCTGTCGCGTTATCTTCCGGAGCTGCTCGCGCGGGGCGACCAAGCCGAGGCGGCCGGTGTGACCCGGCACTTGTTCCGCTGGCCGGGGATCATCGTCAGCCTTCTGTTCCTCGGATTCGGCGCCTATGCGATCGTGATCGCGGCGTCCGGCGGCACCGCCGAGAGCGGCAGTTCGCATATCAGGACGGACTCGCTGTTCTGGATACTCGTCGGCCTCGCTTGCGTCTTTCAAACCGCAGCCAACTACGTCAACGGGTACCTGCGCGGTTCGCAAGGGTTCGGCAGGATGGCGCGTCTGGCGGTGCTGTCGGCCGTGCTCCAGGTCGTCGCGACGGCCCTGGGCGGCTGGCTGTTCGGGGCGAACGGGGCACTGGCGGGGGCGATTGCGGTCGGCTTCCTGCCCTCCCTGCTGTTGCCCGGCATTCTCTCCCGACGCGGGAGCTTGTCGCCCGAGCTGAGACGCCGGGTCGACAGATTCACGTTCGAGACGTGGCTCGGTTATGTCGGGACGGCCTTCGCGTGGTCGCGGATGGAGATCTTCTTTCTCGAACGCAGCTGGGGCACGGAGTCCGTGGCCCTCTTCTCGGTGAGCCTGACGCTCGCCAATCTCGCGACCCAGGGGCCGTTGCTGCTCACCGGCGGTCTGCTGCCCTATTTGTCCGAACAGTCCGGCGTGAACGCCGGGGAGAAGATTCGCGACGCATACGCGATCGGGACCCGGCTCATCGCGTTTCTGGTTCTGCCGGCCTGCTTCGGCGCGGCGGCGATCGCACCCGTTCTGGTGCCGGCGATCTACGGCGGAGCTTTCGCCGGCGCGGTTCCGTCCGCCGTCCTGCTCGTCGCCGGTGCGGGATTCAGCGCCGCCTCTTCGGTCGGCGTGACCTATCTGCTCGCGATGGAGCGGACCCGCTTCGTGTTCCTCACCGGCGGCGTGTCCGCGATTCTGGTCCTGCTGGTGGGGTTCACGGTGGTTCCGACCTTCGGCCTGCTCGGCGCCGCGGTGGCCCGTGTCTCCATCCAGACGGCCGTCGTTCTCGCGCGCGTCTGGTACATTCACCGCAGCTTGAAGACCCCGACGCCGTACTCCTCTCTGGCCCGGATCCTGCTCGCGGCGACCGCGTGCGCCCTCGCGGCGTGGTCGTGCACGCGGCTGCTCGACGGGGTCGCCGCACTGGCCGTGGCGATACCGGTGGGGGCGCTCGTTTACGGCGTGGCCGTTCGAATCGTCCATGCGCTTCCTCGATCTGATTACGAACGGCTGAACAAGGCGCTCGTCGTGCTGCCCTCTGCGATCCGCGTTCCGGCGGTCACGATCCTACGACTTCTTTGCCCGTGATCGCGTCGGCTCCGACCGCCGGCGAGCGGCGCGCCCGGCGCGGCCACGGGTTCCGACGGATCGCGAGGGCGCGGTCCTTGATGTTGCGCGGCGCCAGCATCGCGATCGCGAGCCACGCCAGCTTGTTGGCGGTGAAGCGCCCGACGCCGTGTTCGCGAAACAGTCGCGAGACGTAGTTCAAGGCGACGGCGGGCCCGACCGCGGTGCCGAGAGCCGCCTGCTCGAGCGTCAGGTGGTCCCAGTGGAAGAAGAAGGACGCGGCCGCGGGCAGGGGCGCCACGTCCGGATGGTGTTTCTCCAGGAGAGTGTTCAGATGCGCCAGCCGGCTCTCGAAGCGGCGGCGGTCGCGACGGATCCGCTCGGGATCGAGGGGCTTCGCATGGGCCGACTTGGAGTGCTCGTGAACGCGATAGAAGGCGAGCGGACGCGACAGGCTGACCACCGTGCCGGCGAACGGAGCATAGAGCAGCGTCACGCCGTCGATGGCGGCTTCGTAATCGATGTCGTCGAGCCGGGAGAAGAGATCGCGGCGGAACACGTTGCCGGATGTCGGAGGTGACGACGGCATGCCGTTGCGGCGAATCTGCTCGCGTTGGGCGGTCTCGTCGTCGCGGTCGCCGATATCGGGGTACGCCGGCGCGAACGGGGCGCCGTCCTCGCCGACGGGCACCAGCCGGAACTGGACCTTGGCTGGAGCCTCGGCGAGACGACCCGCGACGGTCTCCAGCAGATCCGGTGCGGCGAAGTCGTCGGCATCGAGAATATAGACGTAACGGCCCTTGGCGCGGGCGATTCCGGCGAGACAGGCGCGCGCCTGATTGAGCCGGTTCGTTCGGACCAGGGTGAGGCCGGTCTGGATGGATTCGAGATAGTCGATCGAGCCGTCGTCCGACCCGTCGTCGACGACGATCAGCTCGAAATCGCGAAACGTCTGATGCTGCACGCTCGCGATGGCCACCGGGAGGTACCGCAGGTAATTGTAGTTGTTCACGATGACGCTGAACAGCGGGACATGGCCCGTTGCCTGGTCGGACGGCGGGTGGGACGGCTGACGCGACTCCATACAAAAAGTCCTCGCGGTCACGGGCGGACGACACGGATCTGGGCGAAGAACCCGCGAATCCGCCGATGCGCATAAGCCGTCAGCCAGACCAGCGTCGCCACCGCCTGGACGCTCACGACCGCGACCGGGTCGATGGTCGCGGCTGCGCCGGCCAGGACGAGGAAGAACAGGAGCGTCAGGAAGCGTTGGTCTTCCGTCAATCTGGTGCCGGTGTCGCGATACACCAGGTACTTGACCCAGCGCGCCAGCACGAGTGAGAGAAGGGCCGCAAGCCCGATCGGGTTGGTCGCGAGGAGGACGCCGTAACCGACCGTGCGCAGCAGTTGCAGAACGACGTAGAAGATTCCGCGGCTCGCCACGTCCAGCCTGTTGTAGGTCCAGAAGGCCACACGGGTGATCGCCAGATACGCGGCCCACACGCCGAGCACGCCGAGCAGCAGCGGCGCCTGCCCGGATCCGAGCGGAAGCCGCACCGCCCCGGCGTTGAAGGTGACGAGGAGCCAAGTCCCCGACACGGCGAATGCGGCGGCGGCGGTCCAGGCCCATGTCGGCTGGAAGCGCTGCGCGCAAGCCGCCCCGGCGCCGCCCCATGTCTGAGGCTTCGCCTCGTGCATGGTGGCCCGGGTGTCGTTCTCGACGTAACCGATCTCGTAGACACACCAGAGAGACAGGTGCAGCGCCAGAATCGCCGCGGCACCAGCGATCGGGGCGGGCATGATCCAGGCGAACGACAGCCACAGGAGCGCGACGTCCTCCAGGAGAACGCCGTACAGCATGTAGTTCTCGCCGGGGCGCTTGCCCCGCTGGGTGTAACGGAACGGCACGTAGGCCTCTGCGAAGGCGGGCCGGTACTCTGCCGCCGGCCATCGGACGAGGAGCGGCATCGCGCAGTCCTCCAGGAGGTCGGCGTCGGTTTCGCTGTCCGTGATCACGATGGCGCCGCAGACGAGGCCGCGCCCGTGCCGGCTCGCGATGGAGGCGCTCTTGCCGAGGCGGCGGATCCGATGCCCGGACAGGAGCGTGCCCGAGGCGACGAGCTCCGCCTGCGGAGCAATGTGTCGGAGCAACGGCTCGACCAGGGCGCCAAATCCGAGCGTCGCCACCCGGAACGAGGCGTACCCGCTGTCCTGCAGAGCGTCGAGAAGCTCACGATTCTGCCAGAGCGCCGCGAGCGCCGGCGCCCGCCGCCGCCACAGCGGGATGCTCCAGGGCAGAAGCACCGAGCAGACCAGAACCCGCAGCCAGTCGCGATAATGGTGTTGCCGCGCCGCGCCGCCGAGCAGGCGCCACGGGCGCAAGACGTCCAGAGCCAGGAGGATCAGATAGGCGAGCAGTCGAGGACGGAGGCTGCGGAGATACTCCTCGGTCGAGTTCCTGAGCCAGAGCGTCTCGTCGAAATCGACGATGATCTCGGTGCCGGGATCCGCCGCGGCGAGGGCTCGCCGGACACGCTCGCCCGGATCGACGTCGTCCGGAGCGAGATCGGCCGGAGCGAGGTCGGCCGGAGCGAGCACGCGGGCGCTCGTGTGTGCATTCGACATCGAGGTCGTCCTGTTCCGAGGCGCTCCGAACGCGACAATTTCGGACCGGAACGAGCGAGGCGATCCGGCAGTCCCAGAGACCACGCGTCAAGCGACGAGGGCCGCCATGTCGGCCCTCTCGATGAAGCGAGGGAAGGCGACGATGCGAACCAGATAGCCGCCGGACGACGCCTGCGCTCCCAAGGAGAACGCGACACGCGCGGCATCGGGCATCTCCGCACGGCCTTCGACCGGCGATTGCCCGGTCACGCCGAGGCCGGCGCGCTGCTGGACGCGGTCGATCGTCAGCCCCACCCGGCGCTTGGACTGCCATCGCGCCAGCGGCTGCGAGGCGGTCCGCAGGAGCTCGCCGGAGAGAAACTCGGCCGCGCCGCTCGGCGCACGCCGCAGCAGCGGCTGCGTCCCGGTTCTCAGGAGATCGACCGCCGACGGGGTCGACGGCAGCTCGCGCGTCTCGATCAGGAGCGTGAAGCCTTCGCCGCCCATGAGGCCGAGCAGCGCTTCCCCAGGGGTGGCGGACAGGGGGCCGGCCGGCCCGCCGATCCGGATGCCTTTGCGGTCGGCCAGGTCCGACACGGACCGCGGTCCGGACTCCTGGGCTTCGGCGCCGAGGGCGAGTGCAGCCTCGAGGCTCGGCACGCCGAAGACGCGCCCGCGCGCGAAGTCCAGGTCGACAGCGGCCCCCTCCGTCACCCAGGCGTTCGACGACTGCGGCCGGGCGTAGCGGGCCAGGATCGCCGTCTGCTCGCGAATTCGGCCGTCCTTCCACGGCCCCAGATTGAACATCTCGGTCTCGGGCCAGCGCGGTCCTCCCGCCCAAGCGGCCCAGCCGAGCCAGATGTCGGGGTTCGCGCTCATCTCCTGGCAGAGATCGTGCAGCGCATTGTAGCCCGCCGGATTACGGCCGCCGTTGAACTCGCCGAGATAGGCCTTGAAGCCGTGCGCGCGGGCCCAGGCCTGGAACGCCTCGATGCGCTCCGACCCGATCGTGCCGGACACGGCGTCGGGACGTGTGCCGGACGAGTCCGCGTCGAAGTATTGATGGACGTCGAAGGCGAAACGGTCGAGCGGATCGATCACGCCCTCCATCACCGTGTTGTTCGCCGTGAGCCAGGAATGCGCGCCGGTGTAAGCGACGCCCGGCACGAGAATGCGGTTCGTCGCTCCGGTGCGGCGAATGGCGCCGATCGCCGCGTTGGCGATGCCGAGCCACGCGTCGCTCGACAGTCCGACCGGCTCGTTCATCAGGCCGAAGAGGACGTCGTCGTCGGCCGCGAACAGCCGGGCGAGACGCGACCAGAAGTCCGCGAAGGCGTCGCTCGGCACAGCGGCGCTGCCGATCTGATGCTCTCTCGACCAGCCGTCCTCCGCGATCCGCCGCTTGGCATAGTTGTGCGGATCGAGCACGACCTCGATCCGACGACCGGTCGCGTAGCGGGCGACATCGGTCAGCAAGCGCTCCTCCGCGGGCGCGAACGGTGCGCCGAGCCGCGGCTGCAGGCGTTCCCACTTGAACGGGAGTCGGATCAGGCCGAAGCCGAGATCGCCGAAATAGTCGACGTCGCGCGGGCCGGGATACAGATACTCCGTGCCGTGAACGCCCGGGATGGTCCCGAAGTCCGCGCCGGCGAGATTGACGCCACCCTTCGGCGAGGTCTGGTTCGGGCCCTGGGTGGTGGCGTGCGACGGACCCGCCGTTCCGGGCCGCGCGGTCGCGATCGTCGCCCCGACCGCCGCGGTGGCGAGAAGGACGCTCCGCCGGGTCGGACGCGCCGCGATGGTGCTCGGCCTCATCGGGCCTGCTCCTGCCGCGCAGCCGAGCCGGCCGCGATCGCCGACAGGAACGCAACGACGTTCTCGCGATCCGCTTCTGCCTGGCTGTTCCAGCGCTCCAGATTCGCGGTGGCGGCGCTGGCGGCTCTCGACCGCCAGTCAGGACGCTCGAACAGGCGCGCGATCGTGCAAGCGGCCTCGTCGGGCCGAGCCGGATCGATGAAGGTCCCGGAGCCCCCCAGCACCTCGCGGAAGATCGGCTGGTCGGGCACGACGACGGGAAGGCCTGCATACTGGATTTCCAGCAGCGGCAGACCGAGGCCCTCGTCGTGCGAGGTCGACAGGAACAGGTCGAACCGGCTGATCGCAGCGCGGGCCGCGTCGTCGTCGAGGAAGCCGTGCAGAACGACGCCCGGCATTCGGCCGAGCTCGGTCGCGTCGTCTCCCCAGCCGGGCCGTCCGATGATGTGGAGCTCGACCGGAATGTCGAGCTGGCGGCGAAGTCCCTCGCACACGCGGGCCGCCGCGAGAAAGTTCTTCCGCGGCTCGATCGTGCCGAGGGCGCCGACGATCAATGGCCTCGTCGGGCCGAACGATCCCTCGGAGTCGTTCACGCTCGGCCGGGGTGAGAGACCGAACACGTTTCCGACCACCGGACGATACAGACGCACCTCCGCGTCGGGCCGAACCCAGGCCAGCAGCTCGCGCAGGGTCGACTCCGAGTTGACGAGAAAGTAGCGGAGCGCTCCGATCGCGAGCCTGAACGGCGGGGCCATGTAGAGCTTGGCGCTTCGGTTGAGATCGCGCGTCCGCGTGATCAGGAAGAGATCGTGGACGTAGAAGACGGTCCGCTCGCGCAGGAAGGCGAATGCCGGGGACGGCGGGTATCCGGGAAACACCCAGACGGTGTCGGGGGAGAGCATGGCGCGGGCCGGATTGGCGAGCATCTGCTGGACGATCATCGACGACCGGCTCGCGCATTCGCGGCTGGAATCGAGCACGAGCGGATGCAAGGCGGGCGGAGAAAAGAGCTGATCCGTCATCCGCTCGATGCCCGAGGCGCGCCGGCCCATGTGGGTTCGATCGACCACGAACCTCGTGCATCGCGCCGCGGCGGTCGAGCGGGCCGGGTCGCGAGCAGTCTTGCGCCTCGCGGCCCCGGTGCGAAATCTTGCGCTTTGGAAGCTGTTCATGTCGTCCCGGTCCGTGAGTGAACTCCGTGACACGTCGCCCCGACGCCGATGCGGGGCCAGTCCGACGTCCGGCGCTCAGATCGTCTGATTGTACGCTCCGACCGCGGGGTGGGTGCGCAGGACGGCGTCGACGGCCTTGAACATGTCGTGCATGCGGGCCTCTGACACCGGGCTCTCGACCACGACGACCAGCTCCGGCTTGTTGGAAGAGGCGCGCACCAAGCCCCAGGTGCCGTCCTGGACCGTGACCCGGACGCCGTTGACCGTGACGATGTCGCGGATGTCTTGGCCCGCGACAGGAGCGCCTTTCGCCTGCGCGTCCCGAAAGTGTTTCACCACCGCGTCGACCACGCCGTATTTCGTCTCGTCGGCGCAGTGCGGCGACATGGTCGGCGACGAC
>NZ_NPEX01000190.1 GCF_003258865.1 Rhodoplanes roseus | reverse complement strand
CGGCCGAGTCGAGGAAGGTGATCGGCCTGCTCACCGAATCCTACATGCTGCGCCGCTACTCGGCCGAGCTCGAGCGCCGCCGCCAGGAGATGCTCGGCGAGGGGTGATGCCCCTACCCCGCCGCGGCGGCGTTGCGACGGGCCGCCGGGGGCCCGCCCGCGCCGATCCCCGTCGGCCGCGACCGCGAGCTCCGACGCCGCCTCCCGTTCCGAGAATGCCTTCTTATTATTTGTGAGCCGTCCTGCCCACGAACTCGCCCATTATGCCCAAAGAATCGCCTTGATGGGGCATATTTTCGAGAATACGTTCTCATTCTTCGGAACACCCGAGCGGGGAGTGAGCCTTGAACCGTCGATCTCTCTTGTGCTTCGTATTTTCGGCCGCGTGTGTTTTCGCCCATCCGGGAGCCGCACGCTCCGAGACGGAGCTCACCCGCCTGCTGCCCCAGGACGTTCGCAGCGCCGGCGTGCTCAAGATCGGCGGCCCGACGGCGATCGCGCCTTACGTTTTCGTCGATGACAAAGGCCAGACCAAAGGCGTCATCGTCGACCTGATCAGCGCCGTGTCGAAGAAGCTCGGGGTCGGCGTCCAGTTCAACAACATCAGCTATTCGGCGCTCATTCCGGCGCTCGGCGCCGGCCGGGTGGATGTCGGCATCGGGACGTTCACGGACACGCCGGCGCGGGAAGAGCAGATCGACTTCGTCGATTACATCAAGACCAACATGGTCCTGATGGGCCGACCGGAGACGCGCGCGAAGATCCAGTCGATCGCCGACCTGTGCGGATCGACGGGGGCGACCCCGAGCGGTTCGACGTCCGAGATTCTGATGCTCGGGCAGGTGGAGAAGTGCAAAGCCGAGGGTCGGCCGCGCATGACGGTCCTGGTCGTTCCCACGCCCGCCGAGGCTCAGCTGCAGGTGGAGACCGGGCGCGCCGCGGCCTTCGTCCAGGCCTACGGGGTCGGCATCGGCATCGAAGCCAGCAACCAGAACGTCGTCATCCTGGGCAAGCCGTTCCGCACCGAGTACCACGGCGCCGGCGTCCGCAAAGGCAACAAGCAGCTCGCCGATGCGCTGATGGCTGGCTTCAAGGCCATCATGGACGACGGAACCTATGCGGAGATCCTCAAGGCCTATCGGCTGGACTCCCTCGCCCTGTCCGAGCCGGTGCTGAACGGCGCGACATCGAAGCCGTTGCCGGTGGAATGAGCGCCGCGTCCGGACAACGGGTCGAGAGGTCGCCCCCCATGGCCTTGCAGAGCGTCGCTCCGAAACTCCTGCCCCCGCGCCATCCGTTGCGGACGGCGTCCGCCTGCGTGGTTCTGGCGCTGCTCGCCGCGCTCGTCGCGTCGCTCGCGAGCAATCCCAACATGCAGTGGTCCGTCGTCGCGGACTATCTCTTCGGCTCGCAAATCCTCTACGGACTCGTGAACACGATCGTCCTGACGGTGCTTTGCATGGCGATCGCCATCGTGATCGGCATCGTCCTCGCGATCATGGGAATGTCGCGCAATCCGGTGCTGTACTTCGTGGCGCAGGGCTACATCTGGTTCTTTCGCGGCGTCCCGCTCCTGGTCCAGCTGGTCTTCTGGTTCAATCTCGCTTTACTCTGGCCCCGAATCGGCCTGACCGTGCCGCCGCTCGGCATCGACCTGTCGGTATCGACCAACGACCTGATCACGAGCTTCGTCGCCTCGGTGCTCGGCCTCGCATTGCACGAAGCGGCCTACATGGCGGAGATCGTCCGGGCCGGCCTGTTGGGCGTCGACTCCGGCCAGACGGAAGCCGGCCGATCACTCGGGATGAGCGACAACCAGCTCATGCGCCGCATCGTCCTGCCGCAGGCCATGCGGATCATCGTTCCGCCGACCGGCAACCAGTTCATCTCGCTCCTCAAGGCGACCTCGCTCGTCGCCTTCATCGCGGGCGGCGAGCTGATGACCGCGGTGCAGAACGTCTACTCGCACAATTTCCGGGTGATTCCCCTGCTGATCGTCGCTAGCATCTGGTATCTCGTGGTGACGACACTCGCCACAGGCCTGCAGACCTATCTCGAACGGCGCGTGGGCAAAGGCTTCTCGACGGCGGCCTCTCCGTCGGCGCAGCGCGGCTGACGGAGCTGTCTCATGCAGACGATGGTTCGACTGTCCGGCCTGTGCAAGTCGTTCGGCCCGCATCGCGTGTTGCGCGACATCACGCTCGATGTCGCCGCCGGAGAGGTCGTGTGCGTGATCGGACCGTCCGGCTCCGGCAAGAGCACGATGCTCCGCTGCATCAACCATCTCGAGAAACCGGATTCGGGCACGATCACGGTCGACGGCGAGCTGATCGGCTACGAGCGCGAAGGCGACAATCTGAGAGAGCTGTCGTCGAAGCGCATCGCCGCGCAGCGCGCCAAGATGGGCATGGTGTTCCAGCGCTTCAATCTGTTCCCGCACCTGACTGTGCTTCAGAACATCGTCGAGGCGCCCGTCGCGGTCCGCAAGATGCCGAAGCAGGTCGCCGAGGCCGAGGCCATGCGCCTGCTGAAGCTGGTCGATCTGACCGAGAAGGCGTCGGCGTATCCGTCGGCGCTGTCGGGCGGACAGATGCAGCGTGTCGCCATCGCACGGGCCCTGGCGATGCAGCCGCGACTCGTCCTGTTCGACGAGCCCACGAGCGCGCTGGACCCGGAGCTGGTCGGCGAGGTGCTGGAGGTGATGCGGGAGCTGGCGACCACCGGCATCACGATGATCGTGGTGACGCACGAGATCTCCTTCGCCCGCGACATCGGCGACAAGCTCGTCTTCATGGCCGAGGGGCAGATCGTGGAGACGGGCGAGCCGAAAGCCGTCATCGAGGATCCCAAGCATGCACGCACACGCGAGTTCCTGTCGCGATTCCGATGAGGCGCGTGCCCGGATGCGAACGCCGGAGGTGATCCGATGAAGAGGCTCGCACGAGGCGTCGAGGGATCATCGGCGTCCAGCCCTCGTGTCGAGATGCGCCGCGCCCAGTTGGTCGATGCGATGGCCTCGACGCTTCGAAGAGGCGTAGTCCCGACGACCTTGGTGGATCTCGCCAAGTTCGCCGAGATGTCGACGGCCACCGCCTATCGTTATTATCAATCGCTCGACGAGGTCGCGCAGGCCTACCTCGTGAGGGTCATGACGGAGCTGCGCGACTTCGACGCATCCCGGCCGGAGACCGGCCGGGAATTGCTGCGCGTCGTCAGCCGGCACTGGGTCGGCATGGTCCTGGAGCACGGACCTGTCCTAGTCCAGATCCGCTCGCGGCGCGGCTTCTTCGATCGGCTGCACGGCAAGGTCACCAGCACGGTCCGAGGCCACGAAGCACGCAAGCGAGCCCTCTGCGGCGTGCTCGCCGAGGAGAATCTCCCTGCGAGCATGCAGGACGACGCAGCCATGCTCTACAACACGATGTTCGATCCCCGCGACATCCTCGACCTGGTCAATCTGCGTGGCCTCGGCGCGGATCACGTCACGGATGTGCTGATCGAAGCCTTCGTTGGCGCTCTCAAAGGTTGGAATCTGGGCATTCGAACGGCGGAATCCGCCACCACGAAGTCTGCAGCGAAGTGAAGGAGACTGCACATTTACGGGTTTCGCGTGGCCGAGGCGCAGCGCCGGATCGACCGGACGCTCGTCGAACGATATCGAGAGCTGCCGGTCGCCACCGTCAGCGACAGCATGTTCCGCATCTCCTCGTTGGGAGCCCGGATTCGCCCGCTTCACGCCGGCGGAACCGTGCTGGCCGGCCCAGCGCTCACGGTGCGCACACGCCCGGGCGACAACCTGATGATCCACAAGGCCATCGATGTCGCCTTGCCGGGCGACGTCATCGTCGTCGACGCGGGGGGTGACCTCACGAACGCCCTGGTCGGCGAGCTCATGCTGTCCTACGCACGAACCCGCGGCGTCGCAGGCTTCGTGTTGAACGGCGCCGTTCGGGATCTGAAGTGGATCAAGAGCAACGATCTGCCGGTCTATGCCGCGGGGGTCACCCATCGCGGCCCGTACAAGGACGGCCCCGGCGAAGTCAACCTTCCAATCTCCGTCGACGGGACGGTCATCGAAGCCGGAGATCTGGTCCTGGGTGACGACGACGGAGTGCTGGTCGTGCCGATCGACGAGGCCGCGGCGCTGCTCGAACGCGCGACAGAAAAGCACCTCGCGGAACTCCGGCAGGTCGAGGCGATCCGTCAGGGACGGAACGCGCGTGGCTGGGTCGACGAGACACTTCGCGCGCGCGGCTGCGAGATGGAATGACGACGTCGACGGCCGCGACTCGATCCGGTCCGGCGATGCATGGAGACATCGAGATGCTGCAGGTTTCCGACGCGTTGCGTCGCATCAGACCCCCGGCGACGATCGCGGCGACCGGAAAAGCGAGGGACATGCGTGCAGCCGGCCGGGACATCGTCACGCTCAGCATCGGAGAGCCGGACTTCGACACGCCCGTCCACATCAAGGAAGCGGCGTGCGCCGCCATTCGGCGCGGCAGGCTGGGCTATCCACCCGTATCGGGGATCCCCGAGCTGCGCATTGCGGTCAGCGAAAAGTTCCGACGCGAGAACGGAGTCGACTACGAGCCCAAGGAGATCATCGTCTGCTCGGGCTCGAAGCAGGTCATCGCATGCGCTTTCCTGGCGACTCTCGATTCGGGTGACGAGGTCATTGTTCCGGCGCCGTACTGGGTCTCGTATCCGGACATGGCTTCGATGTTCGGAGGAACACCGAAGTTCGTGCAGACGCGCCCCGCCGACGGCTTCAAGTTGAGAGCCGCGGACCTCGAGGCGGCGATCGGTCCGCGAACGCGCTGGCTCGTCTTGAACTCGCCCAACAATCCGACCGGTGCGACCTACACGAGAGCCGACTACCGTGAGCTGACCGATGTCCTGTTGCGCCATCCTCACGTCATGCTCATGACCGACGACATCTACGAGCACCTCGTCTACGGGGACGAGCCGTTCGTGACCCCGCTCGCCGTCGAGCCGCGCCTGAAGGATCGCACACTCACGATCAACGGCGTCTCCAAGGCCTACTCGATGACGGGGTGGCGGATCGGCTACGGCGGCGGACCAGCAGCTCTGATCTCGGCGATGGACAAGGCGCAGAGCCAGCTGACCGGCGGAGCTTCGGTGCCGGCGCAGTGGGCCGCGATCGCGGCTCTCACCGGCGATCAGAGTCATCTCGCAGCCCGGCAGGATTCCTTCCGCGCCCGCCGCGACCTCGTGGTGTCGCTGCTGAACCGTGCTCCCGGCCTCGATTGTGCGACCCCGTCGGGGGCCTTCTACGTCTTTCCGTCGTGCGAGGGGCTGGTCGGACGCAAGACGCCGGGGGGCCGGACGATCGCGACCAGCGCGGACTTCGCCGACGCGCTGCTGGAGGACGAGGGCGTCGCCGTCGTCGCGGGCGAAGGGTTCGGCTTCGCCGGCCACGTCCGCGTGTCCTACGCGGCCGCGGACGACGTGCTTCGTGAAGGGTGCAGCCGCATTCGGCGGTTTTGTGAAAGTCTGACGTCGGGCTACTGAGGAATCCGAAGATGAAGAACACCATCACGGTCGGAACCGCATCCGCACCGGCCGGCGGGCGCGCCCGCGGCATCATCAGCGTCAACACGCTGGCCAACGGCGACACGGTCGCGCTGCCCGTCCACGTCGTCAACGGGGCGAGCGACGGGCCGCGCCTGTGGATCAACGGAGCTCTTCACGGCAACGAGTTCAACGGCGTGATCGCGGCGCTGCAGTTCGTCCAGACGATCGACCCGGCTACGCTTTCGGGCGCCGTGATCGTGACCCCGATCAGCAATACGCTCGCCTTCTTCGCCCGAAGCCGCTTCAGCCCGCAGGACGACGGCAATCTCGGCGAGAGCTATCCTGGTTCTCCCGACGGCTCGATCACCAAGCAGATCGCGTTCCACCACTTTCGCGAGATCCGGGCGAATGCCGACTATCTCATCGACCTGCACGCCTCGGGCGTGAACAACAACTCGAAGTCCTACTCGGTCTTGAAGTATGTCGGGCGTCCGGAGACCGAGAAGCGCGCCGTGGATCTGCTGATGGCGAACGGAATCCACCTCAACTGCGGGGTGGACACGCTGGGCGAGAACGACGAGCCCGTGCCGCTTGCGGGGTCCCTCGATCTCGAATGCATGAAGCTCGACATCCCGGCCTTCATGCTCGAGCTCGGCCATGCCCGACGGGTCGAGCACGCCGTGGTTCGATCCGCAGCGGACGGCTTCGTGAACTCGCTGCGTCATCTCGGGATGATCGCGGGCGAGCCGCTGAAGCACGCCGATCAGGTCCTCACCAAGGCCAGGTTCATCGTCCGGTGCTCCAAGGCCGGCCTGGTGGTTCAGGCGTGCAGCCCGCACGATCAGGTCAAGGCGGGTGAGATCATCTGCCGCGTCTTCGACCCGTTCGGCGATCTCGTGGAGGAGGTGAGGGCCGAGAAGGACATGTTCATCATCAGCCTCAAGGACGACTGCGTGGCCAACCCGGGCGATCGCGTGGCCTTCGGCGCCGCCTGACGGGGTCGCGCCCTTGTGGACGCCGGACGCTCGCGATCTAAGTCGCGCGTCGGATTCGACATGGCGTCACCCGGGTCGGCCTGATGCCGCCCCCTACCCCACCGCCGCGGCGTCGTCGGTCGCCGGGGTGCGTTCGGGGCGCGGGGCGAAGGGCTGCAGCAAGGCGCGCTTGATGGTGGCGATGCGGGTCGGCGAGGTGATGCGGGCGCCCATCAGGTCGGTGACGTAGAACACGTCGACGGCGCGCTCGCCGAAGGTCGCGACATGCGCCGAGGTGATGTTGAGGTTGAGCTTCGACAGCGTCGAGGTCAGCTCGTAGAGCAGGCCCGGCCGGTCCAGGCCGGAGACCTCGACCACCGTGTAGCGGTGCGACCACTGATTGTTGACCGACACCTCGGGCTCGACCCGGAAGGCGCGGATGCGGCCCTTGCCGGGGCCGCGCCGGGCCAGCATGTCGGGCAGCGTCATCTCGCCCCGCAGGCCCTTCTCGATCGCCTCGGTGATGCGGCCGGCGCGGCGCGCCTCGTCGTCGTCGCGCTCGAACTCGCGCGACACCGAGATGGTGTCGAGCGCCAGCCCGTCGGTCGTCGTGTAGATCTGCGCGTCGACGATGTTGGCACCGGCCGAGGCGCAGGCGCCGGCGATGACGGACAGCAGCCACGGATGGTCGGGCGCCAGCACGGTCAGTACCGTGACGCCGCGATGCTGGTCGAAGGCGAAGCGGGTCGCCAGCGGCAGGCCGGCCGCCTCGGTCTCCTGCACGAAGCGGGCGTGGCCGATCTGGGCCGGCAGGTCGACCTTGAGCCAGTAGGCCGGGTAGTGGCGGCCGATGTACTTCTCCACCGCGTCGGGCGACCAGTCCGACAGCTCGAGACGGAACGCCTTCTGGGCGGCGGACACGCGCTGGGCGCGGTTGACCTCCGAGAAGCCGCCGGTGAGCGCCGGCTCGGCCTCGTAGTAGAGGGCGCGCAGGAGCTGCGCCTTCCAGCTGTTCCACACGCCCGGGCCGACCGCCTTGATGTCCGCCGTGGTCAGCATGGTGAGGAGCTTCATGCGCTCCAGCGACTGCACGATCTGGACGAAGTTCTCGATGGTGCGGCGGTCCGACAGGTCGCGCGACTGCGCGATGGTCGACATCACCAGGTGATACTCGACCAGCCACGACACCGTCTCGGTGTCGGCCGCCGACAGACCGAAGCGCGGGCACAGGTGACGGGCGATGCGGGCGCCGGCGACCGAATGATCCTCGGGCCGGCCCTTGGCGATGTCGTGCAGGAACATCGCGACGTAGAGCAGGTCGCGGTGCTCCGGCTGGATGGTGCGCATCAGCTCGTTGGAGAGCCCGTATTCCTCGCTCTGCCCGGCCTCGATCTCGGCCAGGACGCCGATGCAGCGCAACAGATGCTCGTCCACGGTGAAGTGGTGATACATGTTGAACTGCATCATCGAGACGACGCGCCCGAACTCCGGCACGAAGCGGCCGAGCACGCCGGCCTCGTTCATCCGCCGCAGCACGATCTCGGTGTCGTTGCGCCCGGTGAGGATCTCGAGGAACAGCCGGTTCGCCTCGGGGTCGGCGCGCAGATGCTTGTCGATCAGCTTGAGCGAGCGCGTCGCGGTGCGCATCGCGTCCGGATGGAAGGCGAGGCTGTGCTTCTGGGCGAGATGGAAGATGCGGATCAGGTTGGTCGGGTCGCGCGAGAAGACGTCCGGATCGGCGATGTTGATGCGGTTGTTGTCGACGATGAAGTCGTCGCTCTCGCGCAGCGTCCGCTGCGGCCGCGGGCGCAGCCGGTTGACGAAGCGGTTGAGCATCGGCACGTCCTTCTGGTGCCGGCTCTCGAGGCCGGCACAGAGGATCGCGGTGAGATCGCCGACGTCCTTGGCGATCAGGAAGTAGTGCTTCATGAAGCGCTCGACGTCCTGCATGCCGGGATGCTCGGTGTAGCCGAGCCGCACGGCGAGATCGCGCTGGATGTCGAAGGAGAGCCGCTCCTCGGCGCGGCCGGTGACGAAATGCATGTGGCAGCGCACCGACCAGAGGAAGTCCTCGCAGCGCTGGAACAGCTTGTATTCCTGGCGGTCGAACACGCCGCGCTCGATCAGCTCCTCGGGCTTGTGCACCCGGTAGACGTACTTGGCGATCCAGAACAGCGTGTGCAGGTCGCGCAGGCCGCCCTTGCCGTCCTTGACGTTGGGTTCGACCAGATAGCGCGACTGGCCGACGCGCTTGAGCCGCTCCTCGCGCTCGGCCAGCTTGGCGGCGACGAACTCCGGCCCGGTGTTCTGCACCACCTGCTTGTCGAAGCGGGTCACCAGCTCGTCGTAGAGCGACTGCTCGCCGAACAGGAAGCGCGCCTCCAGGATGGCGGTGCGAATCGTCATGTCGGCCTTGGCCTGGCGCACGCTCTCGTCGATCGAGCGCGTCGCGTGGCCGACCTTCAGGCCCATGTCCCACAGGCAGTAGAGGATCGCCTCGGCGATCGACTCGCCCCAGGCGGTCTGCTTGTAGGGGAGCAGGAACAGGAGATCGATGTCGGAGCCCGGCGCCATCAGGCCGCGGCCGTAGCCGCCGGTGGCGACCACCGCCATGTGCTCGGAGTCGGACGGGTTCTGGGTCGAATAGAGGTGGGTCGAGGCGAACTGGTAGAGCAGCGCGATGATGGCGTCCTGCATCTCGCACAGGCGCTCGGCGCAGCGGCGCCCGTGCTTGTCGGCGAGCAGGAGCTGCTCGGCCTTGGCGCGCCCGTCGGTCACCACGGTCTTGAGGCGCTGGGCCACGACGGTGCGCAGCTCGCGCTCCCGCCCCGGATACTCGTGGGCGAGCCGGTCGAGGTCGGCCGCGACGGCCTCCACGTCGAACAGCTCGCAGGTGGGGCGGAGCGGCCGGTCCATCACGTCGGTCATGTCTCTGGATAGCGAACCCGACGCACGGTGTCACGAGCGCCGTGACGCGGGCGCAAGAACCGCGTTCTGCGGCCAGCCGGGTTCGGGAGAAAATCCTGCTCCGAACCGCTAAATACAAGTAATTCCTGTATTATTGACCATTCGGCCGGGCTGCGTCAGGGTTTTTCCGCACGTCGGGACCGTCGCCGGCCCGGCGCGCTCTTCATCCGAACCTCGACGATCCGGGCGGTGCGCCCCTCGCACCGTCCGGGTTCCGGCGGGCCGAACGCCCGTCCCACCCCGGCCGCGGACGCATGCTCGACCCCGGCCGATCGCCAGTGCGGAGGTGTCATGTCGTCGGTCTCGCGTCGCGCTACCACGGGCCTGTTGGCCGGTCTCGTCCTCGCCGCCGCCGGTCCGGCGCTCGCCGCCGACCCGCCGAAGGAGATCCGGCTCGACTGGGCGACCTACAATCCGGTGTCGCTGGTGCTCAAGGACAAGGGGCTCCTGGAGAAGGAGTTCGCCAAGGACGGCATCACGATCCGCTGGGTGCAGACGCTCGGCTCCAACAAGGCGCTGGAGTTCCTCAACGCCGGCTCGATCGACTTCGGCTCGACGGCCGGCTCGGCCGCGCTGGTGGCGAAGATCAACGGCAACCCGATCAAGTCGATCTGGGTCTACTCGCGGCCGGAATGGACCGCGCTGGTCACCCGCAAGGACTCTCCCGTCGCCTCCGTCAAGGATCTGAAGGGCAAGCGCGTGGCGGTGACGCGCGGCACCGATCCGCACATCTTCCTGGTCCGCGCGCTGCTCGACGCCGGGCTGACCGAGCGCGACATCACCCCGGTGCTGCTGCAGCATCCGGACGGCAAGACGGCGCTGATCCGCGGCGACGTCGATGCCTGGGCCGGGCTCGACCCGATGATGGCGCAGGCCGAGGTGGAGGACGGCGCCAGGCTGTTCTTCCGCAACAAGGAGGCCAACACCTGGGGCATCCTCAATGTCCGCGAGGCCTTCCTGAAGGATCACCCCGGGCTGGTGCAGCGGGTGCTCGCCGTCTACGAGGAGGCTCGCAAGCAGGCGCTGGCCGATCCCGAGGGGCTGAGGACGACGTTCGGCACGGTGACGAAGCTGCCCGCGGCGGTGGTGAAGAAGCAGCTCGAGGAGCGCACCGAGCTGACCCACAGCCGCATCGGCGCGGCGCAGCGCTCGTCGATCCTGGCGGCGGGCCTCGCCCTCCAGCAGGCCGGCGTGATCGCCGCCTCGGTCGACGTCGCGGCGACGGTCGACGCGCTGATCGACGACCGCCTCGCTCTACCCGGCCAAGCGCAACGAGGCTTTTGCGCTCGACCGGCCCGTCACGGACGAGCAGGTGAACCTGAACTACAACAACTTCTACGAGTTCAACATGTCGAAGTCGGTGGCGAAGCCGGCCCAGGCGCTGAAGATCCGGCCCTGGACGATCGCGATCGACGGCATGGTGGAGAAGCCGTTCGAGATCGGCATCGACGACCTGCTCAAGCAGGTCGCGCTGGAGGAGCGCCTCTACCGCCACCGCTGCGTCGAGGCGTGGTCGATGGCGATCCCGTGGACCGGCTTCCCCCTGGCCAAGCTGGTCGAGATGGCGAAGCCGCTCGGCTCGGCCAAGTACGTCCGCATGGAGACGTTCAAGGATCCGACCGTCGCGCCGGGCCAGCGCCAGACCTGGTATCCGTGGCCCTATGTCGAGGGCCTGACCATCGCCGAGGCGACCAACGATCTCGCCTTCCTGGTCACCGGCGCCTACGGCAAGCCGGTCGCCAAGCAGATGGGCGCGCCGCTGCGCCTCGCGGTGCCGTGGAAGTACGGCTTCAAGTCGATCAAGTCGATCGTGCGCTTCACCTTCACGGACAAGCAGCCCAAGAGCTACTGGGAGGCGCTGCAGTCGGCCGAGTACGGGTTCTGGGCCAACGTGAACCCCAAGGTGCCGCATCCGCGCTGGAGCCAGGCGAGCGAGCGCGTCATCGGCACCGACGAGAGCCGCCCGACGCTGCTGTTCAACGGCTATGGCGAGCAGGTCGCCGGCCTCTATACCGGCCTGGAGAAGGAGCGCCTGTGGACGTGAGGGCGGGGGGACCGACCTGTCTCTCTCTGCCCTCGTCCTGAGGCGCTCGGGCGAAGCCCGAGCCTCGAAGGGCGGGGGCGGCCCCGGCGTCGCTTGGGGCCGCATGGTTCGAGACGCGCTCCTGCGGAGCGCTCCTCGGCATGAGGCGGCGGCGACCCGAACGAAGCACCGCGCATAAAAAAC
>NZ_NPEX01000189.1:8533-11710 GCF_003258865.1 Rhodoplanes roseus | reverse complement strand
TGGACGGCGCGGAAAGACGACATTCGATCGAACCGTGATGGTCGGGCGGTATCACCGCCCGCCCCGACGCGACTCAGATGACGTGGACCTTGGTCCCGATCTTCACCCGCTCGTAGAGGTCCATGACGTCCTCGTTGCGCATGCGGATGCAGCCCGAGGACACCTGGGTGCCGATGGTCCACGGCTCGTTGGAGCCGTGGATGCGGTAGAGGGTCGAGCCGAGATAGAGGGCGCGGGCGCCCAGCGGGTTCTGCGGGCCGCCGGCCATGAAGCTCGGCAGGCCGGGCTGGCGCTGCAGCATCTCGTCCGGCGGACGCCAGTCCGGCCATTCCTTCTTGGCGCTCACCGTGTGGGTTCCGGCCCAGGTGAAGCCGGGCCGGCCGACGCCGACGCCGTAGCGCATCGCGCGGCCGTTCCCCTCGACGAGGTAGAGATAGAAGTTGCGGGTATCGACCACGATGGTGCCGGCCGGCTCGTCGCCCGGATAGGACACCACCTGCGGCCGGAAGCGCGGATCGACAGCGGTCCGGCTGAACTCGCTCGGATCGACGCCGGCGTAGCGCCCGCCGCTGAACTGCTCCTGCTCGGTCTGGCCCTGATAGCGCGGCCGAGCCGCCGCCGATTCACCGCCGCCGAAGATCGCCTCGATGAAGCCGCCGCCGAGGCCGGCGCGGGGCTGAACGGCCCGCGATTCTGTCTGGGGCACCACATAGGTCCGTCCGGAGCCCCCGTAAGGGCCCGACACGTAGGTCTGAGCGGTCGCCAGCGATCCGGACAACGCGGTCGCGGCCAAGGCGCAAAGGAGAACGCGATACATGACGGGGCTCTGCACTCGTTACGACGTTAGTTGGTTGGACACCAAGCCTTGGTGCATTTCGAGTAAAAACCCGAAGTGGCAACCAAGTCGTAAAAGCGAGCCCGCCCGGATTTACTGTAACGGCACGATCAGGACAATTCGAACGACTATGGTGTGCGAACTGTAAACACGGGGAATTCATAGTTAACGCCGCGTTGACGTACGATTCATGGTTTACGGGAGGTTAACGGCACAGGGGGGCCGGATTCGCCGTTCGACGCAGCGTCCGGGGCACGCCCGTGAACCCGTCGTTAAAGAATGCTCCGGTACAACGATAAAGAACACGTCGAATTGCGAAGCCTCCATGCAAACGCGCAAGATCTTCCGCATCGAGCAGGTCCGACCGGTCGAGGAAATCTCCTCGGGTCTCACCGGCATCGAGCCCGACGCCGTGTTTCCGGCATCCGCCAACGATGCGGACGCGGCGCTGCGCCACCTGGAGGTCATCACCGAGATCCGCGGCGTGCGCGCCCTGATCGAGGGCCGGGCCACCGAGGCCCAGCACACGCTCGAGAAGTTCCAGGCGCAGTTCAACGAGTTCCACAAGCTCAAGGCGGAGCTCGACGTGATCAGCGACGCCATCACGGAGACCAAGCGCGAGCTCGCCACCATTCACGTCTCCGGCTTCAACGGCCAGGAGATGTCGCGGGTGGCGAACGAGCTCGACGCCGTGGTGGACGACACCGAGCGCGCCACCCAGGCGATCCTCGGCGCCGTCGAGGACATCGACACGCGGGCCGACAAGCTCGCCGCCTCGGTGACCGAGGCGGCCGACCAGGCGACCGCCCGCGAGATCCAGGACTGCGTCATCCGGATCTTCGAGTCGTGCAACTTCCAGGATCTCACCGGCCAGCGCATCAGCAAGGTCGTGTCGGCCCTCAAGTTCATCGAGGACCACATCCGCCGGATGGAGGAGATCTGGGGCGGCATCGAATCCTTCGGCGAGTACGTCCCCGAGGTGAAGGGGCCCGAGATGACCGAGGAGGAGAAGCTCCTCAACGGGCCGAAGCTCCAGGGCGACGAAGGCCACGTGTCGCAGAACGACATCGACGCGCTGTTCGACTGAGCCCCGACGGGCTCCCCCTCATCCCGGTTTCCGGATCGCCAGGAAGCAGCCGAGCGACACCGCCGCGAAGGCCGCCGCGAGCGCCAGTGCGGCCGTGTCGGACGCCCGTTCCACCGTCAGCGCGAGCACCAGCGGCGCCGCCGCCTGCATGGCGAGCCACGGCGCCGCCAGCCGGCCGACCACCGCGCCGAAGCCGTGCGGCCCGAACAGCGCCAGCGGCAGGGTGCCGCGCGCGATGGTGACGAGGCCGTTGCAGGCGCCGAACATCACGTAGAACGCGGCCGCCGCCGCGACCGACACGCCGGCCGAGCCGAGCAACGCGAAGGCCGCGACCATCAGGGCGATGGCGAAACGCGCCAGATGCAGCGGATGCTCGCGTGACCCGAAGGCGAACTCGGTGACCCGCGCCAACACCTGGCAGGGCCCGAACAGCATGCCGATCGTCACCGCGGTCGCGGCGTCGATGCCGCCCCGCTGCAGCATCGCGATCAGATGCGCCGAGAGCGCCGACGGCACGAAGGCGTAGGCGGCGAAGCCCGCCATCACCAGCAGGAACGTTTTTCCGTGAGGCGGCACCACCGCGGCGGGTGCGGCCGCGCCGGGCGGCGGGGCGGGTGGCGGATCGGCCGGCTTGCGCGGCAGCGCGAAGGCGTGCAGCGGCGCCGCGACGAGGGCGAGCAGCGCCGCATAGACGAGGCAGCAGCCTTGCCAGCCGAGCCCGTCGCACAGCGCCCGGGTGGCCGGCCAGCTCACGGTCGATGCGAGCCCGCCGACGAAGGTGAGCAGCGTGATCGGCCGCCGCGCCGCCGCACCGAACAGCCGCCCGAGCGTGGCGAAGGCCGGGTCGTAGAGCGAGGCCGCCATGGCGACGCCGATCACCACCCAGGCGCCCAGATAGGCGGCCGGGTGGGTCGCGACGGCGAGCAAGACGAGGCCGAGCGCACCGCTGAGCGAGCCGGCCGTCATGGCGACATGGCCGCCGCGGCGGTCGATCAGCCGGCCGACCAGCGGCGCGACCAGTCCGGCGGCGAGCAGCGCCGCCGAGAATCCGCCCATGGTGAAGGACAGCGACCAGCCGCGCTCGGCGGCGATCAGCGGGACGGTCAGGACGGGCGGATAGAACAGCGCCCCCCAGGCGAGCACCTGGGTGACCCCGAGGACCGGCAGCGCGCGCCAGGGGCCCCGGAGAAGTGCTCCCGCCTCGATGGCGCGCATGTTCGGCATCGCTCGCCCCCCAACCCGCGGGCCGGCGCCC